>CAYUKK010000091.1:0-30352 GCA_964445305.1 uncultured Eubacteriales bacterium
GCCATGAATTTCTTGTTGAGGACGATCTTGCCCAACCCGAGGAGCGCATAGAAATTGTCCAGGCTCTTAAGCTTGAAAGGGAGAATGGCCGCCAGCCGAGCGAGGAGTGGTTCTTCCTCCAGGAATTCAGCGGGCAGGTTGTATCTTTTCACCTCGCGCTCCCAGATCTTCTTCCCCAAGCTCGTGCTCTTTATTTTTTCCTGCTGGTTGAGCCAGCGCTTGATCTGATTCCTGGCTCCAGAAGTGAAGACGATGTTCAACCAGCTCCGCTGAGGAGTCTTCCGGGGCGAGGTGATGATCTCGACGATATCGCCGGTCTTGAGGATTGTCCGCAGCGGAGCGGGCTTGCCGTTGATGATAGCGCTCGAAGCGTGGAGCCCGATTTCGGAGTGGACTTTGAAAGCAAAATCCAGAGCCGAACCGCCGGGCGGCAGGGTGATGACCTTGCCTTTGGGCGTGAAAGCGTAGACCTCTTCGGGAATGAGGTCTATTTTAAGGCCCTTCAAGAACTCGCGGGGGCTCTTCTGCTCCCTGTAGAGCTCGACCATCTCCCGCAGCCACTCCAGCCGCCTGTCTTCTCGGAAGAGGCTGGAGGGATCCTGGTCTTTGTATTTCCAGTGGGCGGCAATCCCGTTCTCGGCCAGGTTGTGCATATCGTGGGTCCGGATCTGAATCTCGAAGGTGTCCTTTTCTTCCGTGATGATGGTTGTGTGGAGCGCCTGGTAGAGGTTCGGCTTGGGCACAGCGATGAAATCGCGGAAGCGCTGGGGCAGAGGTGGCCATTTCTGGTGGATGATGCCGAGAGCGGCATAGCAATTCTTGACCGAATCCGTAATGAGGCGGAGGGCCATGAAGTCATAGACCTGGTCAAAGGTGATGCCTCGTCTTTGCATCTTTTCGTAGATGCTGTAAAGCCTCTTGATGCGGTAGTGGATCTCGGCCGGGATGTTGTTTTTCCTCATCAAGGCCTCGAGTTCACTCTGGAATTTCTGGAGACGCTGTTCAGCTTTCGGACGCTGGGGCTCGACAAGGGCAGCTATCTGGAAATAGGCCTCGGGGTTGACGTAGCGGAAAGAGAGGTCTTCGAGCTCTGCCTTGATCCGGCCCATTCCCAGCCGGTTGGCAATGGGGGCATAAATTTCCAGCGTTTCCCGGGCAATCTGTTTTTGTTTGTCTTCGGGAATGAACTTGAGCGTCTTGAGGTTGTGGATTCTGTCGGCGAGCTTGATGAAAATGACCCGCAGGTCATCGATCATGGCCAAGATGATTTTGCGGATCGTCTCGGCCTGGCGGACCTCCGGCGAAGTTTCCTGGACGCGGCTGATTTTCGTCACGCCCTCGACCAGGTCAGCCACTTCAGAGCCAAAGTTTTCCCTGAGTTCGGCGGCTGTGATTTCGGTATCTTCGAGGACATCGTGAAGCAAACCGGCGACGAGAGTGGTCTTATCCAGCTGCATATCGGCGAGCATGCTGGTCACCTCGAGAGGATGACTCAGGTAGGGTTCTCCGGAACGTCTCGTTTGACCCTGGTGAGCCCGGGCCGCAAAAACATATGCCTTTTTTAAGAAGTTGATGTCCCTTTCAGTGTAGGACTGGGTAACCTTCTCGAGAATATCGTCGAATCGAATCACCGCCAGCTTCTCCCGAGAATCACGACGAGCCAGCTCGGGTCAGGCTTTTTTCCCTCTCTAAAATCCACTCCACGGCGCCGAGTATGTCAGCCGCGACGTGGGTGGGTTCCCTGCCCAGCTTTCGCAGCTCAGCCAGGCTTTTCTCGCCATATCCGGTGAGCACCAGCACTGGTGTGGCGTTGATGTTCAAGGCGAGCAGTATGTCCTCGACTTTATCCCCGACCATGTAGGATCGTTCGAGGTTAATCTTGAAATCGGCTGCCGCCTGGAGGGCAAGGCCCGGGTTCGGCTTCCGACAGAGACAGGGGCTTCGGAAGCGGTCCGTCGAGGAATCATCGTAATGGGGGCAATAATAGAACGCATCCAGCCGCGCTTTTTTTTCGTCGAAAGCCTGACGCATCCTTTCGTGGAGAGACTGGAGGGCCTCCTCGGTGAGGAGCCCGCGACCAACCGCCGATTGATTGGTCAGGATGATGACGAGAAAACCCGCCTGGTTCAGCCGCCGGACTGCTTCAAAGCTCTGAGGAAAAATGTTGATCTGGCTGTAATCGGTAGGATAGCCAGAGTCCTGGTTGAGCGTTCCGTCGCGGTCGAGGAAAACAGCTGCCCTGCTCATGGCCATACCGTTTCACACGCGGCCAGCACTTCCTCGGCTGAGATGCCGGTCATGCAGCGATGGTCATAGGGACAAGCTCGGTAGGAGCATGGCCAGCAGGGGACTTCTTTTTTAAGGCAAACAGAGGGCTTCTGAAATGGACCCGTCACCGCGGGGTCGGTCGGACCGAAGATGGCGACGACAGGAACGCCGAGGGCATTGGCAATGTGCATCGGGCCGGTATCGTTGCTGATGAAAAGCGTAGCCAGCGAGATCAGGCCGACAAGCTCAGCCAGGGAGGTGGCACCGGTGAGGATGGTCGGTCGCCTGGGCATGGAAAGGCTGATCGACGTGGCAATATCCATTTCCTCTTTAGCTCCGATGATTAGGATTTCGGCCCCCTTTTTTTCTTGAAGAAGAGAGGCCAAGTGGGCGAATCGCGAGGCCGGCCATCTTTTAGCCGGCCCGTAGCTTGCGCCTGGGCTGATGATGACAATGGGCTTTTCCTGGTCAACCCCCAGGGCTTTGAGCCGGCTTCGAGCCGAGGAGAGAACCTCGGGAGGCAAGGGCATTTTGAGCTGGGGTTCGAGGGTTTCAAACCCGAGTTCTCGAATCAAATCCAGGTAATAATAGACTTGATGACGGGGGGAATCGCTCGCTCGAGGGACGACGCTCTTGGTGAGAAGCATTATCCGTCCGTCTGTGCTGTAACCCCAGCGCTCGGGAATGCGGGCCAAATAAAAGAGGAAGGCAGAGCTGAAAGAGTTGGTGAGGAGAAGTCCGGCATCAAAACGGCTGGCTTTGAGGACCTGGGCAGTTGTCCAGATTGTCTTGACATCGTCGGGGTCGGGGAGAGGGAAAACCTCCGCGCTCAGGCTGTTATGAATGAAGAGGTCTTGGACCCAGCTTTTGGCGACAATCGTTAGGGAGGCGTCTGGCAAATTATAGCGGAGGCTTTCCAGAGCCGGGAGGGCAAGCACGGCATCGCCTATCCAGTTCGGGACGCGGACGAGAACCTTCATCGTTTCCATTTTATGCTCTGGCTGGGAGGGTTGTCAAAAGGCCCAGCCGAGGGGAGTCCGGGCAGAATTTCCCTTGTCGAGGGTCATTCTTGGTTGGAGGAGGGTTTAGCCGCCTCGGTTGATTTTTTCTCCAGAGCCGATTCCTGACCCGCCGCGGGCTTCGTCTCCTGATTTTTTTCAGGGGGCGATTTGCGAGCATAATCCGTGATGTACCATCCATTTCCCCTGAACTGGATGGCGGGCGGGGAGACGAGTTTTTTAAGTTGCCCGCCGCAAATCCGGCATTTCTGGAGAGGCGGCTCGTTAACTTTTTGGAAGGCTTCGAGACGGTTGCCGCAGCGAACACAAATGTATTCGTAAATAGGCATCTTCTTCTCCTTGAAAGAAGCCTATTATAGCAGAGACGGAGATATTCTCAAAGCTCTCTCGGGTGACTGTCGCGTTACTCGAAAACGATGGCCTCGAAAATATACATCTCGGCCCCCTTCTTCCAAGCGTCGGGAGGAAGGCCTGCTTTTAGGCACGCCTGGCTAAGGAAAGTTTCCCGATCCCAGTTTTGCTCGATAGCCACTTGAGGCAAGAGAAGTCCTCGGTTTTCGCCCCGGGCGATGACCAACCCATGCTTGCCCACCTGAACCAGGCGCGGGTTGTCGATTTTCCGGAGCGGCGTCAGAACCGAAATCTCGACCGCTAAATCAACGAGCTCTGCCTCGGACACACGGGGAAAGCGGTTGTCTTCGGTGGCAGCGTAAATGGCGGCTCGGATAACGGCCTCGTAAAGGGGAAAGATAGGCTCGATGAAACCGATGCAACCACGAAGCCTGCCTCTCTTCCTGAGTGTAACAAACGCCCCGCGCTCGGAGAGAAGAGAGGCGTTTTGGGTTTCATAAGTCAGGACATGGCGATGGACGATGAATTCCTGGATGGCCCGCCGGGCCAGACTGATCAGCTCTTTTTTCTCTTCGTTCGTGAGGTTGAACTCAGGCGGCGGGCTGCTCTGCAGGCATAAGGCAGCAGCCAGATATCCGACGATAGGGCCACCAAAGCGGGAAGAATCAGCATAGTGGAGGATCTCGATATGGGGCTGCCCCCTTTTCTTGAGGGCGAGGAGGACTGAGGCGACGGGTCCAGCGCCACACATAAAATTTTCTCCCCTGGCCAGCTTGTTGATTAGAGCACCAGTGTCGAGCTTCTGGAGAAGAGCAATCGTTCTTTCATCCGTGGCCTTAGCCTCGTCGGCCGGGAGATAGTGGGACATGTCAGTTGAAGCAAGGAGGAGTATTTTTTTCTTCGGCATGACCTCGGCCAGAGCGTCGGCCAGAGTGGTGATTGTCCTTCGGGTCGGATAACCCATGACGATGGGGACGATTTTTGCCCCGGGGAGCGTTTTTTGGAGGAAGGGAACCTGAACCTCAAGGCTGTGTTCTTTCTCATGCGCCGCCGCGATATAGGAAAATTTCGTGAGACGCGCGAGCTCGGCGGCGATTTCTTCATCGACGTTGACGATGCCCAGCGGCGTTCCAAAGGCGCCTTTGAGGTAAATAGAACATCCTTCGAAGCCGTGCTGATGGGAGGGGCCAACGAGAATAACGGTGTCATAAGGCTTTCCCTGGACAAGACGATAAGCATAAGCAGCCGTCTGGCCTGAATAGATGTAGCCAGCATGCGGCGAGATGAGAGCTATCACCTCGCTGGGAAGAGAGGGAAGCCGGCTGACGTTGTGGAGAAACCGGTCGATTTGAGCCGAGAGGATATCCGGGTCTCCCTCGTAGAAAGCGCCAGCCCAGACAGGGTTTCTCACTCCCTGGGCTAAAGCCACCGAGGCCGTGAGAAGCAACGAGAGGACAAGCCAAACCCTTATTTTGGACATCTTTTCTTCCTTTTTTGAAAATATACTCATCGCTCTTGAAAAAATCAACCATGGGCTGGGCTGATCCTGTTCCAGAAAATGACACTGAGCATCTGGAGAAGACAAGGGGCTCGGCGCATCGAGAAGTTCTCTATTTTCTTGATAATAAATGAAATGCCCAGCCTCGTGGAGTTTAGAGGAAGAGGCCAGCGCGGCAAGCATCCGAGGGGTGGTGTGGTTAGGGATGGCCCGCGTCAGGCCCGATCGGATGATTATAAGACGATTTCGAGGATGAAGGACCCGTTGACTTTTGCTATTTAATGAATAAAATAAAAATAAGGATGTATAATAAAATAGGAAATAGAAAATGAAACAATTTTTTAAGGCGATGTTAACAGCATTTATCGTGACTTCTGCCTTTTTCTTAGGTTTTCATCTCGGCAAATCGAAGGAAAAAGCGAAAATACCGAACTTTCAGGAAGATATCGAAGCGAGAGTTTAAATCGCAACCTCGTTACTTCTTTTAGCGCAGCTGCCCTCTTTCCCCAGGTCTTAGATTACGAGTTGCATTCGTTGACTCCTCTCCAGGGGGGACGTATAATAAGGAAGAGCGTCATCCTAACCAAGGAATAATGATGCGGTTTGGTGTTTATGGGATTCTCGTTATCCTGGCGCTTTTTGTCCTTCTCCTTATTTTAAACCCAAAACTCTCCTGTTTCGGCAAGCGGGTGCGTTCACCCCTCTATCCTCTCTGGCGAAAGCGGAAAAAGAAAGCGGAGTTGGCTACCCACGATTATGGCTTCCATCTTGTCGAGGGTGAGAGGGGAAAGAAAAGGGAGGAGCCAGCCAGGCCGAAAAGGCCGGATAAGAAGACAGAGGATTACGGGTTCCGGCTGGATTAGGCTGCCGGAAAGGTATCTGGCAATGAAGATCCCCGGAAGCAAGGGACGGGGGGATAGCATCGTTTCGGTCAGGAAGTGTTTTGGCCCCACGTGCGGCACTGGCTTTTGGCTTGCGGCGGCCAGCATTCTCATTTGTTTTGGGGCCTGTTATCCCTCCAAGCCTCTCTTTTCTCCTCCCCCCGCGCAAGTGACTTCCATTGAGGGCTATGCTTCTTTGAGCCTGACAAGGAGAAATGAAACGGCCAGGGCCAGACTTTCTTTTCTTTTTCAAGTTCCCCAGCCCGGTTATATCGAAATCCAGGATACCCTTGGCCGGACATCAGCCCGTCTTTGGATAGGGGAAGACGGTGCCCTTTTGGTCCTTCCTTCCGAAAAAGTCTATTGGCGGGCCGGACAGGAAGAGGCCGTTGACAAACTGCTGGGCTTTAGCCTCGGGCTGGAAGAAATCACGGCCATTCTCCAGGGGAGGTGGAGTCAGCTGAAAGGCTGGGACCTGAAAATGGACGAACGCCAGAGATTAATCGAGGCTCGTCGGGATTCCTTGCGTGTCGAGGTCCGTCGTTTTTTTGGCACGACCAGCCTCCCCCAGCAAATGCGCCTTTCCCAGGATGGCGACAGGGGAAATCTAAGGTTGCTCCGCCTCCGTTTTAATCAGCCTCTGAAAAAAGGCGCGTTCGACCTTTCCTTCCTTGAGGCAAAAGGATACCGTGCCTGCGGATGGGAAGAGATCGAAAGGTTGCTCAGGAATGAGGATTAAGTCCTTCGCCAAAATCAACCTGGGGCTGGAAGTCGAAAAAAAGAGGCCCGACGGCTATCATGAAATAAGAACCCTTCTCCAGGCCATCAACCTTTCTGATAGTCTGGAATTGGAGGAAGTGGGGAGCGGAAAAATCAAGCTTTGGGGTGATGACCGGACCATTCCCTGGGACGAAAAGAACCTTATTTTCAGAGCGGCACTTCTTCTTCAAGAGAGTTATAAAGTTTCCCGGGGTGTGCGGATTCGTGTTGCCAAGTCCATTCCGGCCGGAAAAGGCCTGGGCGGTGGGAGTAGCAATGCGGCGGCGACGCTTCTTGCCTTGAACAGGCTGTGGAGCCTTGACCTATCTCGAAGCGAGCTTCTCTCCCTCGCCGCCAGGCTGGGAGCTGATGTCCCCTTCTTCCTCGAGGGTGGGCTTTGTCTGGGCGAGGGACGGGGGGACATCCTCACTCCAGTTCCCGACTTGCCCCCCCTTTACGGGGTGCTCTTTCTTCCTTCCTTGGCCATTTCAACGGCCGAAATCTACGCTCGGTTGCGCTTGACTTCCCGCCGTAAAGAAAGTAAAATTAGGCGGTTTTTAACCCGGGGAAAGATCGGGCTTATTGATAGTTTAGAGAATACATTAGAAGAGCCGGTCTTCAATCTGCACCCTCGACTGAAAGAATATAAAGATTTTCTCTTGGCGAGGGAGACGGTCCTTTGCCTGATGAGCGGGTCCGGCTCAGCCGTCTACGGTTTGTACTGGGAGAGGGAAAAGGCTGAGCGAGTCCTGGCCGAGTGGGCAGGACCAGCCAGAGCGCTCCTCTTCGAAACGTTGTCTCGGGAGCGATACTGGAAAGAGATGACCGCTGGGGTGTAGCCAAGCGGTAAGGCAACGGACTTTGGATCCGTCATCCGGAGGTTCGAATCCTCCCGCCCCAGTTTTTTGGAAACATCACCGCGCCCGGATGGGACCTTTGGCATCCGGGTAAGAGAAGGAAGGGTCGATGAAAGTTTTCGCTGGATCTTCTAACCCGGCTCTGGCCAGGGAGATTGCGAACTACCTGAAAATCAACCTGGGTAGCTGTGTCTTGAGTCGCTTCAGCGACGGCGAGATTCACATCTATATCGACGAGAACGTCCGAGGCGAAGATGTTTTCGTCATCCAGTCGGGCTCGTTTGACGCTAACTTTCATTTGATGGAGCTTTTCTTGATGCTGGATGCTTTTAAAAGGGCCTCGGCCGAAAGGGTGACGGCGGTCATGCCCTACTATTGCTATGCCCGGCAGGATTGGAAAGATAGGCCCCGGGTTCCGATTTCAGCTCGGTTAGTGGCTGACCTTCTCGAGACTTCTGGGGCTGACCGGGTCCTGACCATGGACCTCCACTCCCCTCAGATCCAGGGATTTTTCTCCATCCCCGTGGATAATCTCATGGCTGCGCCCGTGCTGGGTTCATATCTTGCTGGGCTGAGCTTGGAGAATTTGACCATCGTTTCCCCCGATGCAGGGGGAGTTGGCCGGGCCCGCGTCTTTGCCCGGCGGATGGGCGCAGGCCTGGCCATCATCGATAAGCGAAGACCTTCCGCCAATGTCGCCCAGGTTTTCCATGTCATCGGCGAGGTCAGGGACCGCGATGTGGTCCTCTTTGATGACATGGTTGACACAGGCGGGACTCTCGTTCTTGGGGCTGAAGCGTTGATCCAGAATGGGGCGAGACGGGTCTTCGCCGCTTGTACGCATCCTGTCCTTTCTGGCCAAGCTGTCGAAAAAATTGAGCGCTCGCCACTCGAGAAACTCATTGTCACCGATACCATTCCCCTCACCGAGAGAGCTCGAGCCAGCGAGAAGATCGTCGTCCTGTCTGTGGCCGGGCTCTTAGGCGAAGCCATCCGTCGCATCAATGAGGGGAGTTCAGTGAGTTCGCTTTTTGTTTGAGGAGGAGATGATGAGTCTGGTTATTAAAGCGGAGAAACGAGAGGCCCTCGGGAAAAATGCTTCCCGCAGGTTGAGGCGGCAGGGGCAGATTCCAGCCGTTCTCTACGGCGAAGGGACGCTCAACATTCCCCTCGTGCTCGGGAAGAAAGATGTGATTTCTATCCTCAAATCGGAGACAGGAGAGAACACCATCTTCAAGGTGGCGTTCGATTCGAAGACTCAGGACGCCATGATTAAAGAACTCCAGGTCGACCCCCGGACCGATGAGCTTCTCCATGTCGACCTCATCAAAATTTCCATGGACAAGGCTATTCGTGTCTCCGTTCCCATCCTCCTCCAGGGGGATCCGGTCGGTGTCAAAGCAGAGGGTGGGTTTGTGGATTTCATGACTCGAGAGATTGAGATTGAGTGCTTGCCCGGAGACATCCCGGAGAACGTCAAGGTTGATATCAGCGGCCTTCATCTTCATCAGGCCCTAAAGGTCGGGGACATCCAGCTCCCACCCGGTGTTAAAGCTGTCAGTGATCCCGGGGCGGTTGTCGTTCTCATCAGCATGCCGCGTGTCGAAGAGGTGGAGGTCAAGCCTGTTGAGGAAGAGGTCATCGCCGAGCCAGCCGAACCAGAGGTAATCAAGAAAGAGAGAGCGGAAGAAAAAGAAGAGGAGTGATCCTTGTGGGCGATTATTGGTCTGGGGAATCCAGGACAGCGCTATGTTCGCACTCGTCACAACGTCGGTCGTTCTTTTATTGGCCAGCTGGCTGTGGAACATGGGGCTAAGCTGAAAAAGAGAGGAAGGCAGGTGCGAGTGGCGGAAACCGAGCGGAACGGGGAGATCGTCCTTCTTGTCCAGCCCATGACCTACATGAACCAGAGCGGCCTGGCTGTGCGCAATGTCCTCGATGTCTTTGGGGTCAAACCTCAGCAAATTGTCCTCATCTACGACGACCTTGATATCCCGCTGGGACAAATACGGGTCCGGAAGGCGGGTAGCGCTGGCAGTCATAACGGCGTCCGGTCGGTCATTGAGGAGCTCGGGACCCAGGCTTTTCCTCGCATCCGCGTCGGGATCGGTCCTTTGCCCGACCGAAGCCATGCCGTTCGATTCGTGCTGGCGCCTTTTAAGGCTGAAGAATGGCCAACGCTCGAGGAAGCACTGAAGAAAACGAGGGAAGCGTTGAACCTGATCCTGGACGGCCGCATCGAGCAGGCAATGAACAGGTTCAATCAAAAGGAGATTTTTCCCAAGCTGCCTGAATCCAGGTTCCCTTCTCCCGGATAGATGCTCCTTGTCCCTTCTATGGAGAAGAAGGGGCTTGAAATCCATAAGGAGGTATCGATGAGAATCTACGAAACAGGGTTCGTCCTTGCCCCCAACTTATCTGAAGAGGACACAGAAAAAACAATCCTTCAGATGGCCGAAATTGTCGGTCAGCGCGAGGGTCGGCTCCTCAAGCAGGAGAAATGGGGCAAGAGGAAGCTGGCCTATCCCATCAAGAAGTTCAACGAGGGGTACTATGTTTTTTTCCTCTACGAGGGAAAAGGAGACATCCCTCTCGAACTGGAGCGGCGCTTCAAGCAGAGCGACGCTGTCCTGCGCTATATGACGGTCAAGAAAGAAGCTCGAGAGCGGGCAGGCGAGCGGAGGAAAAAGGCCGCGGCGGCCAAAGAATCCCCCGGAGCCGAAGAGATGGGCGGTGAACGACGCATCCCGGAGGAGAGAGGGACGGCGGTAAACTCGGAACATGAGGTTGGATGAAATGGCCAAAGAAGAAAAAACTGAAAAAGCGGGCTTTAGAAAATTTTTCCCACCGAAGAGAAAATTCTGTCGCTTTTGCCAGAAAAACGTGCGGGAGATCGATTACCGGAACGTGGACATTCTCAGAAGATACATCCCGGAGAGAGGGAAAATCTCGCCCCGCCGTATCACGGGCACGTGCGCTTATCATCAAAGGAAGCTGGCCACGGCCATTAAAAGAGCCCGGATCATGGCGTTACTCCCCTACGTCGAGGACTAAGGAGCAGAGCATGGGAGGGGCAAGATGAAGGTCATCCTGAAACAAGATGTTGAAAACTTGGGTCGAAAAGGAGATATTGTCAACGTATCGGCCGGTTATGGACGGAATTATCTCATTCCTCGGAAAATGGCCTTGGAAGTGACCGCGTCGAACCTGAAGATGGTGGAGATGGAGAGGCAGGCTTTGAAAAAAAAGCTGGACAAGGAACGTCTATCTTACCAGGAGCAGGCGAGAAGGCTCAGCGAGCTGACGCTCACTTTTATCCGCAAAGGCGGGGAAAAGGACCTCATCTTCGGCTCGGTCAGTGCAGCGGACATCAAGGAAGCGCTGGCTGAACGCGGTTTCGATTTGGAAAAGAAAAAGATTCTCCTCGAAGAGCCGATCAAGAGGCTGGGTAACTATACGGTGACAGTGCGGGTCTCCCCCGACGAGAAGGCAGAGCTAAAAATCGAAGTCCGAAAAGAAGAGGGCGAGGAGGGAAGCGGCGGAGGTGAGTCGAGAGAGAAAGAGCGGGAGAAAAAGGCTTAAAAATCGCTGAGGGCGGAGCAAACGTCGAGCCCTTGGCGGGAGGTGGCCATGGAACTCGACCTCATGTTCTTGAAAAAGACACCCCCGCACAGCCTGGAGGCCGAGAGGACAGTGCTGGGGGGTATCCTTGTCAACAACGAAAATCTGAACACCGTGCTGGCAGTCGTCTCGCCTGAAGATTTCTACAAGGAAGCACACCGCAAGATCTTGGAACGGATTATTGCTTTGGTGGACAAGGGGCTCCCCGTTGACCTCCTGTCCTTGAGCGAAGAATTGCAGCGGGCGGGGTTGCTCGAGGAGGTCGGTGGAGCTTCCTATGTCGCTTCTTTAATGGACGGAGTTCCCCGCGGCCTCAACGTGGAATATTACTCCCAGATTATCAAAGAGAAAGCGCTTCTGCGACGGCTCATCCTTTCTTCAGCCAGGATCATTTCCTCGAGCTATGAACAAAAAGAGGATGCCGACGTCCTCCTCGATGAGGCGCAGGCGGCTATCATCGAGGTGGCTGAGCAGCGAGTTAAACCGGGGTTTGTCTCGGTTGGTCAGCTGACCGGCCGCACGCTGGACATGATTGCCGACTTGAGCCGGAGACGGGAAGCGGTCACCGGTGTCCCGACGGGCTTTCGCGACCTCGATAACCTTACCTCGGGCTTGCACAAATCCGAATTCATTGTCGTCGCCGCCCGGCCATCCATGGGCAAAACAGCTCTTTGCTTGAACATCTCCCAGTACGTCGGGCTGAAGACGGATTACGCGGTGGGCTTTTTCTCCATGGAGATGGCCAAGGAGCAGATCATCATCCGCATGCTCTGCGCCGATAGCCAGCTCGATATCAAGCGCGTGAGGACGGGTTTTATTAGCGAACGGGAGTTTGAAAAGCTCAAGCTCAGCGCCGAGGCCCTCTCGCGAGCCCGGATTTTTCTCGACGAGACGCCGGGTCTGACCGTCATGGAGATGAAAGCCAAGGCCAGGCGTCTTAAGATGGAAAACAACCTCGATGTGCTGTTCATCGATTATATCCAGCTCATGCGGCCAGGGGGAAGGTTTGAGAATCGAAACCAGGAGATGGCTTTTATTTCGCGCTCCCTTAAGGAGCTGGCCAAAGAAATCCAGATTCCGGTTGTTGGCATTTCCCAGCTCAGCCGGGCCCCCGAAAAGGGACGCCGCGAGCCGCGGCCGCAGCTTTCGGACCTCCGTGAATCCGGGGCCATCGAGCAGGATGCTGATGTGGTGATTTTCATCTACCGGCCCGAGATGTACCATCCTGGGGATGAAACTCTCCGCGGCGTTGCCGAGGTCAATGTGGCCAAGCAGAGGAATGGCCCGACTGATGTCATCCGACTGGCTTTCTTCAACAAGTACGCTCGGTTTGCCAATGCCGACGTGGACTTTCGGTATGCGGAGACTTAGGATGAAAAGTCTCTCCTGGCCGGCCGCCCTGCTTTCTTCTTTTGAGCAGCTTGGCGAAGTCGGCCTTCTTTTCGTGAAGACGCTGCGCAACATGTGGAAAAAGCCGCGCGAGCATCGGATTTTCCTCCACCAGCTTGAAGAAATCGGGGTCCGCTCGCTGCCCGTTATTTCGTTGACAGCCGCCTTTGGCGGCCTCGTCTTTGGTCTTCAAACCTATGTTGGTTTCCATCGGTATATCGGCCCGGGCTCGGAGGCCTATGGCGGACCTATCATTTCCTTAGGGCTGACCAAAGAATTGATTCCCATCCTGGTTGGGCTGATGGTTTCCGGTCGGGTGGGTTCGGCCATGGCCGCCGAAATCGGGACGATGAAAGTTACAGAACAGATCGACGCTCTTTTCAGCCTCGGCGCCAACCCCATCCGCTATCTTGTCGTGCCGCGCGTCCTGGCGGCTTTTTTCATGCTCCCATGTCTCACCCTTTACGGAGACATCATCGGCATTGCCTGTGGTTTCTTCTATAACGTCGTCCTGATGGGGGTGAACCGGACCATTTATCTCCAAAACACCCTCCGTTACCTCGAACTCTGGGATGTGCTGAGCGGGGTGATCAAGGCAGCTATTTTCGGGGTGGTTATTGCCATTATCGGCTGCTGGCAGGGACTCAGAACAGAGGGAGGGGCTGAGGGCGTCGGCCGGGCGACGACGCGGACAGTCGTCCTGGCCAGCATCACCATCCTCATCCTGAATTTCTTTTTGAGCAAAGCCCTGCCCGCCACTGTGGGAACATGATTCGCGTTGTCGACCTCCATAAGTCCTTTGGGCCGAAGAAGGTCCTCCGTGGAGTCAACCTATCCGTAGAAAAGGGCGAGACGATGGTTGTCATCGGGCAGAGCGGGGCGGGCAAGAGCGTCCTCCTCAAGCTCATCATCGGGCTTCTTAAGCCCGACAGGGGAGAGATTTTCATCGAGGGGGAGGAAATCACCCGGCTCAGGGAAGAGGAGCTGCAGCGGGTGACGAGGAAATTCGGCCTTCTCTTTCAAGGAGCGGCGCTGTTCGACTCGATGACAGTCGCCGAAAACGTCCGTTTCGGCCTGGAAAGGCACACCTCTTATCCTCGACAGGTGATTGACCAGATGGTGGCCGAGAGCTTGGCTCGGGTAGGTCTCTCTGGGGTAGAAAGCTTGATGCCCCACCAGCTGAGCGGGGGGATGAAAAAGAGAGTCGGCCTGGCCAGGGCCATCGCTTACCAGCCCGAAATCATGCTCTACGATGAACCCTCGACGGGGATTGACCCCATTCGAGCCGACGCCATTATCGAGCTCATCAACAAGCTCAAGGTGGAGATGGGGGTGACCTCCATCGTTATCACCCATGATATGGCCAGTTCTTATAAGGTGGCCGACAGGATTGCCATGCTTCACGAAGGTCAAATCATCGAGGTCGGCACGGCCGAAGAAATCCAGCGCAGCCTAAACCCGGTTGTCCAGCAGTTCATCCAGGGAGGGGCAGAGGGGCCCATTACGGTCTATTAGATGAAGGGAAATAGATGCGACGAGAAGTGAAAATCGGCCTTTTCTTGGGCGGGGCGATGCTCATTTTGGCTGTTTTTGTTTTTATTGTTGGCGACTTGTCGGTTCTTTTCCGAAAGCCCGGCTACACACTCTCCGCCGATTTCGAAACCGCCTCCGGACTGGAGCCCCGAGCGGTGGTCAGGATGGCGGGCGTAAAAATTGGCTATGTCAAGGACATCCGTTTGGAGGGAAGGCGAGCTCGCGTTGTCATGGCCATCTATCCTCGCTTCTCAGTTCCCCGGGATTCACGGGCGACTCTCGCTTCCCTCGGTCTTATCGGCGAGAGATACATTGAGATCATCGCTGGCGAGGCGACCGCTTTTTGCCAGGCGGGAGATGTCCTCCAGACAGCGCCTTCTGTCAGTCTGGACCAGGTCGGGAGCCTGCTCCTTTCGGTGGCGGAGGACATCCGGAAAGTGAGCACCTCGCTCCAGGAGAGCGCCAATGAAAATTTCCGGTTAAGCCTCCATCAGACGCTTGAGAACCTGGCCTCTTTTTCCCGAAGCCTCGACGATTTCCTAGCGCAGAACAAAGAAGAGTTGGAGCGGGGAATTCGTCATGCCTCCCGGGTCGCTGGCGAGCTCGATGAGAAAATCAAAGATGTTTCAAGCAACATCGACGAAACAGTTCTCCTGCTCAAAGACATGGCCCGGGAAAACAGGGAATCCCTCAAATTCAACCTGGAAAAAATCCGAGAGATTCTCCTCCAGCTCGAAGAATCCCTCCGCTCTCTTTCCCAATCCCTGGAGAAGATTAACCGCGGGGAAGGAACCCTGGGCAAAGTTATCCATGACCCACGGCTTTATGAGGAAGCCGAGGAAACGTTAGGGGCGGTCAAGCAGGCGGTCGAGCCCTTGAGCCGAGTGCGGGCGGCCGGGAGCTATCGGGCTGATTATTTTGGGGAAAGCAACAAGGTTAAAAGCTCCCTCACCTTGGGTTTTTATTTCCCCTCGCGCTACTTTGTTTATGGCCAGGTTGTACAACCTGGCCATAAACAAAGTAGCGCGAGGGGAAATAAAAACCCAAGGTGAGGGAGCTTTTAACCTTGTTGCTTTCCCCAAAATAATCAGCCCGATAGCTCCCGGCCGCCCGCACTCGGCTCAAGGGCTCGACCGCCTGCTTGACCGCCCCTAACGTTTCCTCGGCTTCCTCATAAAGCCGTGGGTCATGGATAACTTTGCCCAGGGTTCCTTCCCCGCGGTTAATCTTCTCCAGGGATTGGGAAAGAGAGCGGAGGGATTCTTCGAGCTGGAGGAGAATCTCTCGGATTTTTTCCAGGTTGAATTTGAGGGATTCCCTGTTTTCCCGGGCCATGTCTTTGAGCAGGAGAACTGTTTCGTCGATGTTGCTTGAAACATCTTTGATTTTCTCATCGAGCTCGCCAGCGACCCGGGAGGCATGACGAATTCCCCGCTCCAACTCTTCTTTGTTCTGCGCTAGGAAATCGTCGAGGCTTCGGGAAAAAGAGGCCAGGTTCTCAAGCGTCTGATGGAGGCTTAACCGGAAATTTTCATTGGCGCTCTCCTGGAGCGAGGTGCTCACTTTCCGGATGTCCTCCGCCACCGAAAGGAGCAGGCTCCCGACCTGGTCCAGACTGACAGAAGGCGCTGTCTGGAGGACATCTCCCGCCTGGCAAAAAGCGGTCGCCTCGCCAGCGATGATCTCAATGTATCTCTCGCCGATAAGACCGAGGGAAGCGAGAGTCGCCCGTGAATCCCGGGGAACTGAGAAGCGAGGATAGATGGCCATGACAACGCGAGCTCGCCTTCCCTCCAAACGGATGTCCTTGACATAGCCAATTTTTACGCCCGCCATCCTGACCACCGCTCGGGGCTCCAGTCCGGAGGCGGTTTCGAAATCGGCGGAGAGTGTGTAGCCGGGCTTTCGGAAAAGAACCGACAAGTCGCCAACAATAAAAACAAAAACAGCCAAAATGAGCATCGCCCCGCCCAAGAAAAGGCCGATTTTCACTTCTCGTCGCATCTATTTCCCTTCATCTAATAGACCGTAATGGGCCCCTCTGCCCCTCCCTGGATGAACTGCTGGACAACCGGGTTTAGGCTGCGCTGGATTTCTTCGGCCGTGCCGACCTCGATGATTTGACCTTCGTGAAGCATGGCAATCCTGTCGGCCACCTTATAAGAACTGGCCATATCATGGGTGATAACGATGGAGGTCACCCCCATCTCCACCTTGAGCTTGTTGATGAGCTCGATAATGGCGTCGGCTCGAATGGGGTCAATCCCCGTCGAGGGTTCATCGTAGAGCATGATTTCGGGCTGGTAAGCGATGGCCCTGGCCAGGCCGACTCTCTTTTTCATCCCCCCGCTCAGCTGGTGGGGCATCAAGCTTTCTACCCCAGAGAGACCTACCCGAGCCAAGCTCTCGGCCACCATCTGGTCAATCACCTGTCGAGGATAAGAGGTGTGCCTTTCCAGGCCGAAACGGACGTTTTCGGCGACTGTCATCGAGTCGAACAGCGCCGCTCCTTGAAAGAGAAGGCCGAATTTCCTCGTCACCCGCTGCAGCTCCTCTTCCCTGAGCCGGGTGATTTCCTCCCCCTCGATGAAAATCTCTCCCCTGTCGGGCTTAAGAAGCCCGATGATGAGCTTGAGGAGGACGCTCTTGCCCGCCCCGCTCTGCCCGATGACAACCATCGTCTCGCCCTTTTCTACGGATAGGTTGACTCCACGGAGGACCTTCTTCGGCCCAAAGGACTTATGGAGGTCGACAACGCGAATCATGTTCCCACAGTGGCGGGCAGGGCTTTGCTCAAAAAGAAATTCAGGATGAGGATGGTGATGCTGGCCAGGACGACTGTCCGCGTCGTCGCCCGGCCGACGCCCTCAGCCCCTCCCTCTGTTCTGAGTCCCTGCCAGCAGCCGATAATGGCAATAACCACCCCGAAAATAGCTGCCTTGATCACCCCGCTCAGCACATCCCAGAGTTCGAGGTAACGGAGGGTGTTTTGGAGATAAATGGTCCGGTTCACCCCCATCAGGACGACGTTATAGAAGAAACCACAGGCAATGCCGATGATGTCTCCGTAAAGGGTGAGACATGGGAGCATGAAAAAAGCCGCCAGGACGCGCGGCACGACAAGATAGCGGATGGGGTTGGCGCCGAGGCTGAAAAGAGCGTCGATCTGTTCTGTAACTTTCATCGTCCCGATTTCGGCGGCCATGGCCGAACCCACCCGACCGGAAACCATCAGCCCAACCAGGATGGGAATCAATTCTTTGGTCAGCCCTAAGGAAATGATAGGTCCGCCATAGGCCTCCGAGCCCGGGCCGATATACCGATGGAAACCAACATAGGTTTGAAGACCAAAGACGAGGCCGCCAAAGGCGGCTGTCAACGAAATAACGGGCAGCGAGCGGACCCCGATTTCTTCAAGCTGGTGGAGGAAAATCCGATGCTCGCGCGGCTTTTTCCACATGTTGCGCAGCGTCTTCACGAAAAGAAGGCCGACTTCGCCAAGCTGCTCAAAAGAAGAAAGCAGGGCGGCCGGCCAGGAGAGACTTTTCATCCTAAGTCTCCGCATACCGAAAGTCCACGTCGGCATTGGCAAACCGAGCGTACTTGTTGAAGAAAGCCAGTCGGATGACATCAGTCGGGCCATTCCTCTGCTTGGCCACATTGACCTCGGCAACGCCGCGGAGAGTTTCATCCCCAGGATGGTACATCTCGGGCCGGTAGATGAAAATCACCACATCAGCATCCTGCTCGATGGCCCCGGATTCACGGAGGTCCGAAAGCTGCGGCCGCGGCTCGCGGCGTCCCTTTTCGGGGGCCCGGCTGAGCTGGGAAATGCCAACAACCGGAATCTGGATTTCTTTGGCCAGCTCCTTAAGGGAGCGCGAAATAAAAGCCATCTCCTGGTTTCGATTCTCAAACCTTCCCCCTGGCCGCATGAGCTGGATATAATCGATGAACAGCACATCGAGGTTGTTTTCCATCTTAAGACGCCTGGCCTTGGCTTTCATCTCCATGACGGTCAGACCCGGCGTCTCGTCGAGAAAAATCCGGGCTCGCGAGAGGGCCTCGGCGCTGAGCTTGAGCTTTTCAAACTCCCGTTCGCTAATAAAACCCGTCCTCACGCGCTTGATATCGAGCTGGCTATCGGCGCAGAGCATGCGGATGATGATCTGCTCCTTGGCCATCTCCATGGAGAAAAAGCCCACCGCGTAATCCGTCTTCAGCCCGACGTACTGGGAGATGTTCAAGCAAAGAGCTGTTTTGCCCATGGATGGCCGGGCGGCGACGACAATGAATTCGGATTTGTGCAAGCCCGAGGTAAGGTTATCGAGGTCGCGAAAGCCCGTCGGGACACCGGTGACCGCTTCCCGTCTCCGGCTCAAGTCGGCAATCATGTCCAGCGTGCGGCCGGTCAGCTGACCAACCGAGACAAACCCCGGTTTAACTCGCTGCTCAGCCACCTCGATGATAGCCGCCTGCGCCTCATCGAGGAGGACGTCGGCATCCTCTTTTTGTTCATAGCTCGAGGAAATGATCCTGGCTGAAGAAAGGATGAGCCGTCGCAGAAGCGCTTTCTCTTTGATAATCTGGGAGTAATATTCCACGTTGAGGCCGCGGGGAACTCCGTCCATTAAAGAAGCGACATAGGAAGCTCCACCGACCTCCTCGAGCAACCCCGCCCGCTGCAATTCTTCGCTCAAGGACAGGAGGTCAACGGGGAGCCCCTTGTCCACCAAAGCAATAATCCGTTCCAAGATCTTGCGGTGTGCTTCCTTGTAGAAATCTTCAGGCGAGACGACTGCCAGCACGGTGTTCAGATTTTCGTTGTTGACAAGGATACCCCCCAGCACTGTCCTCTCGGCCTCCAGGCTGTGCGGGGGTGTCTTTTTCAAGAACATGAGGTCGAGTTCCATGGCCACCTCCCGCCAAGGGCTCGACGTTTGCTCCGCCCTCAGCGATTTTTAAGCCTTTTTCTCCCGCTCTTTCTCTCTCGACTCACCTCCGCCGCTTCCCTCCTCGCCCTCTTCTTTTCGGACTTCGATTTTTAGCTCTGCCTTCTCGTCGGGGGAGACCCGCACTGTCACCGTATAGTTACCCAGCCTCTTGATCGGCTCTTCGAGGAGAATCTTTTTCTTTTCCAAATCGAAACCGCGTTCAGCCAGCGCTTCCTTGATGTCCGCTGCACTGACCGAGCCGAAGATGAGGTCCTTTTCCCCGCCTTTGCGGATAAAAGTGAGCGTCAGCTCGCTGAGCCTTCTCGCCTGCTCCTGGTAAGATAGACGTTCCTTGTCCAGCTTTTTTTTCAAAGCCTGCCTCTCCATCTCCACCATCTTCAGGTTCGACGCGGTCACTTCCAAGGCCATTTTCCGAGGAATGAGATAATTCCGTCCATAACCGGCCGATACGTTGACAATATCTCCTTTTCGACCCAAGTTTTCAACATCTTGTTTCAGGATGACCTTCATCTTGCCCCTCCCATGCTCTGCTCCTTAGTCCTCGACGTAGGGGAGTAACGCCATGATCCGGGCTCTTTTAATGGCCGTGGCCAGCTTCCTTTGATGATAAGCGCACGTGCCCGTGATACGGCGGGGCGAGATTTTCCCTCTCTCCGGGATGTATCTTCTGAGAATGTCCACGTTCCGGTAATCGATCTCCCGCACGTTTTTCTGGCAAAAGCGACAGAATTTTCTCTTCGGTGGGAAAAATTTTCTAAAGCCCGCTTTTTCAGTTTTTTCTTCTTTGGCCATTTCATCCAACCTCATGTTCCGAGTTTACCGCCGTCCCTCTCTCCTCCGGGATGCGTCGTTCACCGCCCATCTCTTCGGCTCCGGGGGATTCTTTGGCCGCCGCGGCCTTTTTCCTCCGCTCGCCTGCCCGCTCTCGAGCTTCTTTCTTGACCGTCATATAGCGCAGGACAGCGTCGCTCTGCTTGAAGCGCCGCTCCAGTTCGAGAGGGATGTCTCCTTTTCCCTCGTAGAGGAAAAAAACATAGTACCCCTCGTTGAACTTCTTGATGGGATAGGCCAGCTTCCTCTTGCCCCATTTCTCCTGCTTGAGGAGCCGACCCTCGCGCTGACCGACAATTTCGGCCATCTGAAGGATTGTTTTTTCTGTGTCCTCTTCAGATAAGTTGGGGGCAAGGACGAACCCTGTTTCGTAGATTCTCATCGATACCTCCTTATGGATTTCAAGCCCCTTCTTCTCCATAGAAGGGACAAGGAGCATCTATCCGGGAGAAGGGAACCTGGATTCAGGCAGCTTGGGAAAAATCTCCTTTTGATTGAACCTGTTCATTGCCTGCTCGATGCGGCCGTCCAGGATCAGGTTCAACGCTTCCCTCGTTTTCTTCAGTGCTTCCTCGAGCGTTGGCCATTCTTCAGCCTTAAAAGGCGCCAGCACGAATCGAACGGCATGGCTTCGGTCGGGCAAAGGACCGATCCCGACGCGGATGCGAGGAAAAGCCTGGGTCCCGAGCTCCTCAATGACCGACCGGACGCCGTTATGACTGCCAGCGCTACCCGCCTTCCGGACCCGTATTTGTCCCAGCGGGATATCAAGGTCGTCGTAGATGAGGACAATTTGCTGAGGTTTGACCCCAAAGACATCGAGGACATTGCGCACAGCCAGGCCGCTCTGGTTCATGTAGGTCATGGGCTGGACAAGAAGGACGATCTCCCCGTTCCGCTCGGTTTCCGCCACTCGCACCTGCCTTCCTCTCTTTTTCAGCTTAGCCCCATGTTCCACAGCCAGCTGGCCAATAAAAGAACGACCGACGTTGTGACGAGTGCGAACATAGCGCTGTCCTGGATTCCCCAGACCAATAATCGCCCACAAGGATCACTCCTCTTCTTTTTCTTCCGCTCTCTCTTTCTTGATTACCTCTGGTTCGGCTGGCTCGGCGATGACCTCTTCCTCAACAGGCTTGACCTCCACCTCTTCGACACGCGGCATGCTGATGAGAACGACAACCGCCCCGGGATCACTGACAGCTTTAACACCGGGTGGGAGCTGGATGTCCCCGACCTTTAGGGCCTGATGAAGATGAAGGCCGCTGATATCAACCTTGACGTTCTCCGGGATGTCTCCGGGCAAGCACTCAATCTCAATCTCTCGAGTCATGAAATCCACAAACCCACCCTCTGCTTTGACACCGACCGGATCCCCCTGGAGGAGGATGGGAACGGAGACACGAATAGCCTTGTCCATGGAAATTTTGATGAGGTCGACATGGAGAAGCTCATCGGTCCGGGGGTCGACCTGGAGTTCTTTAATCATGGCGTCCTGAGTCTTCGAATCGAACGCCACCTTGAAGATGGTGTTCTCTCCTGTCTCCGATTTGAGGATAGAAATCACATCTTTCTTCCCGAGCACGAGGGGAATGTTGAGCGTCCCTTCGCCGTAGAGAACGGCTGGAATCTGCCCCTGCCGCCTCAACCTGCGGGAAGCATTTTTCCCGAGGGCCTCTCGTTTCTCCGCTTTAATAACCAGACTCATCATCTCCTCCTCAAACAAAAAGCGAACTCACTGAACTCCCCTCATTGATGCGACGGATGGCTTCGCCTAAGAGCCCGGCCACAGACAGGACGACGATCTTCTCGCTGGCTCGAGCTCTCTCGGTGAGGGGAATGGTATCGGTGACAATGAGTTTCTCGAGTGGCGAGCGCTCAATTTTTTCGACAGCTTGGCCAGAAAGGACAGGATGCGTACAAGCGGCGAAGACCCGTCTCGCCCCATTCTGGATCAACGCTTCAGCCCCAAGAACGAGAGTCCCGCCTGTGTCAACCATGTCATCAAAGAGGACCACATCGCGGTCCCTGACCTCGCCGATGACATGGAAAACCTGGGCGACATTGGCGGAAGGTCTTCGCTTATCGATGATGGCCAGGCCTGCGCCCATCCGCCGGGCAAAGACGCGGGCCCGGCCAACTCCCCCTGCATCGGGGGAAACGATGGTCAAATTCTCCAAGCTCAGCCCAGCAAGATATGAACCCAGCACGGGCGCAGCCATGAGATTATCCACGGGGATGGAGAAAAATCCCTGGATCTGAGGGGAGTGGAGGTCCATGGTCAGGACCCGGTCAGCCCCAGAAGTCTCGAGAAGGTCAGCCACTAACCGAGCTGAAATCGGAACCCGGGGCCTATCTTTCCAATCCTGCCGGGCATAGCAATAGTAGGGCATGACCGCCGTCACCCTTTCGGCCGAGGCCCTTTTAAAAGCATCCAGCATCAAGAAAAGCTCCATCAAATGAAAGTTAGCGTCAAACGAGCCCGACTGGATGACGAAAACATCTTCGCCTCGGACGTTCTCGTCGATATAGATGTGAATCTCGCCGTCGCTGAAGCGACTCAAGACACAGCTACCCAGGTTGATTTTCAGGTAGTTCGCAATCTCCCTGGCCAGAGCCGGGTTAGAAGATCCAGCGAAAACTTTCATCGACCCTTCCTTCTCTTACCCGGATGCCAAAGGTCCCATCCGGGCGCGGTGATGTTTCCAAAAAACTGGGGCGGGAGGATTCGAACCTCCGGATGACGGATCCAAAGTCCGTTGCCTTACCGCTTGGCTACACCCCAGCGGTCATCTCTTTCCAGTATCGCTCCCGAGACAACGTTTCGAAGAGGAGCGCTCTGGCTGGTCCTGCCCACTCGGCCAGGACTCGCTCAGCCTTTTCCCTCTCCCAGTACAAACCGTAGACGGCTGAGCCGGACCCGCTCATCAGGCAAAGGACCGTCTCCCTCGCCAAGAGAAAATCTTTATATTCTTTCAGTCGAGGGTGCAGATTGAAGACCGGCTCTTCTAATGTATTCTCTAAACTATCAATAAGCCCGATCTTTCCCCGGGTTAAAAACCGCCTAATTTTACTTTCTTTACGGCGGGAAGTCAAGCGCAACCGAGCGTAGATTTCGGCCGTTGAAATGGCCAAGGAAGGAAGAAAGAGCACCCCGTAAAGGGGGGGCAAGTCGGGAACTGGAGTGAGGATGTCCCCCCGTCCCTCGCCCAGACAAAGCCCACCCTCGAGGAAGAAGGGGACATCAGCTCCCAGCCTGGCGGCGAGGGAGAGAAGCTCGCTTCGAGATAGGTCAAGGCTCCACAGCCTGTTCAAGGCAAGAAGCGTCGCCGCCGCATTGCTACTCCCACCGCCCAGGCCTTTTCCGGCCGGAATGGACTTGGCAACACGAATCCGCACACCCCGGGAAACTTTATAACTCTCTTGAAGAAGAAGTGCCGCTCTGAAAATAAGGTTCTTTTCGTCCCAGGGAATGGTCCGGTCATCACCCCAAAGCTTGATTTTTCCGCTCCCCACTTCCTCCAATTCCAGACTATCAGAAAGGTTGATGGCCTGGAGAAGGGTTCTTATTTCATGATAGCCGTCGGGCCTCTTTTTTTCGACTTCCAGCCCCAGGTTGATTTTGGCGAAGGACTTAATCCTCATTCCTGAGCAACCTTTCGATCTCTTCCCATCCGCAGGCACGGTATCCTTTTGCCTCAAGGAAGGAAAGGTCGAACGCGCCTTTTTTCAGAGGCTGATTAAAACGGAGGCGGAGCAACCTTAGATTTCCCCTGTCGCCATCCTGGGAAAGGCGCATTTGCTGGGGGAGGCTGGTCGTGCCAAAAAAACGACGGACCTCGACACGCAAGGAATCCCGACGAGCCTCGATTAATCTCTGGCGTTCGTCCATTTTCAGGTCCCAGCCTTTCAGCTGACTCCACCTCCCCTGGAGAATGGCCGTGATTTCTTCCAGCCCGAGGCTAAAGCCCAGCAGTTTGTCAACGGCCTCTTCCTGTCCGGCCCGCCAATAGACTTTTTCGGAAGGAAGGACCAAAAGGGCACCGTCTTCCCCTATCCAAAGACGGGCTGATGTCCGGCCAAGGGTATCCTGGATTTCGATATAACCGGGCTGGGGAACTTGAAAAAGAAAAGAAAGTCTGGCCCTGGCCGTTTCATTTCTCCTTGTCAGGCTCAAAGAAGCATAGCCCTCAATGGAAGTCACTTGCGCGGGGGGAGGAGAAAAGAGAGGCTTGGAGGGATAACAGGCCCCAAAACAAATGAGAATGCTGGCCGCCGCAAGCCAAAAGCCAGTGCCGCACGTGGGGCCAAAACACTTCCTGACCGAAACGATGCTATCCCCCCGTCCCTTGCTTCCGGGGATCTTCATTGCCAGATACCTTTCCGGCAGCCTAATCCAGCCGGAACCCGTAATCCTCTGTCTTCTTATCCGGCCTTTTCGGCCTGGCTGGCTCCTCCCTTTTCTTTCCCCTCTCACCCTCGACAAGATGGAAGCCATAATCGTGGGTAGCCAACTCCGCTTTCTTTTTCCGCTTTCGCCAGAGAGGATAGAGGGGTGAACGCACCCGCTTGCCGAAACAGGAGAGTTTTGGGTTTAAAATAAGGAGAAGGACAAAAAGCGCCAGGATAACGAGAATCCCATAAACACCAAACCGCATCATTATTCCTTGGTTAGGATGACGCTCTTCCTTATTATACGTCCCCCCTGGAGAGGAGTCAACGAATGCAACTCGTAATCTAAGACCTGGGGAAAGAGGGCAGCTGCGCTAAAAGAAGTAACGAGGTTGCGATTTAAACTCTCGCTTCGATATCTTCCTGAAAGTTCGGTATTTTCGCTTTTTCCTTCGATTTGCCGAGATGAAAACCTAAGAAAAAGGCAGAAGTCACGATAAATGCTGTTAACATCGCCTTAAAAAATTGTTTCATTTTCTATTTCCTATTTTATTATACATCCTTATTTTTATTTTATTCATTAAATAGCAAAAGTCAACGGGTCCTTCATCCTCGAAATCGTCTTATAATCATCCGATCGGGCCTGACGCGGGCCATCCCTAACCACACCACCCCTCGGATGCTTGCCGCGCTGGCCTCTTCCTCTAAACTCCACGAGGCTGGGCATTTCATTTATTATCAAGAAAATAGAGAACTTCTCGATGCGCCGAGCCCCTTGTCTTCTCCAGATGCTCAGTGTCATTTTCTGGAACAGGATCAGCCCAGCCCATGGTTGATTTTTTCAAGAGCGATGAGTATATTTTCAAAAAAGGAAGAAAAGATGTCCAAAATAAGGGTTTGGCTTGTCCTCTCGTTGCTTCTCACGGCCTCGGTGGCTTTAGCCCAGGGAGTGAGAAACCCTGTCTGGGCTGGCGCTTTCTACGAGGGAGACCCGGATATCCTCTCGGCTCAAATCGACCGGTTTCTCCACAACGTCAGCCGGCTTCCCTCTCTTCCCAGCGAGGTGATAGCTCTCATCTCGCCGCATGCTGGCTACATCTATTCAGGCCAGACGGCTGCTTATGCTTATCGTCTTGTCCAGGGAAAGCCTTATGACACCGTTATTCTCGTTGGCCCCTCCCATCAGCACGGCTTCGAAGGATGTTCTATTTACCTCAAAGGCGCCTTTGGAACGCCGCTGGGCATCGTCAACGTCGATGAAGAAATCGCCGCCGAGCTCGCGCGTCTCACGAAATTTTCCTATATCGCGGCGGCGCATGAGAAAGAACACAGCCTTGAGGTTCAGGTTCCCTTCCTCCAAAAAACGCTCCCCGGGGCAAAAATCGTCCCCATCGTCATGGGTTATCCGACCCGAAGGACAATCACCACTCTGGCCGACGCTCTGGCCGAGGTCATGCCGAAGAAAAAAATACTCCTCCTTGCTTCAACTGACATGTCCCACTATCTCCCGGCCGACGAGGCTAAGGCCACGGATGAAAGAACGATTGCTCTTCTCCAGAAGCTCGACACTGGTGCTCTAATCAACAAGCTGGCCAGGGGAGAAAATTTTATGTGTGGCGCTGGACCCGTCGCCTCAGTCCTCCTCGCCCTCAAGAAAAGGGGGCAGCCCCATATCGAGATCCTCCACTATGCTGATTCTTCCCGCTTTGGTGGCCCTATCGTCGGATATCTGGCTGCTGCCTTATGCCTGCAGAGCAGCCCGCCGCCTGAGTTCAACCTCACGAACGAAGAGAAAAAAGAGCTGATCAGTCTGGCCCGGCGGGCCATCCAGGAATTCATCGTCCATCGCCATGTCCTGACTTATGAAACCCAAAACGCCTCTCTTCTCTCCGAGCGCGGGGCGTTTGTTACACTCAGGAAGAGAGGCAGGCTTCGTGGTTGCATCGGTTTCATCGAGCCTATCTTTCCCCTTTACGAGGCCGTTATCCGAGCCGCCATTTACGCTGCCACCGAAGACAACCGCTTTCCCCGTGTGTCCGAGGCAGAGCTCGTTGATTTAGCGGTCGAGATTTCGGTTCTGACGCCGCTCCGGAAAATCGACAACCCGCGCCTGGTTCAGGTGGGCAAGCATGGGTTGGTCATCGCCCGGGGCGAAAACCGAGGACTTCTCTTGCCTCAAGTGGCTATCGAGCAAAACTGGGATCGGGAAACTTTCCTTAGCCAGGCGTGCCTAAAAGCAGGCCTTCCTCCCGACGCTTGGAAGAAGGGGGCCGAGATGTATATTTTCGAGGCCATCGTTTTCGAGTAACGCGACAGTCACCCGAGAGAGCTTTGAGAATATCTCCGTCTCTGCTATAATAGGCTTCTTTCAAGGAGAAGAAGATGCCTATTTACGAATACATTTGTGTTCGCTGCGGCAACCGTCTCGAAGCCTTCCAAAAAGTTAACGAGCCGCCTCTCCAGAAATGCCGGATTTGCGGCGGGCAACTTAAAAAACTCGTCTCCCCGCCCGCCATCCAGTTCAGGGGAAATGGATGGTACATCACGGATTATGCTCGCAAATCGCCCCCTGAAAAAAATCAGGAGACGAAGCCCGCGGCGGGTCAGGAATCGGCTCTGGAGAAAAAATCAACCGAGGCGGCTAAACCCTCCTCCAACCAAGAATGACCCTCGACAAGGGAAATTCTGCCCGGACTCCCCTCGGCTGGGCCTTTTGACAACCCTCCCAGCCAGAGCATAAAATGGAAACGATGAAGGTTCTCGTCCGCGTCCCGAACTGGATAGGCGATGCCGTGCTTGCCCTCCCGGCTCTGGAAAGCCTCCGCTATAATTTGCCAGACGCCTCCCTAACGATTGTCGCCAAAAGCTGGGTCCAAGACCTCTTCATTCATAACAGCCTGAGCGCGGAGGTTTTCCCTCTCCCCGACCCCGACGATGTCAAGACAATCTGGACAACTGCCCAGGTCCTCAAAGCCAGCCGTTTTGATGCCGGACTTCTCCTCACCAACTCTTTCAGCTCTGCCTTCCTCTTTTATTTGGCCCGCATTCCCGAGCGCTGGGGTTACAGCACAGACGGACGGATAATGCTTCTCACCAAGAGCGTCGTCCCTCGAGCGAGCGATTCCCCCCGTCATCAAGTCTATTATTACCTGGATTTGATTCGAGAACTCGGGTTTGAAACCCTCGAACCCCAGCTCAAAATGCCCTTGCCTCCCGAGGTTCTCTCCTCGGCTCGAAGCCGGCTCAAAGCCCTGGGGGTTGACCAGGAAAAGCCCATTGTCATCATCAGCCCAGGCGCAAGCTACGGGCCGGCTAAAAGATGGCCGGCCTCGCGATTCGCCCACTTGGCCTCTCTTCTTCAAGAAAAAAAGGGGGCCGAAATCCTAATCATCGGAGCTAAAGAGGAAATGGATATTGCCACGTCGATCAGCCTTTCCATGCCCAGGCGACCGACCATCCTCACCGGTGCCACCTCCCTGGCTGAGCTTGTCGGCCTGATCTCGCTGGCTACGCTTTTCATCAGCAACGATACCGGCCCGATGCACATTGCCAATGCCCTCGGCGTTCCTGTCGTCGCCATCTTCGGTCCGACCGACCCCGCGGTGACGGGTCCATTTCAGAAGCCCTCTGTTTGCCTTAAAAAAGAAGTCCCCTGCTGGCCATGCTCCTACCGAGCTTGTCCCTATGACCATCGCTGCATGACCGGCATCTCAGCCGAGGAAGTGCTGGCCGCGTGTGAAACGGTATGGCCATGAGCAGGGCAGCTGTTTTCCTCGACCGCGACGGAACGCTCAACCAGGACTCTGGCTATCCTACCGATTACAGCCAGATCAACATTTTTCCTCAGAGCTTTGAAGCAGTCCGGCGGCTGAACCAGGCGGGTTTTCTCGTCATCATCCTGACCAATCAATCGGCGGTTGGTCGCGGGCTCCTCACCGAGGAGGCCCTCCAGTCTCTCCACGAAAGGATGCGTCAGGCTTTCGACGAAAAAAAAGCGCGGCTGGATGCGTTCTATTATTGCCCCCATTACGATGATTCCTCGACGGACCGCTTCCGAAGCCCCTGTCTCTGTCGGAAGCCGAACCCGGGCCTTGCCCTCCAGGCGGCAGCCGATTTCAAGATTAACCTCGAACGATCCTACATGGTCGGGGATAAAGTCGAGGACATACTGCTCGCCTTGAACATCAACGCCACACCAGTGCTGGTGCTCACCGGATATGGCGAGAAAAGCCTGGCTGAGCTGCGAAAGCTGGGCAGGGAACCCACCCACGTCGCGGCTGACATACTCGGCGCCGTGGAGTGGATTTTAGAGAGGGAAAAAAGCCTGACCCGAGCTGGCTCGTCGTGATTCTCGGGAGAAGCTGGCGGTGATTCGATTCGACGATATTCTCGAGAAGGTTACCCAGTCCTACACTGAAAGGGACATCAACTTCTTAAAAAAGGCATATGTTTTTGCGGCCCGGGCTCACCAGGGTCAAACGAGACGTTCCGGAGAACCCTACCTGAGTCATCCTCTCGAGGTGACCAGCATGCTCGCCGATATGCAGCTGGATAAGACCACTCTCGTCGCCGGTTTGCTTCACGATGTCCTCGAAGATACCGAAATCACAGCCGCCGAACTCAGGGAAAACTTTGGCTCTGAAGTGGCTGACCTGGTCGAGGGCGTGACGAAAATCAGCCGCGTCCAGGAAACTTCGCCGGAGGTCCGCCAGGCCGAGACGATCCGCAAAATCATCTTGGCCATGATCGATGACCTGCGGGTCATTTTCATCAAGCTCGCCGACAGAATCCACAACCTCAAGACGCTCAAGTTCATTCCCGAAGACAAACAAAAACAGATTGCCCGGGAAACGCTGGAAATTTATGCCCCCATTGCCAACCGGCTGGGAATGGGCCGGATCAAGGCAGAGCTCGAAGACCTCTCTTTCCGCTACGTCAACCCCGAGGCCTATTTCCAGATAGCTGCCCTTGTCGAGCCCCAGCGTCCGAAAGCTGAACAGCGTCTCCAGAAATTCCAGAGTGAACTCGAGGCCTTGATGAGGAAAAACAACATCCCGGCCGAGATCCACTACCGCATCAAGAGGCTTTACAGCATCTACGAAAAGATGCAAAGACGAGGCATCACCTTTGACCAGGTCTATGACTTCATGGCCCTCCGCCTCATTACGGATTCGGTCAAGAATTGCTATGCCGCTCTCGGCATCATCCACCAGAAATGGCCACCTCTGCCCCAGCGCTTCCGCGATTTCATCGCTGTGCCCAAGCCGAACCTCTACCAGGCGCTCCACACAACCATCATCACGGAAGAAAAGGACACCTTCGAGATTCAGATCCGGACCCACGATATGCACAACCTGGCCGAGAACGGGATTGCCGCCCACTGGAAATACAAAGACCAGGATCCCTCCAGCCTCTTCCGAGAAGACAGGCGGCTGGAGTGGCTGCGGGAGATGGTCGAGCTCTACAGGGAGCAGAAGAGCCCCCGCGAGTTCTTGAAGGGCCTTAAAATAGACCTCATTCCCGAAGAGGTCTACGCTTTCACGCCCAAAGGCAAGGTCATCACCCTGCCGCCCGGCGGTTCGGCTCTGGATTTTGCTTTCAAAGTCCACTCCGAAATCGGGCTCCACGCTTCGAGCGCTATCATCAACGGCAAGCCCGCTCCGCTGCGGACAATCCTCAAGACCGGCGATATCGTCGAGATCATCACCTCGCCCCGGAAGACTCCTCAGCGGAGCTGGTTGAACATCGTCTTCACTTCTGGAGCCAGGAATCAGATCAAGCGCTGGCTCAACCAGCAGGAAAAAATAAAGAGCACGAGCTTGGGGAAGAAGATCTGGGAGCGCGAGGTGAAAAGATACAACCTGCCCGCTGAATTCCTGGAGGAAGAACCACTCCTCGCTCGGCTGGCGGCCATTCTCCCTTTCAAGCTTAAGAGCCTGGACAATTTCTATGCGCTCCTCGGGTTGGGCAAGATCGTCCTCAACAAGAAATTCATGGC
>CAYUKK010000092.1:0-12487 GCA_964445305.1 uncultured Eubacteriales bacterium
TCTCGTGAGGCAACTCGTTCCGTTGACACGAGCCGCGCCTTTTAGATACAATGGACGCACTTCGATGACGGAAAAGAAAATCCTCATTGTCGATTACGACAACGCCAGCTTGGAATTGCTGAGCCAGCTGTTCCGGAGCCATCGTTTCGAGGTCATCACGGCGACGGACGGCCTTACCGCCTTCGAGAAGTTCAAGGAAGAGAAACCCGATGCGGTCGTCCTCGAAGCCATCCTGCCCAAAATCCACGGGTTTGACCTGACCAAGAGAATCAGCGAGGAAACGCACGGCCGTGTCCCTGTCGTCATTGTGACCGGCCTGTACCGGGGTCCCCAGTACAGGTCGGAAGCCTTATCGAGCTTTGGAGCGTCGGATTATTTTGAAAAGCCCGTGGACAAGGAGAAGTTAGTCCGCTCGGTCATCAACCTGCTGAGTGAAGAGGAGGAGATCGAGGAAGACCTGCCTGACATGGACTCCGTCATGAGAAGCCTTGCCGAAAGATTGGGCTTAGAGGCCATGAGGGAGAATCAGGACTAACCTTTCGTTATGAGCACCCTCTGGACGCGCTGCAACAATTGCCAGAAAATCCTGTACAAGCAGGACATTCTGGATAACCTTTACGTTTGTCCAGCTTGTCAATTCCATTTTCGGTTGTCAGCTGAACAGCGCTTGAACATGCTCTTTGACGAAGGGCAGTACACGAGGCTGGACGAGACCATTTTCCCCGTTGATGCCCTCGGGTTTGAGGATTCCCAGAAGTATACCGAGCGTTTGGAGGAAGCTCAGAAGAAGACTGGTCTGGCCGATGCCGTCATCAACGCCCGGGGGAAGATCGGCGGCATCGAGACCATCGTGGCGGCCATGGAATTTTCTTTTTTGGGCGGGAGCATGGGTTCAGTCGTGGGAGAAAAGATTACCCGGGCGATTGAAAGAGCGGAGGCCGAAAAGCTTCCCCTGGTCATCGTTTCCGGGTCGGGGGGCGCGCGCATGCAGGAGGGCGCGCTGTCGTTGATGCAGCTGATGAAAACGAGCGCCGCGCTGGCCCGGCTGGGCGAGGCCCGGGTGCCTTTCGTCTCCATCCTCACCGACCCGACCACCGGCGGCGTGACAGCGAGTTACGCTATGCTGGGCGACCTCAACATCGCCGAACCCGGCGCTCTCATCGGCTTTGCCGGACCCCGGGTTATCGAGCAAACCATCAAAGAGAAGCTCCCCAAAGGTTTCCAGAGGTCAGAATTCCTCCTCCGGCATGGAATGCTCGACGATGTCATCGACAGGAAATCCCTACGCGCCTATCTCATCAAGGTGCTCCGCCTCCTCCTCAACAGGTATTGATGAATTATGGTCAATGCCTTGAGTACCTGGAAAGCGTTCTCGCCACTGGCATCAAGTTCGGCCTGGCCAATGTCCGCGTCGTCCTCAAGGCAATAGGCCAGCCTCACCGGGCTTACCCTTCGGTCCTCGTGGCTGGCACCAACGGCAAGGGCTCTGTTTGCGCCATGCTCGCCTCCATTCTCCAAAGCCATGGTTTTCGGGTCGGCCTGTACACCTCGCCACACTTGGTGAGCATCCTGGAGAGGATCAAGGTTCAGGGAAGGCCGATTCCGAGACAGAGCTTCTGTCAGGCTATAACCCTCCTCAAGGGGGTGATCGACCAGCTCATTGGCCAAGGAAAGCTCAAAGCACCCTTGACCTACTTTGAGACCCTTACCTGTCTGGCTTTCCTGTATTTCCGTGAACAGAAGGTGGACATAGCTGTCGTTGAGGTGGGGATGGGAGGAAGGCTGGATGCGACCAACGTGATGACCCCGCTGGTCTCGGTTATCACGACTGTCTCGAGGGATCACGAGGAGTTTCTCGGTCGGACGGTGAGCCAAATTGCAGTCGAGAAAGCGGGGATTATCAAGCGCCGGGTGCCAGTCGTGTGCGGCCTTTCCCGGGGCCGAGCCCGTTGGGTCATCGAACGAAGAGCAGCCAAGCTCAAGGCCCCGCTCATCACGGTCTTCGGAAGTCAAAGCAATTTTTCGAGCCTAGCCACGGCCAGAGGACATCGATTCCGGTTTTCCCTGTTTGGCCAGGATTTTAGCTTCACTCTTCCTCTTCGGGGTGAGCATCAGGGACGTAATGCAGCGGTCGCCTTGGCCGCGGCGCTCGTGCTCCATCAGACATGGCGGTTGCTAAAAAAAGACAAGATTCTTTTCGGGCTGAGTCGGACTCGATGGCCGGGCCGGCTCGAAATCGTCTCTCGCCACCCGCTTGTGGTTCTCGATGGAGCGCATAACGAAGAGGGAGCGCGGGCTCTTTTTTCTTATGCCCGAAAGTTTCTGCCCCGACCTCTCACCCTCGTCTTCGGCATCATGAAGGATAAGTCGATCCGCAAGGTGACGAGGATTCTCTTTCCTCTTGCCCGCGTTGTCATCCTGACTTCGTTTCCGTACCGCCGAGCGGCCTCCCCAGAAAAAATCAAGGTGGCTGCGCGAACGATAAGGGAAAGGACGATCCTGGAATCTGACACTCGCAAGGCCATTCTCAAGGCTCTTGAGCTTACCCCTCGCCGGGGGAGTATCCTCATCACGGGCTCCCTTTATCTTGTCGGTGAAGCCAAGCGCCAGTTTCCAGGTTGGGCCTGACCCCGCCAGGAAGGCCGTGGCTTCGGGGGTTCCGGAAATGCTTGCTTTTTTGGGGGGAAAATGGTAAATTTTGCCCCTGATTTTCGAGTTTATAGCATAGAAAAAGATGCTCTCTCTCGACGCCAATGTGATTGTCGTTTTCCTTATCGTCTGGATCCTTGTCTTCTTGCTGTCCAAGCTTTTTTTTGGTCGCCTGCGGCGCATTCGGGAAGAGAGAGAGAAGGGTATCGCCGGGAACAAGCGGGCTTACGAAGAGGCTCTCGAGAAGTGGGAGGCAAGCCTCCGAGAGGTAGAAAGGTCGATAAAGCAAGCCAGGGCGGAAGCGGAAGCCACCCGGGAATCCCTGGCCGCTGAGGCTCTTCGGGAAAAGAGCCGTATGGTTTCGGAGATTGGCCGGGAATGCCGGGCCCAGGTGGATAAGGCGCGGGCTGACCTCGAGCTGGTAGTCGAAGAGCTTAAAGCGAAGCTGGAAGAGGAAGCCACGGATTTAGCCGAAAGCATCGAGAGAAAGTTGCTGAGTTGATGGTGAAGAGGAAGTGCGTCGCCCTGTTGCTCCTGTTCAGCTTTCTCGTTTTCGAGGCGGCCGCTTCTTCCTCAACCGGGGAGCACGAGTCGGGCCTGGGCGATTTTCTGGGGAAAGTCCTTAACTTCTTGATTCTCTTTGGCGGGCTGGCCTTTGTCTTGGCCAAACCCATAAAGAACTATCTTCAGGAGCTTGTCCTTTCCATCCAGAAGACGATAGCTGAGACAAGAAGAGCTCGTGAGGAAGCAGAAAAAGGGCTCGAGGCAGTCCAGAAACGGCTTGAAGGGCTTGAAGCGGAGGTCCAGAAAATCAAGCAGGAAGGGGAGGCAGCGGGCCTGGCGGAAAGGGAGAAGATCCTGGCGCTGGCCCGCCAGGAAGTCGAACGCTTGAGAATCTACGCCCGCCTGGAGATCGAGCGGCACACCAGGGCAGCGCAGCGGCGATTGCGTGAACACGCGGCTGACTTGGCCATTACCCTGGCGAGGGCAAGGATAGAAAAGAGGTTGACGGACGACCTCCACGTTCGCCTCATTGAAAAATCGATTCAAGGTTTAGGCAAGCTCTATGAAGACACTCGTCCTGGTTAAAAAGTATACGCTCGGGCTGGTCAACGCTCTCAAGGACGAAGAGGAATTCTCTGTGGTCAGCCAGGAGTTGAGGGAATTCGCCCGTCTTCTTTCCACTAACGAGGACCTTTCCCGAGCCTTGGCTCACCCGTACATCCAGGCAGCCCGAAAGGTGCTGCTTGTCCGGGAAATTTTGGCTCGAGCCGGAGCCGCTGGCAAGACAACCCGCTTCCTTCTCCTTCTCCTCGAGCACGGCCGGCTCAGCCTTCTATCTGACATTCTCCAGAACCTCCCTGTTTACTGGCATGAAAAGAAGGGCGTTTCGACTTATGAGGTCAGCTCAGCGGTTTCTTTGACCGAGGGCCAAAAGGACCGGCTGAGGCGGGAGCTCGAAAACCTGGAAAAGCGACCCGTGTTTCTCCAGTTCAAGATCGAACCCGACGTTGTCGCCGGGCTTTCCCTGCGGAAAGGGAATGTCATCTACGATGCTTCGATCAGGGGCCATCTCAGGAAGCTCAGGGAACAAATCTGTGAAGGATAGCGAGGACGATGGAAATTAAAGCGGATGAAATCACCAAGATTATCCAGCAACAGATCGAGGGCTATCAGGCGGAAGTCGATATCCAGGAAGTCGGGATGGTCACCTCTGTTGGAGACGGCATTGCCCGCATCCACGGCCTGGACCGGGTCATGTACAATGAGCTGCTCGAATTCCCGAACAGCGTTTTCGGGTTGGCCTTGAACCTGGAGGAGGAAAGCGTCGGCGCTGTTCTTCTCGGGGAAAGTCATCTCGTTAAAGAGGGGGACATGGTCAAGCGAACCCACCGCATCATGCAGGTTCCTGCCGGACCAGCGCTCATCGGGAGAGTCGTCAACCCTCTCGGCATCCCCCTCGACGGAAAGGGTCCCTTGGAGACGGAGGAGTACATGGTCGTTGAGAGGTTGGCGCCCGGCGTTGTCGACAGGCTACCGGTTAGGGAACCGCTCCAGACGGGCATCAAAGCCATCGATGCGATGATCCCCATCGGTCGAGGCCAGAGAGAGCTGATCATCGGCGACCGTCAGACAGGGAAAACGGCCATCGCCATCGACACAATCATCAATCAAAAGCACTCGGATGTTATCTGTATCTATGTGGCCATCGGGCAAAAAAATTCGACCATCGCTTACATCATCAAGACCCTCGAGGATTATGGGGCCATGGATTATACGATTGTCGTCGCCGCTTCGGCCTCTGACCCCAGCCCTCTTCAGTATCTGGCGCCCTACAGCGGCTGCGCCATGGGCGAGTATTTTCGTGACCGCGGGCAGCATGCCCTCCTGATCTACGATGACCTTTCCAAGCACGCCGCCGCCTACCGGGAAATCTCGCTCCTCTTGCGCCGGCCGCCCGGCCGCGAGGCCTATCCGGGCGATGTCTTCTATCTCCACTCTCGATTGCTGGAGAGGGCGGCTAAGCTGAACGACGAGTTCGGGGGAGGAAGTCTCACCGCCCTGCCCATCATCGAGACGCAAGCGGGCGACGTTTCAGGTTACATCCCGACCAACGTCATTTCCATCACCGATGGCCAGATCTACCTGGAGCAGGAGCTCTTCAACGCGGGCATTCGACCGGCTATCAACGTTGGGATTTCGGTTTCGAGGGTAGGGGGCAATGCGCAGATCAAAGCCATGAAGCAGGTGGCCGGGAAGCTCCGGCTGGACCTGGCTCAATACCGTGAGCTTGTCACTTTTGCCCAGTTCGGGACAGAACTGGACAAAGCCAGCCAGGCCCAGCTCGACCGAGGAGAAAGGCTGACCGAAATATTGAAGCAGAACCAGTACATGCCCCTTCCCGTCGAGAAGCAAATTCTGATTATCTATGCGGGCAACCGGGGGTATCTGGATGAATTTCCGGTGAGCAGGATCAAGGCTTATGAAGTCAAGTTGTATGAGTTCATGGACCGGGAACATCCGGACCTGGTCCAGAAAATCGCCGAGAAAAAAGTCCTCGACGCCGAGCTCGATGAAGCCATTGCCGCGGCCCTGCAGGAATTCAACGTCCGTTTCAAGCAAGAGGAAGGGTAGAGGGACCTGACCATGCCAGCCCTCATCGACCTGCGAAGGCGAATCAAGAGCGTCAGGAATACCCAGCAGATAACCCAGGCCATGAAAACCGTTTCGACGGCTAAGTTCAAGAAAGCGCAGCGAAGGGTCATCGAGAGCCGGCCCCAATGGCACACGCTTCCCGGCCTCGTCGAACGCGTATCAGCCTGGGCGGGGGAGCAGATTTCACCCCTTCTCGACCGGCGCGAGGAAAAAAAGCTCGAAGTCCTTGTCATCACGTCCGATAAGGGGTTGTGCGGGGCTTTCAACTCTAACCTTCTCGCTCGAGCCATGGCCTTTCTTGAAGAGAAGCGGAGCCAAGCGGAAATCGGCCTCGTCCTGGTGGGGAAGAAAGCTGTTCATTTTTTCAAGAAGCAGCCTTTCGCCATTCATCGGGCTTATTCCGATAAAACCGATAGAATTACTAAACAAGAGCTCAGAGACGTGGCTCATTTTCTGATGCGGCAATACGCCTGGGCTCGAGTGGATGCGGTCTACGCCATCTATAACGAATTCAAATCTATCCTCAGCCCGAGGATCACCGTCGCCCGGTTACTCCCCGTGCCTTCGACCGAGACGCTGCTTCCTGCTGGTTCGTGGCCGCCGGATTGGATGCCCGAGGCGGCTCGCCTCCTCCATTCCCTCCTGCCCCTTTATATGGAAACCCAAGTTTACCATTGCTTTTTTGAATCGATGGCCGCCGAGCAAGCGGCCCGGATGATGGCCATGGAGAACGCGACCAAGAACGCGGAAGAGCTGATTTCTGATTTAATCCTCGTGCTGAACAAGATTCGGCAGGCCTCAATCACCAAGGAATTGCTCGAAATCATGACCGCCGTCGAGGCCCTGGCCAAATAAAAGGACGGGAGATGCGCCATGATGGATAAGAAAAAGAATGGAGAAAGAATCGGCCGGGTCGTCCAGGTCATCGGCCCTGTTGTCGATATCGAGTTCCGGGACATGGAGCTTCCCGAAATCTACAATGCTATCCGGATCACGAGTGAAGGGTTCGAGACCCCCACGCCCGTCGATATTGTCGTCGAAGTCGAACAGCACATCGGCGAGGACAAAATCCGCTGCGTGGCCATGCATCCGACTGACGGCTTGGCGCGAGGGATGAAAGCGATCGACCTGGGCGGGCCGATCGAGGTACCGGTGGGAGAGGCAACCCTTGGCCGAGTGATGAACGTCATCGGTGAGCCAGTGGACCATTTAGGGCCGATCCAGGCGACGAAAAAATACCCCATCCATCGTCTTCCGCCGCCGCTCGAGCAGCAGAGCACGAAGCTGGAGATGTTCGAGACGGGAATCAAGGTCATTGACCTCATCCAACCCTTCCTCAAAGGGGGAAAAATCGGGCTCTTCGGCGGCGCCGGCGTGGGCAAAACGGTCATCATCATGGAGCTCATCCATAACGTGGCCATGAAGCATGGCGGCTATTCAGTCTTTGCTGGCGTGGGGGAGAGGACGAGGGAGGGCAACGACCTCTGGCTGGAGATGAAACAGTCGGGAGTCCTGAGTAAGACAGCCCTCATCTACGGGCAGATGACAGAGCCGCCCGGGGCGAGGCTGCGCGTTGGCCTGGCCGCCCTCTCGGTCGCCGAGTATTTTCGTGACGAGATGAACCAGGATATCCTGCTCTTCATCGATAACATCTTCCGCTTTGTCCAGGCTGGCTCTGAGGTCTCGGCTCTCCTCGGCCGTATGCCCTCGGCCGTTGGTTATCAACCCAACTTGGCCACGGAGCTGGGCGAGCTCGAGGAACGGATTACCTCGACAACGAAGGGTTCGATTACCTCCGTCCAGGCTATTTACGTCCCGGCGGACGATTTCACGGACCCCGCTCCGGCGACCACTTTTTCGCACCTTGATGCCTCCACCAACCTTTCGCGGGCTCTCACCGAGATGGGCATTTACCCGGCTGTCGACCCCCTGACCTCTTATTCTCGGATTCTCGACCCGCGAGTCATCGGCGAGGAGCACTACGCCGTGGCCAGGCGGGTGAAAGAAATTCTCCAGCGGTATAAAGATTTGCAGGACATCATCGCCATTCTCGGGATCGAGGAACTGTCGGATGAGGATAAGCTTATCGTCGCCCGGGCGAGGAAGATCCAGCGTTTTCTCTCTCAGCCTTTCCACGTCGCTGAAGAATTCACCGGGCGGCCGGGAAAATACGTGCCGGTTGAAGAAACTGTTCGCGGGTTTAAGGAGATTGTCGAGGGTAAGCATGACGACAAGCCGGAGCAGGCCTTCTACATGGCGGGAGACATCGATGAAGTGGTGAAACGCGCCGAGGAGCTTGAAGCCGCATGAGCCTGCGCATCCCGCCCTCTCTCCATCTCCGCGTTATCACCCCCGAGAAGCTCCTTGTCGAAAGCGACGTGGATATGGTCATGCTCCCAAGCTTGGACGGGTACCTGGGGATTCTGCCCGGCCATCGGCCGCTTGTGGCTTCGCTTGGCGTCGGGAAATTGATTTATCGATGGGCGAAAAAAGAGGCGGCCATTCCCGTCCAGGGTGGGTATGCCGAGATTCAGCCTGACAAGGTGCTTGTCTTTACGGAATTGGGCCAGGATGAAGACCTTCCCTCCCTTGGGTGAAGACGAGACGCTCGATTCCTTCTACCATGGTCGGATTCTCGTCATCCAGAAGAAAAAGGGTTATCGTTTTTCAGTCGATGCGCCCCTGCTGGCCGATTTCATCCAGACTCATGCCTCCGATAGCGTCCTCGAAATCGGCGCCGGCAACGGGATCGTCTCCCTTCTCTTGAGTGTGAAACCCTTCCGTCGCCTTCTCTGTCTCGAGGTCCAGAGGAGCCTGGCTGAACTGGCGGAGAGGAACATCCGGCTCAACCGCCTTGAGGGTCGAATCAAGGTTGTCGAGAAAGAGTTGCGCCAGTTTAGGCCCAGAATGAAGTTTGATGTTATCTTTTCGAACCCGCCGTACATCAAGGCCGGGACAGGAATGCCAAGTCCTTCGGCCGAAAAGGCTATCGCCAAGCATGAGATAAAATGCGATATTTTTGATATAATGCGGCTCACCGGCAGGCTGTTGAAGAAGAATGGCCGAGCTTATTTTATCTACGCTGCGACAAGAAGCGAGGATTTCCGCCGAGCCCTCGACGAGCAAAAAATGAAGATAAGGACTCTGCGGTGGGTTTTTCCGCGGCCGGACCGTCCAGCCCGATGGTTTCTGGCTGAATGCGATTTTGGCGCCTCGGCGTCGACCATCCTGCCGCCCCTTATCGTCCACGATGAGAAGGGACAATACACAGGGGAAATGGAGAGAATCTTCACCGGAGCGGCTCATGGGTAGGTTTTTCCGAAATCTCAGGGAGCTCTACCGCTACCGCGTCCTCATCCAGAACCTCGTCATCCGCGAGCTCAAGGCGCGGTACCGGGGGACTGTGCTGGGGTTTCTCTGGTCTTTCTTCAATCCCCTCTTGCTGATGGTCATCTACACCATTGTCTTTGGGTTTATCATTCGGCCCCGTGACCCGGCCTTCGGCCAGTCTCCCTGGCTTTACGCCCTCTTTCTTTTTTGCGGCGTCCTTCCCTGGGTATGGTTTTCTTCTTCTTCTCTCGAATCGGCTAACGTGCTGATGGTCCACGGCAATTTGATCAAGAAAATCCTCTTCCCGGCTGAGGTGCTTCCGATTGTGACAGTGACGAGCCATTTTGTCCATTTCAGCTTAGGGTTGCCGATTCTCCTTCTTTTCATCCCCATTCTGGGCAAAAGCTACACTCCCTACCTTCTGTTCCTGCCGCTCGTCATCCTCGTCCAGTACGTTTTCACGCTCGGGTTCAGCCTCCTCATCTCTTCGCTGACTGTCCATTTCCGGGATATCCGGGACATCCTGGCCAACTGGCTGACGTTCTGGTTCTTCGCCACCCCGATTGTTTATCCGATGAGTTTTGAGACTATCCAGAAATCTTCCCTGCTCCGGACTTTCCTCAACCTGAACCCGATGACCCACATCATGCAGGGTTATCAGAATTGCCTTTTCTTCGGCAGCCTGATTCGGTGGAAACGGCTCGGCGTCACTTTCCTCGTGGCTCTCCTTCTCTTTTTCGTCGGGTACATGATTTTTGATAGGCTGCGGGATTCATTTGCCGAGGAGGTGTAGATGTACGCCATCGAGGTGGAAGGTGTCTCCCGCATCTACCAGAAGTACTCCGCCCGGCACCGTTTCCAGACGTTCAAGAGCGCTCTCCTCAAGGGAGATTTGTTCCGTGCCCTCAAGCCGGACGAGCTCGTCCTTGCCCTCGATGACGTGACCATCCGGGTCGAGAAAGGCAAGACTTTTGGCGTTATTGGGGAGAACGGTTCGGGCAAGAGCACCCTCCTCAAGATTATCGCCGGGATTGCCAAGCCAACTCGGGGTCGGGTGCGGACAGAGGGAAAAGTGTCGGCTTTGATCGAGCTGGGGGCGGGCTTCCATCCCGAGATTTCAGGCCGAGAGAATATTTACATCAACGGCATCATGCTGGGTTTGACGAAGAAGGAAATCAGCGCCAAGTTCGACGAAATCGTCGCCTTTGCCGAGCTCGAGGATTTTATCGATGCGCCCGTCAAAACGTATTCCTCCGGCATGTACATGCGGCTCGGTTTTGCCATTGCCATCAACGTCAACCCCGATATTCTCCTTATCGACGAAGTCCTGGCCGTCGGCGATGCGGCCTTCGTTCCCAAGTGCCTGGACCGGATCGACGATTTCCGCCGGCGGGAGAAGACCATTCTTTTTGTCAGCCATGACCTGCCGACAGTGGCCAGAATCTGCGACACGGTCGCTTGGCTCAAAGCTGGGCGTGTCCAGGCCATCGGGGATCCCCAGCGGATTGTCGATGCCTACCTCCAGGATGTGGCCGAGAAACAGGAAAAGGACTTCGAGAAGCGACGACGCGAAGTGAGGGAAGAACCGGCTGCGGAAAGCGACCGGCGAGAAAACCGATGGGGGAAGAGAGAAATCGAGATCACCCGCGTCAGCCTGAAAGACCGGGATGGACGGGAAAAGCACGTTTTTTCACCCGAAGAAGGGATGACGATCGAGATGGATGTCGTCGCCTCGTCCCCCGAACGCGATTTTGTCTTCGGCATCGGGATTTTCAACTCCCAGGGGATTTCCTGCTACGGGACGAACACCCACCTGGAAGATTATGAGCCGGTGAGTATCGAGGGCGAAGGGAAAGTCCTCTGCCGGATCGAACGGCTGAACCTCATCAACGGCACGTACTATCTGGATGTGGCTGTCCACAGGCAGGACGGCTATCCTTATGATTACCACCGCAACCTCTATAGCTTCATGGTTTCGTCCAACCTGAAGGATGTTGGAGTGGCCAGGCTCGAGCACCGCTGGGAATTCTCCCCCAACATCCGGCTAAAACCACCCCGACGGCCTGGCGCATGAGAAACAAGGCAGCACCCAGGATGCCCGGTCAGAAAGTCCTGCCCCTGAAGGCACTCCTTCGATTGCGGCGCCAATGGAGAAAAAAAGGCTTGCGGGTCGTCTTTACCAACGGCTGCTTCGATATTCTCCACGCCGGCCATATCCGCCTTTTCCGGGAGGCCAAGAAGCAAGGGGACGTGCTCATCGTTGCTCTCAACGATGACCAATCTGTGCGGCGACTCAAGGGCCCTTCCCGTCCGATTTTCCCCCTCGTCGAGAGGTGGGAAATCCTCGAGGCTATCGAGAGCATCGATTACCTCACGTCTTTTGCCGAGGATACTCCCCAAAAAATCATCGCCGCTTTGTTGCCCGATGTTCTCGTCAAGGGAGGGGATTGGAAACTGGAAGAAGTCGTCGGCCGCAAGGAAGTCGAAGCGGCAGGAGGAAGGGTGGTCATCGTGCCCTATCTCAGAGGGCATTCTTCCTCTTCGATTATGCGCCGGGTGGCCCGTCTCTACAAAAAAGCTCAACCCGGCCGGTTTGGGCACAGGCCGGGCTGAGCTCAGGAATCTCGGGGAGCAGTTTTACATCTTGCTCAGGATGCCCGTTGGCATCCGCTCTTGCAGTGAGCGACGCGAGGAACCATGAATCTCTTCATGACTTTCACCTTTCATTTAAAATCCTTAGTTATTCTATATGAATAGTATAATTTAGTCAACGTCGCCCCCGTTTCGGCAAGTTTCTCCATTTTCGAGATATAACGTGGTTCTGTCATGGTTCACCCCCGGCCAGGCTCGGGGTTGGGATTGCGAAGCCCGCTCGTTTCCCCAGCGAGGAAACTCGCTCCGACTCAGCCTTCGCTCTTCTCTCGCTTGGCTCGAGAAACCATGCCCGCTCAGGCTTCGACGGGCTTTCTCACCCCAACCCCTCGCCTGTTCCCCATGGCATCAAACGCTCGGGTCGGCGTTCCGAGACGCTATCGAAAGCTCTGTTTTTTATGTATTAACCACCCCTACCCCTCTCCGCGAAAGACGCCCCCAGGAATTCTTTCTTATCCATTAAATCCCCCTACCCCCTTTGAACAATCAAAGGGGGGCTGAGAAAAGGTGGGCGTCTTTCGAGCAGGCCGGAGGGGAATAACGGTCAGCGTCTCGGGTAAGGTCGGCCCCCCGAACCACACCACCCCTCGGCTGCACTCGCTATCGTGATAATTTGCCACAAGATGAAGCACTTTCGCCTGATGATAATTTTCTATCGGCAAATCAGGGCCATCTTCCGCCGCTTGCCAGACCCCCCTTT
>CAYUKK010000093.1:0-14429 GCA_964445305.1 uncultured Eubacteriales bacterium
GGAGACGCGGGGGAGGTGGACCAGCGATGCGCTTGGCATCCTGGCTAGACTGGCTTTTGGCCGCTCCACGAGGTGCCTATCGTTTTGTTTTTTTAGCTCTTTATTTCACCACTTCCTTGGCAAGGTTAACAGGGCTCATGAGCTTATAAACGGGGTAAGGCTGAAATTCGCGGCTCCATTGGGGGACAAGATGGCGGTCGAAAAAATTCCAGACGACAAGGCCGTCATCGCTCTCCGGCTCGAGAAGATAGGCGGCTAAGTTGGCCAGCGGCTGAGCGGTGGGGACAAGGAGTGTGCCGGCGGCAAATTCCTTCTCGATGACCGCATAATCGCCCCGGATTTGGTTGAGGCGATGCCCCTGGTAGAGGCGCTCAGAAGCTTTGATTTCCTTGGGTTGAAAAGATTCGACTTCCAGAGTCACGGCCGCCGTGAGCTTTTCGACGAGGAGGCCATGCTGGAGAAGTTTGCCCAGGATGTCCGGGTCAGAAACGGTGAGGAGGTAAGCGAAGGGGAGCCGAACGCTTTTCTTACCTATCCAATCGGAATAGTAAGGAATGGTCCAGGGCCTTACCCTGTCTGTCGGACGGACCTGGGGTCGTTGCCCTTCCGCCGCCGAGATGACCTCGACTTCATAGGCGTTCACGGTCACGGGAGCGGCCAGCGGATGGACTTCGTAGTCGATGAAAAAGACATCTTTTTCCGAAGGGCGCAGACCCCGGAGGATTGTCCTTCGATCGGCCTCAGCGATGAGCTTTTTCAGTTCCTCGGCATGGGCCCAGCAGTAGTCCAGGATGGCCCGCAGGAAATGATAGTTTCCCATGACCCGAGCTTTGAAATCAGCATAAACATAGTTTTCGTCCAGGATGGCCAGACGATTGCGGAGGCCCATATAATTGGTAATGTACCGGGGCTGGGGCTCCATGGTCTGCCAGCCTTTTTCGGGAGCCCGGAAGTCCCTGAAGCCACCGTAGCCGACGGCCGGCGTGTTGTACTTCTTCTCGAGGATGGATTCGATCTCGGGCATCATGTGGTCCCGCTGATAGGCGACGAGGCGGCCATCCCCGTTGGGGTTGAGGGCCCACGAATAGGTGACGACTTCCTGGTGGTAGGAGCCGTTCGTCGTGTGGCAATCGACCAGGAGCAAGGGGTCCCAGCGGAGGAGGACGTTGCGAACGAGTCCCTGAACTTCAGGACTTTCCAGCTTCATCCCATCCCGGTTGAGGTCGAGGTTCTGGCCGTTGTGGCGGACGCCAACGCCCTCGCGGGGGCCAGGCTGGTGGCGCCTGTTGTCGGGGCTGATTCTTTCGTTGCCGTCGGCGTTGAAAAGAGGGGCGATGAGGAGGATGAGCCGGTCGAGGTAGGGAGGCTCCTTCGCCAGGAGGATGTCCCTGGCCAGCATGAGCGAAGCCTCTTTGCCTTCAACTTCACCCGCATGGATATTAGCCTGGATGTAGATAACCGCCCTTCGGTCATAGGCCAGGGAGGCGGGCGCGGCCGGTGGCGGGTCGCCGATGACGAGAAGGGGGACAGCGCGGCCTTCAGTGCTAACGCAGAGAGTCTCCAGGCGAAGGCGGGAGCTGCGGCGCTGGAGGTCGGTGACGAACTCCATGACATCCGCGTAGCGCGAAGTGGCCGTGAAATTGGACTGCTCGGCTTTTGTCCGCGGCAGCTCCTGAGCATAAAAAGGACGGACCAAAAAAGAAAAGCCAGAGATGATGATCACCGTCAAGATGGCTGACATAACTTTTTTCATCTTACTCATGAGAATTTTTTCCTCCGTGTTGGATTGATTATGTGGAATCGAGTTTATGCGAACATAAGCCCAGAGTCTACGACGCGTTTTCATCCTTCTTGTTTAGCGAGCGTCTTCCAGCCGGTAGATTCCCAGGATGGAAGCATTCCCCACTTTGATGGAATGGATTTGAGGCAGGAAAAATTCACCAGGATAAGTGCTGGTGTAGTTAGTGAGAAAATATTTCATCGGTCGAAACCCCTGGGAGTTCAAGTATGTCTGTTCGATGGCCTCCTTTTCTTGCGGGTGGTGCGTGAGGCGGAGGAGCTCATCCCTTTCCTCGGGCGTCATTTTAGACCGGACGACGAGCCGATGAAAACGAGGATTGACGAAATACTTGCTCGGCCGTCGGGCGGCAAAGCGCAGGATTTTCCTGTTGACCCGGAGGGGAATATAAAGGGGTCGAAAGGTGATGGGCCGTTGTCTTTCCCGGAGAGGCAGGATGAGGGTGTTGTATTCGCCGGGACGATTGTCCACAGCGACGACGATGGTCTCGGAGGGGTCGACCCGGAGGAGATATTCGAGTCCCTGTTTGTAGGACAGACCCCAGTAATCCAGCTCGAAATTCCGACTCACCGTGACCATGTCTCGGCCCGCCAGTCGGTTGAAATAGACATTCTCGTGGGGATGGTTCTTGACCATGAAAACAGCTGTCCGGCCCATGCCCGCGACCATCACCGTTAGGATGAGGATTTTTCCGGCCAAGGCCAATTCCCTTTGATTGATCTTGGAGACGGAATCAAGAATCGCTCGCCAGCCTCGCAGCGCAATGAGAAGCAAGGCGGGGTAGATAAAAAAGAGATGGCGATACTCATTATAGGTACAAACATTGAGAAGGATCGAGGCAACGGGCGGGACAAAAAACCAAAGAAGAACAAGAGTCCCCCAAGCTCTGGTCTGGTTTGTCCGAGGCACCTTTTTCAAGATGTCAAGAAGAAAAGCCCCCACGCCGAGTAAAAAAAGGCCGAGATAGAGGAGAGGTGTGGCAATGCCTATCCAGACTGGAATGTAATGCCATGGAGTGTCGCCACAGGCGTAATACCTTCCCAGGTACAATTGGGCTCCCGGCCAGGGGTGATGGGAGGAGAAACGATAAACACTGATGAAGCGCCCCACGGGGTCGTCCCAAAGCGTCGGCCAGAAAAGTATTGTCAGCCCGGCATAAAGGCCCATGAACCCCAGAGCCAAACCCAGCCCGGCCAGGAGTTTCTTGCCTTTTTTGCGTCTTTCCCAAAGAAGAAAGAGAATGCCCACGCCAGCCAGGAAAAAAGTCAGCATCCCCATCAATCGAACATCGGTGGCCACAGCGCAAGCTAAGGCAAGCCAGATCATCGTCTTGAGATTGGGCCTTTCCATAAATTTGATGAGAGCGAAGAGGGCAGCGATAACAGCTGTCATCAAGGGTATATCCTTGGGGTTATAAAACGAATGGGCGAAAACGCGAGGGCTCAGGACGAGAAAGACGCAGCCGAGCAGGGCCATTTCCCACCGGCCGAAGATTTTCCGGCCAAGCAAATAGAAAAACCACACCCCGGCATAGAAAATGAGAAAAAAGGCCAGATGCCGGGTGAGATAGAGAGTTCGGGAGTCCTTGCTCACGGCCTTCTGGAGGACGGCCAGGAGGATATCGGGGAAAGAGCCATAGTTCCTTTCCACTTCATTCTCGAGAAGCCTCTGGTCACCGCGGATGACATAATCCAGGAAGGCTCGGCCTCTCCACTCATGAATGGGTTCATCCCAGCAAACGCCGTAATCCTTAAAAATGAGGAGTCCCCCGGCCAGGAGGAGCAGGAAAAACATGCCGACGGCCACTGCTTGGCGATTCATGGGGCGTCTTATTGTACCCGAGGGGAAAGGGCAAGACAATAATCCTTGACAGCGTTCTGGTCGTCATCTATACTCGGCCTAACGAAATCAGGAAACAAGAATTCATCGTGACATCTGAAGAGGTCGAGCTCTCCATCGTCATCCCAGCTTACAATGAGGGCAAGAGGCTGCCCTTTTTTCTCCATGAGCTCATTTCCTACTGCACGAAGAGCCCGAGGACTTATGAGATTATTGTCGTCGATGACGGAAGCGAGGACAACACCGCCAAAATAGCCTCAGAGTTCCAGTCTCAATTCCCGGGGCTGCGGGTTTACAGGCTCGGAAAGAACCGGGGGAAGGGGTATGCAGTCAGGTATGGACTTTTCCGTTCGCGCGGGAAAATAAGCCTTTTCATGGATGCCGATGGTTCCACGCCGCCCACGGAGATCGAAAGGAACGTCCATTATTTGGAGGAGGGTTACGACATCTTCGTCGGTTCTCGTGTCCTCAAAGACAAGGATCAGGTGTTGAAGGTCGCTCTCCACCGAAAGGCCATGGGAACAGTGTTCAATTTTCTTGTCAATAAAATCCTCTCTCTCAAGATCAGAGATACCCAATGCGGCTTTAAAATGTTCAGGCGTGAAATCATCGACCCCCTGTTTTCCCGAATGAGCATCCACCGATTTGGCTTCGACCTGGAGATTCTTTATTTGGCTCACAAGATGGGCTATCGAATCAAAGAAGGCCCGGTTTCGTGGAGACACATCAAGGGCTCGAAAATCAACCTTTTCGTGGATTCGCTGAAGATGCTGATCAACATTTTCCAGGTCAGAAACTGGCACCTCACGCCCATCAACCCGGCCAGCCTTTATCTTGGCCCGGATGAATATGGGTTTATGTTCGAGATGGAGAATTCTCACTGGTGGTTTCTCTCCCGGAACCGCCTGGTCACGCATCTTGTTGAATCTTTGAGCCCGCATTTCGCCAGGATTTTAGATGCTGGCTCGGGCACGGGGGTGAATTTGACCTGGTTGAGCAAGTTCGGGAGTGCTTTTGGCATGGATATCTCTCCGCAAGCGATTGAATTCTGCCGAAGGAGGAGCCTAAAAAAATTGGTTCGCGGATCGCTGGACAAGGCATGTTTCAAAGCCGAGACATTCGACCTTGTCACTTGCCTGGATGTGCTGGAACATACGGTCGACCCCTTGCGGACCTTGATCGAGTTGAAAAATATTCTTCGCCAGAATGGCCGGATGGTCCTCACCGTGCCCGCCTTCAAGTTTTTGTGGAGTCAGCACGATGAGGCTCTGTCCCATCGCCGGCGCTACGGCAAGAAGGATTTGCAGCTGGAGCTACGACAAGCCGGGTTGAGAGCAGAGAAAATGGGCTATTTTTTCTTCGCCTCCTTCTTCGTTGTCGCGCCGATAAGGATCATCAGAAAATTGCTGGCGCCGAACCTCGTTTCGAGAAGCGACACAACCACTTTGCCCCCCCAGCTACTCAATATTTTCTTGATAAAGTTGTTTAGCTGGGAACTGAGGGTGCTCAACCGTTTCTCCCTGCCGTTCGGAACGACTCTTTATGCCGTTGTTTCTAAGGTCTCGGCAGAACCTCAACCGGCGGTGGAAATTTTGCCAAGGAATAGTGGATGAAAATCCCTTGGCGCGACGGATTCTGACCGAGAAAATAGAGAATAGAATCCTTATTTTCTCTTGCCTTTGACTGTCACCCAGGCAGAAAGCTGATGGGAAGTGCCGTCCTTTAAATAAAAGCTGACCGTAATTTCGTAACGAGATTGTGAGGGTGGGCTGGGAATCAAGCTGATGGCATCCTTCTGGGTAAACTTGGCCTGGAAGCATATCCCGGTCAATTCTGTTCTTACCGGAGCAATGGAGGCTCCAGTTGGGCCGCTCATCGTAAGAGGATGAGCCGAAGTGACCTCAATCTGGTCAAAGCCTTTGCCGCTGATGCGGGCCGTGACGAGGTCATCGCCGTCCCCATCCTCCTTGGCATTGGCCCAGGCTATGTTCCAGGTATTTGGCCGGATTTCCAGCTTGAGCTCGCCGGCCAGCCATCTATTCCCGACGATAGTGATCGGACAGGAAAGCCCGCTGTCGGTTCCGCTCCCGTTGCCGTCTCCCCAGATAACCTGAATGTCGTAGGTTTGTCCGGGAACGGGTTCAGGGATGATGCCGATGGCCTCGCTCTTCGAGAACTTGGCCATGGCAAAAAACGGTCCGGCTTGCGAAAAGAGTGGCTCGCCCGTCTTGTCCCCTTCTGGCCCGACCATCCTCAGCGATGCGGGGTTAATGGCCTCAAAACCGGAGCCATAGACCCAAACCGTCACGAGCCCCTCACTGTGGGTCCAGTTGATGTTCCAGCGGGATGGCTGAATCTCCACCGCAAGCTCCTGCTCAGAGGAATCGTTTTCCCTGTTCCTGGACCGCCTTCTTTCCTGGTTTCCGTTCGCGCCGGTCGCCGACACTTTTTCCGGAGCTTTCAGACTCGTAGAGGCGACATTGCCCGCTGTTTCCTGGTCGGTGCTCTTTTCCCCATCCATCTGGGGCGAAAAAGGGTTGATATCCTTCTGGCAACAGACGAAACCGAGAGAGACAAGGAAAAGAGTTGCCGTGATGAGAGTCTTCGTTTTCATTCTTTTTCTCCTCCCTATTCCTGAGAACTATGATGGAGAAAAAACCGTTTGTTTCTTGCTTGTAATATAACCTTGAGAAGAGGATGCGTCAATCACCTCTTGGGGTGATTTTTTTCAGTGCGCCTCCTCTTTCTCAAAGAACCAGAAAAGCGTCGAGGGTGATAGTTCGTCTTGAAACTACCGACGTTGTGACCTCCGCAAACCGGTGTCTTCTATTCCCCGTTGGGACAGACCGGAGTTTGGAATGAAGTCCCGGTGGGCTTATCACTCGGATAAATGTTTAGATGAGAAGATGGTAAGGAGTGGCGGCCGGCTTCAGGGCTGGCTGGCCAAGCGGATCAAAGCATGGAGCAGGAGGTTAGCCCCCTTTTCGAGGTCCGCCCAGTCGATTTCCTCCTCAGGCGAATGGCTGATTCCGTCCAGGCAAGGAATAAAAATCATCGCCGCCTCAGTGATGGACGAGAGGATCTGGGCATCATGGCCGGCTCCACTCATAAGGGACAGGAAGGGATAGCCCAGTTTTTCACATTCTTCCTTGAGGATGCGGACAAGACGCGTTGCCGTCTCCACCGGCTCGGTTTGGTCGACGATGCGGGAGTAAAAGGCGAGGCCGCGGGTGGAGCCGATGTCCTCGGCTAAAGCAAGGAGCTCCTGGTCCAGATGGGCAAGAGTTTCCGGAGAAGCGCTGCGGATATCGAGGGAGAAATCAACCTGGCCGGGGACGACGCTAAAAGAGCCCGGCTGGACCGCTACTTTGCCGATGGTCATCATGCTTCCATAATGGCGGGTGGCGACGAGCTGCGTCCCTCTCAGGGCAAAATCAGCCGTGGCCAGAAAAGCATCGCGCCGGAGCTCGAGCGGCGTCGTCCCACCGTGATCAGCCTTGCCCACGAAAGAGCAATGGCGGTAGATTTTGCCGGCGATGCGCTCGACAATTCCGATCGGAATACTTTCTATTTCGAGGACGCTCCCTTGCTCGATATGGAGCTCGAGAAAAGCCTCTATGTCCGGTCTTTCTTTCTGAGCCGTCAAGATGCTCTCCACGGTGAACTCCGTGGCGGCGAGGATGTCCTTTAGGGGACGGCCGAAAGAGGTCATTCCCCGCTCGAGCTCGTCCTGACGGAGCTGACCGGTGAGAGCCCGGCTCCCCAGGAAATCGCCGACCAAATTCCCCTCTTCATCCGTGAAGGAGACGAGCTCGACGGGCTTGGCCAGGGCGATGCCTTCTTCCTGGATTCGGCGCAAGCATTCGAGCCCGGCCAGAACGCCGGTCGAGCCATCGAATTTCCCCCCGTTGAGGACGGTGTCGATGTGGGAGCCGACGAGGATGACCTTTCCTCCCTCACCCAGCCGGCCAAAAATATTCCCCGCCCCATCCTGACGGAAGCACAGGCCAGCTTGGCAGATTTTTTCTCTGAGCCACCGCCTGGCTTCGAAGTCTGCCTGACTGAAGGATGGCCGCGAAATCCCGCCCCGCGGGTCGCGGCCAATCTGGGCGAGGACCTCTAAGTCGTCCTTCAGGCGCTTGAGGTTCACCCCGACAGCCATGGGTTTTTCAGCCCAGCAAGGCTTTCATTTCCCGAACAGCCTGGGTGATGCCGACCACAGCCGCCCTGGCCACGATGGAGAAGCCGATGCTGAGCTCTTCGATCTCCGGGATCGCCACGATGGCCTGGACATTCCGGTAATCCAGGCCGTGACCGGCGTGGACTTCAAGCCCGAGCTGTCGTCCCAGAGCCGCTGCCTTCTGGATCTCGCCGAGGGCTTTCTCGCGGCGCGGCCCGGGCTTGAGTTCGGCGTACTTCCCTGTGTTAAGCTCGATGAGGTTAACGCCGAGTTCAGCGCAGGTTCGGATTTGTTCGGCGTCAGGGTCAACGAAGATACTGACGCGGATTCGGGCTTTGAGGAGGTCGCCGATAAACGGTCCGAGATGTTTTTGACCGGCGACGACGTTCAGGCCTCCTTCGGTGGTCAGTTCTTCGCGACGCTCGGGAACCAGGGAGGCAACATCGGGTTTGACTTTCCGGGCGATTTTTTTCATCTCTTCTGTGGCCGCCATCTCCAGGTTGAGTTTTGTTTTGACGACCTGGCGGAGCAATCTTAGGTCTCGCTCCTGGATGTGGCGTCGGTCTCCCCGGAGGTGAACGACAATTCCTTCCGCCCCCGCCTGTTCAGCCAAGAGGGCGACGAGCACAGGGTCCGGCTCATCGCTCAAGCGCGCCTGTCGGAGGGTGGCAAAATGGTCGACATTAACCGCCAGTCTCATCTTGAGCTCCTTATCCCAAGTATTTGGCAATGACACCGGCCATCCGGCGGGCCAGGCCCTCCACCAAAGTTTCATCCTCTCCTTCAACCATGACCCTTGCCACCGGCTCAGTTCCGGAGTAACGGACGTCGAGGCGGCCAGTGTCAGCCAGGGTTTGCCTGACTTCTTCCATAACGTCGAGGATTTCTGGAAAAAGGCTGAAATCTTTTTTCTCCTTGACCGGGACATTGCAAAGAACCTGGGGGAAGGGGTGAAGCCCGCTGGCCAGCTCGGAGAGGGAAGCCCCTCGCTCGAGCATGACATCGAGCATTCTGAGGCTGGTGAGCAGGCCATCGCCGGTCGGGCAGTCATCGAGAAAAATCGTGTGTCCGGACTGCTCGCCGCCAAGGTTTGAGCCAATCTCGAGCATCTTTTCGAGGACATATCGGTCACCAACCCGAGTTCGAACAAGCTCGAGGCCCATTTCCCGCAATGCCTTCTCGAGCCCCATGTTGCTCATGGTCGTGGCGACGACCTGGCTTCGCCTGAGCAGATTTTTCTCTTTCATGTCGCTGGCCTGGACGAAAAGGGTGTGGTCGCCGTTGAGGACTGTTCCTTTTTCATCCACCCAGATGGCCCGGTCAGAGTCGCCGTCAAAAGCAATGCCGAGGTCAGCCCCATCGGCCACAACTTTCCGCACGAGCCCTTCGGGGTGAAGAGAGCCGCAGCCGAGGTTAATGTTCTTTCCGTTCGGCCGGCAGTGGATAGCCGTGACCTCGAAGCCCAGCTCGGAAAAGAGCCGGGGCGCAATGGCCGAGCTGGCGCCGTTGGCACAGTCGATGACGAGGCGGAGGCCTTTTCCCTTTGCCCGACCCCGAAATTTTGTGGCCACGAATCGCTCGTAGTCTTCAAGGAGCGTCGGGTCGGGCGAAACGCCCGGGCTTTTCCTCTCAGGCCTGGCTTTTCCCGAGGCCATGGCTTTTTCGAGCCTGGCTTCCCATTTCTCGGGAATCTTGAGTCCCAGGGGCGAGAAGATCTTGATGCCATTATCCTGGTAAGGGTTGTGGGAAGCAGAGATGACGATTCCGGAGGAGAAACGATGCTTTCGGGTCAGGAAAGAGACGGCTGAGGTGGGAATAACGCCGGCGGAAACAGCTTCTCCACCGCCAGCCTGGATGCCCAGGAAAAGCATTTTCTCTATCCACAACCCAGATTCCCTCGTATCGCGGCCGATGACAACCCGCGGCGGCAGGCTTTCGTCCTGGAGCATCTCGACCAGTGCTTTTCCCAGGGCAAAGATAGTTTGATGGTCAAGGGGATACTGACCCGCTATCGCCCTGATCCCGTCTGTGCCGAAAAGCTTACTCATCTTTTCTTTTTGGTCTCCGGCGTGGCTGGCCGCTTTTGCTCTTCGAGGAGAAGGCGGACCTGGACTCGACTGCGCGGCACAGCCAGCCTCAATTCTGGCCGCGGAAGAATCAAATCGGCCTCGAGAATTGTCGATTGGTCAAGGCCGTCGACGTTGATGGGAGCTGTCGTAATCTTGTCCTTCTCCCGCACTTTACTCTCCGGCCCTTTAACAGAAACCCGCTGGGGGATGACATCGATTTTGGCTATCTGGTATCCCTCTTTTACCTGCCCGATGATGTTGGGGACGATCTCCAGGAGAGCCTCCTTGGTTTTTTCGAGCGTGAGCCTGACTTTGTTGGGCGTGATTCTGACCACTTCAGCGCCGGGAGGAAGGCTGATCATGGTCTCATGGAGGGGATACTCTTGCTGGAAAATCGTCGCCTTTTCCAGGTTGAGCTTGACATACACGTTGGCGGAGCTGATCTCATTGATCAGTCGATTGGGGGCCCGGATGGTAACATCGACGGTCGCCTCCGGCTTCTCGACGAGCTCCATATCGGCCGGGATATTGCGTGTTTCCAGGGGGATAGTCAAAGTTTTTTCAGAGTAGATTTTTTCCTCCGGAATGAAGGAAATCCAGAGGAGAAGCGCCAGGAGAAGAGAGAAGAGTTTGAGCTCCCAGTTGCGGAGAAGAAGGTTGCGGACGCGTTTCCTCATTTTATCCTAAGTACTGAAGGAGCAGTTCCTTGAGCTGATCCTTATCCTGAACCCTCGTCAGGCGCCCCTTGATGGCCAGGGAGATCGTTCCCGTCTCTTCAGACACGACGATGACCGTCGCGTCCGTTTCCTGGGACAATCCGATAGCGGCCAGATGCCTGGTCCGGGCTAAGAATTCCTCGCCCAGGTTATGGGAAGCAGGTAGCGGCAGGAGACACCCAGCGGCCAGGATTTTGTTTCCTTGGATGATGATGGCGCCGTCGTGGAGAGGGGAGTGGGGGAAAAAGATGTTGACAATCAAGTCTTTGGACAGAGCCGCATCGAGCTTGGTTCCTCGGTCCGAGTAGGTCTTGAGGGAAATCTCCTTCTCGATGGCGATAAGGGCGCCGATTTTCTTCATGGACAGGTACTCGACGGCCAGAAAGAGGTCATCCAGCTTTTCTTCGAGCGACCGCAGCGTGAGCGGTCGACGGAACGTCCGGGAACCCAATCCCGTCAGGAAGCGGCGGATTTCCCCCTGGAAGAGGACGATGATGGCGATGATCAAGTAGGTGGTGAAACTCTTGATGAGCCGGTGGGAAACGACGAGTTTGCCCCAACCGGTGAGCAGGTAGAAGAGCCCGATGATGGCGATACCGATGGCCATCTGGTAGGCTCGCGTGTCCTTGATCAGCCGGAGGAAAGAGTAGAGGATGAAGGCGACGAGCAGGATGTCGAGGACATCGGCCAGTGTCATTCTGGCAAGGGCATTGACCACATCAGTGAACATAGGGAGTTTGCGTTCCTTTCGGTGACCCGGATGACCTTGTTCTTCCCAGGATGGCCTCGGCTACGGTGACGGCTCTTTTGATGGCCGGGAGGTCATGAACACGGAGAAGGGAAGCGCCCCGCTCCAAGGCGAGGACGGCGGCAGCGATCGTCCCCTCCAGTCTTTCGCTTGGTTCCAGGTTGAGGATTCGGCCGATAAAGGATTTACGCGACACGCCGACAAGCACCGGCCGGCCGAGCTCCCGAAAAGAGCTGAGGTTTTGGAGAAGAAGGAGATTATGGTCGACCGTCTTTCCGAACCCGATACCGGGGTCGATGACCAAGCACTCCCGGCGAATACCCGAGGCGAGGGCCGCCTCCATTCTTTCAGCCAGGAAGTCTTTGACCTCGGCGACGACATCCTCGTAATGGGGGTTGATCTGCATCGTCTTGGGCGTGCCCTGCATGTGCATGAGGATGAGGCCGGCGCCGCTACCGGCAACGAGGGGGAGCATCCGCGGGTCAAAACGGCCAGCGCTGATGTCGTTAACGATGGATGCGCCCGCGGCGAGGGCTGCTTCGGCCACCTCGGCCTTGGTTGTATCGACGGAAATCAAGGCATCGGTCCTTTCTCGTAAGGCGGCGATGACGGGCACGACCCGGCGTTTTTCTTCTTCAGCTGGCACAGGGTCTGAGCCAGGGCGGGTGCTTTCGCCGCCGACATCGACGATGTCGGCTCCGTCGGCGACCAGGCTCAAAGCCCTCTCGATCGCCCGAACCGGGTCGAGATAGAACCCGCCATCGTAGAAGGAATCGGGCGTGACGTTGACAACCCCCATGAGCCAGGTTCTCTGGCCCAGGAAAAAAATTTTGTCCTTAGCTTGGAATTGGAATGTCTCTCCCAACGCTCACGCTTTCACGAATCCAGGTTTATCCAAAGGCTTAATCTCTTGGCCTTCCTTGCCTTTTTCGACTTTTAGCTCAGCCGTGGCGGCCTGAGCCTTGTTGCTCCTTTTTTTAGCCGGCGGCTTGAGGACTTTGCTCTTCGTCTTCTTGAGCCCGGCGATCTTCTCTATCTCGTCCGAATCCAGAATTTCTTTTTCCAGCAGCGCCTTGGCGATCCTCATCAGCTTGCCCCGGTTCTTTTCCAGCAATTCCTTGGCTCTGTTGTAGCTCTTGGTGATGATCTTTTTCACCTCCTCGTCGATGAGCTCGGCTGTTCGCTCGCTGAAGTTCTTGTTCATGGCCAGGTCCCGGCCCAGGAAAATCAAATCATCACGCTCCCCGAACGTGAGCGGCCCAAGGTCCGACATCCCCCACTGACAGACCATCTTGCGGGCAATTTCTGTCGCCTTCTCGAAATCGCTGGCCGCGCCCGTCGTCGTCTTGCCGAGAAGCAGGGTTTCAGCCACCCGGCCGGCCAGGAGCACCGAGAGCTGGGCCTCGAGATAATCTTTACTGTAAGTGTAGCGGTCGTCGAGGGGAAGTTGCTGGGTTACGCCCAAGGCCAAACCGCGCGGGATGATGGTGACCTTATGGATGGGGTCAGCTTCCGGAATCAGCGCCGCGACCAGGGCGTGCCCGGCCTCGTGGTAAGCGGTACTCTTTTTTTCCTCTTCAGAAATGATCATGCTTTTTCTTTCCACCCCCATGAGGACTTTGTCCTTGGCTGCCTCAAAGTCCTTCATGGTCACCTTTTCCTGGCCGTTCCTTGCGGCCAGAAGCGCTGCTTCGTTAACCATGTTGGAAAGGTCGGCCCCGCTAAAACCCGGGGTGGAACGGGCCAAAATTTTAAGGTCAACATCCTTATCGATGGGGATCCTGCGGACGTGGACCCGGAGAATCTCTTCCCGGCCCTTAACATCGGGCATGTTGACCACGATCCGACGGTCGAATCGTCCCGGTCGGAGCAGGGCACTATCGAGGATATCCGGACGGTTGGTCGCGGCGATGAGGATGATGCCTTCGTTGGAATCGAAACCGTCCATTTCAACAAGGAGCTGGTTCAGGGTTTGTTCCCTTTCATCGTGACCGCCGCCCAGGCCGGCCCCACGCTGGCGTCCGACGGCGTCGATTTCGTCGATGAAGATCAGGCAAGGAGCGTGCTTTTTCCCCTGTTCGAAAAGGTCACGGACGCGGGAAGCGCCAACGCCGACGAACATCTCGACGAAATCGGAGCCGCTGATGGAGAAAAAGGGCACGTCCGCTTCGCCGGCCACCGCCCGGGCGAGAAGAGTTTTTCCCGTCCCTGGCGCTCCAACGAGCAGCACCCCCTTGGGGATTCTCCCGCCCAGCCGTTGAAACTTTTGCGGGTCCTTGAGGAAATCGATAATTTCCTTAAGCTCTTCCTTGGCTTCTTCCACTCCCGCCACATCCTTGAAAGTAACTTTTTTCTGCGTCCCGGAGAACAAGCGGGCTCGGCTCTTGCCGAAAGAGAGGGCCTTGTTGCCGCCAGCCTGCATCTGCCTCATGAAAAAAATCCAGAAGAGGATGAGGAGGATGATGGGGAACCAGGTAAAAAGATAGGTGAACCAAGGGCTCCGGCTCGTATCCTTGACCGTGATGATGACCTGGTGCTCGCGCAGGATTTTGACCAGGTCATCAAACTGGGAGGGAGCAATGGTCTTGAAGCTCTCCCCCTGCCGGTACTTCCCACGAATCTGGTTGCCGGTTATGGTCACTTCCTCGACTCTGTTTGCCTCGACATCGCTCAGGAACTGGCTAAAATTGATTTCCTGCTTGACCAGGCCAGGAGTCTGGAGAAGACTCCACAAGAGGATGATGAGGACGCCGGCCGAAATCCAGAAGACAACGTTCTTGAAGGATCTATTTTTTTTACGCGGCATGGTCTTCTTCCTTTTTGGCTTTTTTATTTTACCATGTTTCAAGGCGCTTGAACAGAGCTATTTTTGTCCCCGAAATTGCCGATCAAAGCACCCGACGGGTCCTGTCGTGGTTCACCCCCGGCCAGGCTCGGAGTTGGGATTGCGAAGCCAGCTCGTTTCCCCAGCGAGGAAACTCGCTCCGACTCAGCCTTCGCTCTTCTCTCGCCTGGCTCGAGAAACCATGCCCGCTCAGGCTTCGACGGGCTTTCTCACCCAAACTCCTCGCCTGTTCCC
>CAYUKK010000094.1:0-4912 GCA_964445305.1 uncultured Eubacteriales bacterium
AGTCAACGAGCTGGGTTACACCCATATGTTCACCGACATGTTCAATGCTCTGGATGAAGGAAGACAACCCCAAGAGACCTTCCTCGATGGCTACATCGTCAACGCCATCATGGACGCCTGTTACCGTTCGGCTCGAGCCAAGCGCTGGGAAAAGGTCCAGCTGGAGAGATGGCCAGAAAGAGAAAAAAAAGCAAAGCCAGCCGCCCTCAGAAAACCCCCGAAGCAAAGGTATGCTCTCATCAAGGAAGAAAAGATGCCCGATGGAAAAATCAAGCAGATTCTCTGCGACAGGAAAACCGGTCGTATCTTAGAGAAAATTAAGCTGTGAAGCCCCAATTATCATTCATGATTGCAAATGATATTGGAGAAAGCATGAGTGACGTCCAAACCGCGGTCACAAGACATATTTATAAAGTTTTAAATCGTTGGGCACTTTCACCTTTTCTTTGTAGATGCTCCAGTAGAAATCCCTTGCTTGACCGAGTTTCTGGAAAAGAGGATGCTCGGTATCCGGAGAATGGGTGAGCACTTTTCGGCCACTCCCGTCAACGAGGATAAGCTTCTGGCAGCGATTGAGAATGCCGGCTGTCCCCACGCTGCAGGCGACGACGAGCTCGCCCGTCCTGGCTTTCTCGAGTAGCTCGCCGTAGAGGAAATGTCGCTCTTCTACCGAAATTCCCATTTCCTTTAAAATTTTGACAATCCCCTGAATGGTCACCGAAGGAAGGATGAGGTTACTCTCCGGAATCTTGATGACGGTGCCGTCACGCAAACCGAAAAGACAGCAGGAAGAATCCCATTCGCTCACCTGGCGCTCCTCGATCGGCGCCTCAGGATGGTCATCCAGGAAGAGGGCTGAGGCAGCCTCCGGGCAGAGTTTCCTCGCTTCATCGACCGCCTTGACGCTCATCAAATAATTGATGCCGAGCTTGAGACAACCCGTTCTGTTGATGCCGACGGCTCTGACGAGATGGGGAACGACGGCCCCCGAGAAGGGCTCACCCAGGTAGCGGTCGTAGCGGCAGACCATGGCCCGGATGGCCGGCTGGGCAGGAAAGGTTACCCCTATGGATTGCTCCTCATCGACCGTAAAGGGCCGGAGATAACCCTGAGCGTCGAGCCCGGCCATTTCCTCAAAAAATTCCCTCATCGCCGGGTCGCTGAAATAAAGGCGAATAAAAATGTGCTCCATGTCCTCGATAGCCGGCACGAGGGACTGCTGGTCCTGGCCGAGGTTAAAAGCAATCCCTCTCTGGAAACGCTCGAGGTTCTTGTGCCAGTTGAGGAAAACGACCTCCGTTTCTCCGCTGGCGTTTTTTTTGCAGTAGAATCGGATGCCTTCAAAAGCCAGGAACAAACCGTAATGAAGGGAGCGGGAAACGGCGAAAACCCTCGCGTCCGCCTCAGTGATCTCGAATTGCTTCTCCGGAAGCAAGTATTTCATCTGGCGGGGCGCCCATTTCACACCTTCGAATCTGGCCATATAAAGACTCCTTATGATAGCGTCGTTATGATTTTCCCTTATCTATGTATCACAGTCCGTGGAGAAGCTCAAATTCTCGGCCGCTTGACCTTGAAGGGATAAAAGCAGTATTTTTTCGCTGATTCTCTTTTTAAGGAGGAAGATATGTTTCATCTAAACCAGGAAAGTAAATGGCAAAGGATAGCTTTATCGTTCGTCTTATTTCTTCTGGCGCTCTCCCCCCTTGTCCTTGCCCAGCAAAAAATCCACTCCGAATACACCAAACAGATTCGTCAATTCACCACCGACCCTCATTTCTCGACAAAATATGTCAACTATCTTCCCTATGCTCCGAGTGTCCCGACCCCCCTGGAGGTTCTTGGCCACATCGCCGGGGCCGCGGATGTGCTGAGCTATTCGTCCGACGTCTATAAGTACATGAGAGCGCTCGATGCGGCCTCACCCCGAGTCAAGGTCTTCACCATCGGCAAGACCGAGGAGGGACGCGACTGGATTCTTGTCGCTGTCGCCGATGAAAAGACCATCGCCTCCATCGACCGTTACAAGCAGATCAATGCCCGCTTGGCTGACCCGCGCCGGATCACCGAGGCTGAAGCCCAACGGCTCATCCGTCAGGCCAAACCCATCTATTATGCGACGGGCGGAATGCACTCCGGCGAGACGGGCTCGGTTGAGATGCTCATGGAACTCGCCTATCGGCTGGCTGTCGATGAGTCGCCTTTCATCCGGGCGATTCGAGAAAACTCCATCGTCCTCATCACGCCCGTTCTCGAAGTGGACGGACGGGATAAACAGGTAGACATCTACATGGCCCGGCGCAAAGACCCGAAGGCCAATGTCCCCGGTCGGCTGATTTACTGGGGAAAATACGTCGCTCACGACAACAACCGCGATAACCTCGGCCTCTCCCTGGCGCTCAGCCGGTATATCCTCAAGGTCTTTTTCGATTACCATCCCCAGGTCATGCACGACCTCCACGAATCCATATCCCATCTCTACATCTCGACAGGAACAGGACCCTATAACGCCTGGCTCGACCCCATCGTCATCGATGAATGGCACCAGCTCGCTTACCAAGAGGTCAATGAACTGACCCGGGAAGGAGTGCCGGGCGTATGGACGCACGGCTTCTACGATGGCTGGGCGCCCAATTACGCTTTCTACGCCGCCAATGGACATAATGCCATCGGCCGCTTTTACGAAACCCAGGGCGCCGGAGACGGGAGCACCCGGATCATCACGGCTCGAGGCGACCGCGACTGGTACCGTCCCAACCCGCCTCTGGCCCGAACGCTCTGGTCAATCCGCAACAACGTCAACCTCCAGCAGAGCGCTCTCCTGGTGGGGATGAATTATGTCGCCACCAACAGGACTCGCTTCATGGAAAACTTCTGGCTGAAAAGCAAGCGCTCCGTGGCCAAAGCGAGGGCAGAGGGCCCGGCCGCCTACATATTCCCTGGTGATGACCCCAGGCCCGGCCAGGCAGCCAGGCTGCTCAGGCTGCTCCAGATGCAGGGCGTTGAGGTTCATCGCGCTGATGCTGCTTTTAAAGTCGGCAAGGACGAATATCCAGCCGGAAGCTACATCGTGCGGATGGACCAGCCTTACTCCCGCATGGCCGACATGATGCTCGACAGGCAGTATTTCAACGTCAACGACCCGCGTCCCTATGACGACGTTGGCTGGACGATGGGCCCCCTGTTCAACGTCAAGACGGTGAGAGTCGAGGACGTGTCTGTTCTCGACACGCCGATGACCCTCGTTCGGGGCGAGGTCAGGGCGCCGGGCGGAGTGATAAAGTCGGCAAGCGAGAGTGCGCAACCGAAGGCCTTCATCATTAACCATAACGCCGATAACGGCATCGCCTCGTTCCTGTTCAAGCAAAAAGGCCTCAAAATCATGGTCGCAGAGAAAGCCTTCGAAAGCCAGGGGAAAAAATTCAACGCCGGAAGTTTTATCCTGAAGGCCGAAGAAAATGGCTCGGATTTAGAGGCAACTCTGGATGCGGCCGGCAAGGAGCACGAGTTTATAGTTCATGCTGTTGGGGCCGTTCCCGAAGTGACCGTCCACGAGCTTGTCGTGCCGAGAATAGCCCTCATGCACACCTGGCAGACCACGCAAACTGAGGGTTGGGTCCGCATCGCCCTCGACGAGCTCGGAATCCCCTATGACTACATCGATGTCCAGGCGGTGCGCGATAACTCGCGGCTCCGCGACAAGTACGACGTCATCCTCTTTGGCCCCTCGATGGGCGACCCGCTGAGCATCGTCCAGGGGGTGACCGGCGACAAACCCCAGCCCTGGAAAAAGACGGAGCTCACTCCCAACCTCGGACTTCCTGTCTCGACGGAGGACATGAGGGGCGGGCTCGAGCTTGAGGGCGTCGTCCATCTTCGCGATTTCATCAAAGCCGGCGGAGTGTTCATCGCTCTGACCAATAGCTCGCAACTTCCCATCCATTTTGGCCTGGCCCAGGGAATTTCCATCAAGCAAACCTCTAACCTCTGGGCCAGGGGCGGCGTCTTTAAGGCGGATGTCGCCGATGGAGCGAGCCCCATTGTCTATGGCTATGGCGATTCGCTCGGCGTTTATTTCAATCAAGCGCCCGTCTTCGCCACGGGCGGGTTCGCCGCCGGGTTCAGGGCGATGATGATGGGACCGATGGCCGCGCCGCCGACGGGCAGAGTTTCGGGACGGGGAAGTGTCTCTGACCCGGATATTCCCCAGGGGAGACCCCGCGACCTCGGCCAGAAGACAATCGAGGAGTGGCAGAAGGCGCAAAAAGAAAAGAGGGAAAAAGAAGCTGGTGGGCAACCGGTTCGAGAAGCTGAGGAGCCAGCCGAAGAGCGGCCGGGCCGCGCCATGGAGCAGGCTGCAGCCGCCAGGGTAAAAACAATCTTAAAATATACCTCTGACGCGAAGAATCTCCTCATCAGCGGCGGCCTGGCTAACGGAGAAGAGATGGCCGGGTCGCCGGCGCTCGTGGATGTGAAGCTCGGGGAGGGCCATGTCGTTCTCTTTAGCTTCAACCCCATGTGGCGGCACCAGACCCACGGCTCCTTCTTCCTCGTCTTCAACGCCATGCTCCACTGGAAAAATCTTTAGGGGCTGCTCCTTTTTGTCCTGAAACTTGAGCAGCGTTTTCCGCATAGCTTCAAGCTGAACTCCTGAGTGTTCTCGAGGAAGGTTTTTATTCTTTTTCTCACGGACTCTCTTCTGAGGTCGATTTTGGAAGCATTGTGGCCCAAACGGTCGGGGATGCATGGAGGCCAAGGTGGGACCACCGATTGTCTCAAGCCGATGCGGAAGCTTTACTCTCCCGATGGCGGAGAACGAGCTCTGGCCCATCCCGGCCAAGGGCTGGGCCGAGATTCGCCGCAATGGGTACGAGGTGGCTCCCTTGACCTCTCCAAAGTGCGGCGCCACAAT
>CAYUKK010000095.1:0-22760 GCA_964445305.1 uncultured Eubacteriales bacterium
GGGCAATCTTCCGTTTCATCAGTAATCCTTGAGGATATCCTTGAGGGTGGGCGAGCCGATTTCCTCGAGCTCGTAGCGAACGCGAAGAATCCTCTTTTTGGGGCTGATGACACGTCTGAGGTCAATAGGAGTGGCGCTGACAACCAGGTCGCAATCAACCTGGTTGATGGTCCGGGCCAGCTCCCTTATTTGTTTCTCTCCGTATCCCATAGCCGGGAGGACCCGGTCGAGATGGCCATATTTTCTGAATGTTTCCTTGATACTGCCCACCGCCCACGGCCGAGGGTCGATGATCTCCGCTGCCTGGTACTGGCGGGCGGCGACGATGCCAGCTCCGTACGTCATGCCGCCGTGGGTAAGCGTTGGGCCATCCTCGATGACGAGGACCCGCTTGCCGGCAATGGCCTTTCCGTCTTCGACCTTGATCCTTGAGTTGGCGCGGACGATTCTCGCTTTCGGGTTAAACGCCTTGATGTTCTTCTGGATCGCTTTCACCTGGTCGGGGGAGGCTGTGTCCATCTTGTTGATGACGATGACGTCGGCGCGGCGGAAGTTTGTCTCGCCCGGGTGGTAGAGGAGCTCGTGGCCGGCCCGGTGGGGGTCAACGACAACGATTTCTAAATCGGGGACATAGAAGGGAAAGTCGTTATTGCCCCCATCCCAGAGGATGATGTCAGCTTCCTTTTCGGCTTGCCTCAAGATGGCTTGGTAATCCACGCCGGCATAAACGATAATGCCGTTGTCGAGGTGGGGTTCGTATTCCTCCCGCTCTTCGATGGTGCACTCGTACCGGTCAAGGTCCTCGTAGGTGGCGAAGCGCTGGACTTTCTGTTTGACCAGGTCTCCGTAGGGCATGGGATGGCGGATGACCGCCACTTTCCGGCCTTTCTTCTTGAGGAGGACGGCGATCTTCCGGCTCGTCTGGCTTTTCCCTGAACCCGTCCGGACGGCGCAGATAGAGATGACAGGCTTGCGGCTCTTGAGCATAGTTTCAGAGGGGCCGAGGAGGCAAAAGCTCGCTCCAGCGGCATGGGCGATAGAAGCCCGGTGCATCACATACTCATGGGAGACATCGCTGTAGGCGAAGATGACTTCCTTCACCCGATGCTTCTGGATGAGAAAAGGAAGCTCCTCTTCGGCGTAGATAGAGATTCCTTTGGGATAGAGCTTTCCGGCCAGCTCAGCCGGGTACTTGCGGTCCTCTATATCCGGGATCTGGGTGGCGGTAAAAGCCACGACCCGGTAATGGGGATTATCCCGGAAGAAGACGTTGAAGTTGTGGAAATCTCTTCCGGCGGCACCCATAATGATTACTTTTTTCATCCATTGACTCCTTGTTGAGAAAAGGGAGGAAGTTCCTGGGCCTTATTTCGTCTCCTGATTAAAGAGCGATTAGTATAATATAGAGGTGAGGGAGAATTCAACGCCGCGACGGGCCCGTACGGATGTATCTCCACTCAATAGGGATAGACCGGGCGCCTATTTCTTCTTATGAACTCGCTGGAGCCGGCTATGCTTAACGCCGTAGAGGAAATAGATGAGCAAGCCTGAGGCGAGCCAGCCGCCAAACCGTATCCAGGTCACGACGGGCAGGCTGTACATGAGATAGAAGCAGAAAGCCACCGTTAGCAAGGGCGTGAACGGAACGCCGGGTGTTTTGAACTTTCGCTCCACCTCGGGGCGCGTCTTCCGCAAGACGATAACGCCGATGGAGACGAGGACGAAAGCGAAAAGGGTGCCGATGTTGCAGAGCTCGATGATCATGCTCAGGGGAAAGACACCGGCGATGAAAGCCGTCATGCTTCCCGTTATCCAGGTGCAGATGTGCGGCGTCTTGTGCTGGCGGTGGACACGGGAGAAGGAAGCAGGCAGGAGGCCGTCGCGGGCCATGACCATGAAGATCCTTACCTGACCGTAGAGAGTGACGAGCAGAGTTGAGATCATCCCGATAACAGCTCCCGTGGCGACGAGCGCTCCCCCCCAGCGGATGCCGATGCGAGCCAGGGCAGCGGGGAGGGCGTTTCCGACGTCGATTTCCTTGAAGGGGACCATGCCCGTAAGGACGAAGGCGACAGAGACATAGAGGAGGATGATGACGCCCAGGCAGAGCATGAGGCCCAAGGGGACATCCCGTTTCGGGTTTCTGGTCTCTTCAGCGGCCGTGGAGACGGCGTCAAACCCGATGTAAGCAAAAAAGATGATGGCCGCTCCGGCCATGATTCCTTTCCAGCCGAAAGGAGCCAAAGGACTCAGGTTGGCGAAATTGACGTGGGAAATGCCCAAGAAGACAAAGAGAAGAATCACCGAAATCTTGATGGCGACAATGATGTTGTTGACGCGGGCACTTTCCCGGATGCCAAGATAAAGGATCCAGGTGATGCCCATGGTGATCAATATGGCCGGCAGGTCAACCACACCGCCGGAGAGGAGAATGCGTCCCTCGGGCGTCGTGGTCACGGGTGGCGTGACAAGGGCTTTGGGGAGCTTGAGGCCGAGCTGTTCAACCAAAGGGATGAAGGTCGTTGACCAGCCGGAGGCGACAGCGCTCGCCGAAACCATGTACTCGAGCATTAGGTCCCAGCCGATGATCCAGGCGATGACCTCACCGAAGGCGACGTAGGAGTAGGAATACGTGCTCCCGGCGACGGGAAACATGCAGGCGAGTTCGGAATAGGTGAGGGCGCAGAAAGCGCAGGTCACAGCGGCGATGATGAACGAAATGAGAACCCCCGGGCCAGCCAGCTGCGCGCCCTGGCCGGTCGCTACAAAGATGCCGGTTCCGACGACCGACCCGATCCCCAATGCGGCCAGGTCACCAGCCCGAAGGTTTTTTTTGAGCAGGGTTTGCTCAGAAGCCGCGTGGATTTCCTGGGGCGTCTTGGTGATCCAGATGTTCACATCTTCCTCCAGAGGGTGGAGATATTTTTTCCCCTGTCGGCCGCTTGGTTAGCCTTGGGCTCGGGCGCTTGAACGATGAGGTTCATGGGGTAAAAAAGCTATGATATCGATATTTCTGGCGCGAGGCAATGGTTAGATGATTTGACACGCCCCAGGAAGATTTCAGTCTTGAAGGATTTCCCTTTTCCAGCTTTGGTCCTTGCGGTTGTAGCCCCTCTTTCCTTTTTTGGTCGAGTGGGGCTTGGTTGGCGGAGGAAGAGGACGGCGGACCTGCTTCCAGGCTGGTTTCTGGCGTCGATCGATTTGGTGGGGCATCTTTTCTTCGATTATCCCATGCTTTCCTGAGCTATTTTCTTTCTGGCTCGGGCCATCTCTTTTTTAAAGATTTTGACCCAACGAATGATCACAGCGAAACGACATCAGCCTCAAGTTTTTCCGGGTCGAGGAGGGCGACGCTCGATTTCCCCGTGAGCCACCCACCCGCCTCGCCAGGGTTGAGGACAAGGGTCCGGCCTTCCTTTTTCAATTCCGGCTTGTGAGTATGGCCAAAGACGATGACATCATAATTTCCCGCGGCCGCATACTTCCCGACCGAAAAGTGGTAATGGACGAGGAGGAAGCGGCGGCCCGAGGACAGGAAGACGAGCGGGGCCTCGTGGACCTCGGCGAATCCTTCCAGGGCTTTCTCGAGCCCCATTTTTTCGCCATCGCAGTTGCCGTAGACAGCTTTGACCGGGCAGCCGAGGGCTTGGAGTTCTCTGGCGGCGAAAGGAGCGATAAAGTCGCCGGCATGGAGAACGAGGTCGCAGCCGGCCTCCCTAAAAAGCGCCACGGCCCGGCGAATCATCGTCACGTTATCGTGCGAATCCGACATCACGCCAATCATCGCCTTTCTCCAGACTCGATTCTCACTTTAAACCCAGAAGGCTTTGCTTATAGCCTCCGTCCAAAGCGGCATCGAATTCCACAAGCCCGTTCTCCATGGAGAAAGAATCGTACCCGCGGTTATTTTTTTGTCTTATTATAGCACATTTTTCGTCCCACCATGCCCGGATTTCTGGCGTCGAAGGGCGAAGGTTTCACGGGTGGTTCCATCGGGCACCTCGGGGCGACCGTCCCGTCCTTGACAGAATCTCTTTAAATTCTTTAAGATATTAAAGTCTTTTAGGAATTCAGGCGCGTAGCTCAGTGGTAGAGTGCTTCCTTGACGCGGAAGAGGTCGAGGGTTCGATACCCTCCGCGCCTACCATCATCGAATAAGGAGTGCGTATTCAAGAGGACGCAAGACGATTGGGACATTTGCCCTTCCGCCTGTTGAATACCCATAAATAAAGATGTCCGAAGATGTCCTCATTCGTGTCGACGGGTCTACCCTTTCCGTCAAGAAAGGGACGAGCGTTATGGATGCCCTCCGCTTGCTCTCCCTCGCCCGCAAACCTGTGCTGGCGAGCGTCGATGGCGAGGTCTTCGGCCTCGATGTCTCTCTGGAGAAGAGCGCCGAAGTGAAGGTCCTTTTTACTGATTCCGAAGAAGGTCTCGAAATTCTGAGGCACAGCGCCGCCCATCTTTTGGCTCACGCCGTGGTCGAGCTTTTCCCGGGGACGCAGATTGGAGTCGGACCGGCCGTTGAAAACGGCTTCTATTACGACTTCCTCCGGGAAACTCCTTTTAGCCCTGAGGATTTAACGGCCATCGAGGCCAGGATGAAGGAGATTGTCGAGCGCCACCTTCCCATCCGGAAACTCGTCTATACGAAGAGCGAAGCCATCAAGGTTTTCAAGGATGCCGGCCAAAGGCTCAAGGTTGAGCTGATCGAGGAAAAGGGCGGGGACGAAGTCACAGTCTACGCGCAGGGAGACTTCCTGGATTTCTGTCTTGGACCCCACGTCCCCTCGACAGGCTACATCAGGAACTTCAAGCTCCTTTCCGTTTCCGGAGCTTACTGGAAGGGCGACGAAAAAGGCATCCAGCTCCAGCGCATTTACGGCACTGCTTTTTATGAGAAGGACCAGCTCGAAGCATACCTCCGCTTGCTCGAGGAGGCAAAAAAGAGAGACCACCGCCGGCTGGGCGTCGAGCTCGACCTCTTTAGCTTCAACGAGGATTTGGGCGGGGGGTTAATCCTCTGGCATCCCAAGGGAGCGACCATCCGTCATCTCATCGAGGAATACTGGCGAGAGGAGCATGTCCGCGATGGCTACGAATTCCTCTACACCCCCCACATCGGCAAGCTCGATATCTGGCGAAAAAGCGGCCACACGGAATTCTACGAGGCCATGTTTCCCTGTCTCCTCACTGAGGGTGTCGAGTACGAGCTCAAACCCATGAATTGCCCTTTCCATATCATGGTCTATAAGGCCCGTCAGCGGAGCTACCGTGATTTGCCGCTTCGCTGGGCTGAGCTGGGAACGGTCTATCGCTTCGAAAGGAGCGGCGTTCTCCACGGCCTTCTCCGGGTCCGCGGCTTCACCCAGGATGACGCCCACATCTTTTGCCGCGAGGACCAGCTCGAGGCGGAAATCACCAAGGTTATTTTCCTGGCCCGGCGGCTCCTCATGACTTTCGGCTTTGACGACTACGATGTGTTCCTCTCGACGCGACCGGAAAAGTATGTTGGCCGCGTTGAGGACTGGGAAAAAGCCACCCGGGCTTTGGAGAAGGCTCTTCAGGCTGCTGTGCTCGGCTACCGCGTCGATGAGGGAGAAGGCGTTTTCTATGGCCCCAAGATTGATATCAAGATCAAGGATGCCCTCGGTCGCTCCTGGCAGTGCACAACGATCCAGCTGGACTTCAACCTGGCCGAGCGCTTCGAGCTCTCTTTCGCCGGGGAAGACGGAGCTTTACACCGTCCTTTCCTCATCCATCGGGCCCTCCTGGGCTCCCTGGAACGGTTCTTCGGCATCCTCATCGAACACTACAACGGCAATTTTCCCCTCTGGCTGGCACCCATCCAGGTCATCATCCTCCCCATTGCCGATCGCCATCATGAGTATGCCATTTCCCTGGAGACCAGGTTTAAGGAGCGTGGTTTGAGGACAAGAGTGGACGTCAGGCGGGAGAAAATTGGCTACAAGGTCCGTGATGCCGAAAGTCAGAAAATTCCCCTGATCCTCGTTGTTGGAGACAAAGAAATGGCCAGCGGGAAAGCCTCCCTCCGGGTCCATACCCAGGGGGACCGGGGAGAGGTGGAGGTGGGGGCATTCCTTGAAAAAATCCTTGATTTAAATAAAAATAAGGCTTTGACGCTGACTTTTTAAAGGAGGCCGAGCATTATCAGGAGACATTCTTTTTATCCTGTTGTCAAGAAAACGAGACCGCATCGGATCAACGAAATGATTCACGCCAGAGAGATCAGGGTGATCGACGAGGACAAGAAGCAGGTCGGGATTTTGCCTGTGGCCGAGGCTCTCAACCTTGCCCGACAGAAGGGGTTGGACCTGGTCGAGATTGCTCCCGAAGCCATGCCGCCCGTCTGCCGGATCATGGATTACGGGAAGTTCCTCTACGAACAGCACAAGAAAGCCCAGGAAGCCAAGAAGCATCAGAAGCAGGTGCAGCTCAAGGAAATTAAATTCAGGCCAAAAATCAGCATCCACGATTATAACTTCAAGATACGCCATGTCCGCGATTTTCTTGAAGATGGGAACAAGGTCAAAATCACCATCATGATCCGGGGGAGAGAAAGGTCCAGGCCGGAGCTGGCCCAGCAGATCATGGACAGGATTCTCGAAGACATGCGCGAGGTCGGACGCCAGGATGGAGAGATTCGAAGGCAGGAGTGGGCAATATCGGCCCTGCTCGTTCCCGTGAAGCCAGGAGGAAAAGATGCCAAAGCTAAAGACACATCGGGGGGCCAGAAAGAGGTTCCGGGTCACGGCGAAGAAGAAGATCGTCCATAGCCGGGCCTACAAAAGCCATCTGCTGGCAAAGAAAAGCGCCAAAAGGAAAAGAACCTTGCGGAAGGGAGTTGTCGTCAGCCGCGCTGACCGGGCGATCATCAAAAAAATGCTGCCCTATGGATTTTAGAAGAAGGCGAGGAAGACCATGCCAAGAGTAAAAAGAGGAGCAAGAAGAAGAGCCCGCCGGGCAAAATATCTCAAGCTGGCCAAAGGCTACTGGGGGGCAAAGAGCCATAATTATCGGATTGCCAAGGAGGCAGTCGAGAAGTCTCTCCTCTATGCTTACCGAGACCGGCGCAACAGGAAAAGGGATTTCCGCCGCCTCTGGATCATACGGATCAAGGCCGCTTCCGAGCAGAACGGGCTATCCTACAGCCGCTTCATCCAGGGTCTGAAGAGGTTGCATATCGAGCTCGACAGGAAAATTCTGGCTGACTTGGCCGTCAATTCTCCGCAGACGTTTGCTGTTCTTGTCGAGAAAGTCAAGCAAGCTGCCGCAACCTGAGATGAGGAATTTCCAGGCAAGAATCGAAGCGCTGCGGGAGAACTTCGATAAAGCCTGGCCTGAGGTTGGGGATGAAAAATCCCTCCTTGAGCTCCGTCACCGATTCCTCAGCCGGAAAAGGGGGCATCTGACGTTGTTGTTTGAGGAGCTCAAGAGCGTTCCGCCCGAGGAAAGGCCGGCTCTGGGCAAGCTTCTCAACGAGCTGAAAAAGTATGTCCAGGAGAAATTATCGAAGGCTGAGGAGGCGATTTCTCTTTCCCGGGGAAGGGTCGAGACGCAGACCCGTGAGTTAGGGAGGAAGCACCGACCCAAACTCCAGATTGGGCAACTCGACCTCACCCTGCCGGGCAAGAAACTCCCGTGGGGAGCGCCCCATCCCCTGACCCTTTTTCTCGAGGAGATCGAGGAGATTTTTCTCGCTATGGGGTTTTCTATTGCCGAGGGGCCGGAGATTGAAACCGACTATTATAATTTCGAAGCCCTCAATTTCCCGCCCCATCACCCGGCTCGGGATGACTGGGATACCCTTTATCTTACAGAGACGCTTCTTCTCCGCACCCATACCTCACCGATGCAAATCCGGGTCATGGAGAAGCACAAGCCGCCCATCCGCATCATCATCCCCGGCCGAGTCTTCCGCCGCGAGGCCATCGACCCGACCCATCTGCCGATGTTCTACCAGGTCGAAGGCTTGGTCGTCGATGAGGGAGTGACGTTTGCCCACCTCAAGGGGACTCTGGAGTATTTTCTCAAAGCCCTGCTCGGGGAGAAAACGGCCATCCGTTTCCGGCCGAGCTTTTTCCCATTTACCGAGCCATCGGCTGAGGTCGATATCGGATGCACCGTCTGCCGGGGTCAGGACGGGGCATGTCCCGTCTGCGGCGGAACGGGGTGGAAGGAGCTTCTTGGCGCTGGGATGGTCGACCCCCAGGTTCTCAAGAATGTCAACATCGACCCGGAGAGATACTCTGGCTGGGCCTTTGGCTTAGGCATTGAGCGCACGGCGATGTTTTGCTACCAGATTACAGACATGCGAACGTTTTATGAGAACGACCTGCGCTTCATCCGCCAGTTTCACCTCAAATGAGAATCAGTGTCGCTTGGCTCAAGGAATATCTGGCTGAGGACATCCCTGCTCCCCGGGTCATCGAGACGCTCAACCGCATCGGCCTGATGGTTGAAGGTCAGGAAGAACAAAACGGCGACCTCATCCTCGACATCGAGACTTACGCCAATCGGCCTGATACCCTCGGTCATTTGGGTATGGCCCGCGAGGTCGGAGCTGCCCTGGGAGTCAAGCTCAAAAGCCGGCCTTGGCCCCTCGTCGAAATGACCGTCCAGACAGCCGATGTCGTCGATGTCCAGGTTCGAGATGAGGAGCTCTGTCCGCGGTACTGTGGCCTTGTCGTCAAAGGGATCAAGGTGGGGCCCTCGCCTGGATGGCTTCGTCAAAGAATTGAGGCCATGGGGCTCAAGTCCATCAACAACGTCGTCGACGTCACCAACTATGTCCTCTTCGCTACAGCCCATCCCATCCACGCTTTCGATTTGGAAAAAATCGAGGGGAAGAAAGTTATCATCCGGCGGGCGCGCAAGGGCGAGAAGCTCCTCTGTCTGGATGGAACCGATTTGAGCCTTGACCCCGAGATGCTCGTCATCGCCGACGAGACCAACCCTATAGCTTTAGCTGGAGTCATTGGGGGCATGCACTCAGCGGTGACCGAGGAGACGAGGGACGTCTTTCTCGAGAGCGCCTGCTTTGACCCCGTTTCCATCCGCAAGACGCGAAAAGCGGCTGGACTCCAGACTGACGCCTCCTACCGATTCGAGAGAGGCGCTGACGTCTCCTTCCCGCCCGAGGCGGCCATCATGGCGGCCAGCTTGCTGTGTTCCTTCGGCGGACAAGCGACCAAAGAGCTGGTCGACATTTACCCGGAAGTGAAAAAGAAGAAGGAGCTCCTCCTCCGTCATCGTCGCATCATCGACTTGCTGGGCGCTCAGGTCGATGAAAATTTTGTCCGGAAGACGCTCAAAGACCTTGAGTTCGAGGTCGACCCGCAACAGCCCGGTGTCTGGCACGTTCGCGTTCCCACATGGCGAGTGGACATCGATAGGGAGGTCGACCTCATCGAGGAAGTAGCCAGGTTTTTTGGCTATGATAACATCCCATCTGTTCTGCCGCCGCTTAAAGTCGTTGAACCCATCCCTGATAAAAAAAGGGAGAAGCTCGCCCGACTCCGGCCACTCCTTTTTCACCAGGGGTTCAATGAGGTCATCAATTTCAGTTTTTCCGATTCAGAAAAGGAGAAAATACTCCAGACCGGCCTGGAGCCGGTGGAGATTCGCAACCCTATCTCTTCCCGGGCCTCGCTCCTGAGGACGACCCTCATCGGTGGACTCCTGGAGAACCTTGCCTGGAACAGAAACCGCGGCCTGGAAGCAGTCCACATTTTCGAAATCGGCAATGTCTACTCCCGGGTGGAAGGACAACATGTCGAAAACCTCAACATGGCCCTCCTCTCCAGCGGTCCCCTGGCTGATCCCGATTGGACCGGGGAAGATGGGGAGGCGGGTTTTTTTCTTGTCAAGGGAACTTGTGAGGCACTGCTCACGTATCTCCGCTACGAACCTTTCTCCTTTGCGCCTGAAAACCATCCGCTCTTTGAGCCTCGCTATTCGCTGAGCCTTTCATACCGGGAGGAAAAGGTCGGGCACCTCGGGCTCGTCCGGAAAGCTATCCTCGACGCTTTCGACATCCGGGGGGAGGCCTTCGCTGCCGAGCTCGATTTGGAGCGCCTGTTCAGCAAGCAACCCCAGGCATTTGTTTTTGTCCCCGTCGCCAAGTTCCCGGCCATCATTCGCGATGTTTCTCTTATCGTCCCCAAGTCTGTTTCCTACGAAGCCCTGAAGAGATCGCTGGAGATGCTTTCTCTTCCCATTCTCGAGGAGTTCCGACTGGTCGACCTCTATGAGGGAGAGCCCATCCCTTCTGATAAAATTAGCATGTCTTTCCGCTTTGTCTTCCGGCACAGCCAGCGCACCCTCCTGGCTGAGGAAGTGGATAAGGCGGAAAAGAAGATTCTCAGCCACCTTATGCGGGTTCACCAAGTCCAGCTCAGGGAAAAAGGAGGTTAAATTGACAACCGAACTTGAAAGAATTAAAATACTGGAAGGCAAGGTCATTCAGGTTATCGAGCACATCCATAAGCTCACGGCCGAGAACGAGAAGCTCCGCCAGCAAGTCAAGGAGCTCAAAGCCGGGATGAAAGAGCAAGAGGAACAGGCCAAGAAGACGGCCCGGTTCGAGGAAGAGTTGAGGCGCTACGAAAGCGAAAGGGATGTGATCAAAAGCAAGATTGAGGCCATCATCGACCAGATCGATAAGCTCGGAATATGATAGATAGAATCATCGAAGTCGAGATTTACGGACAGAAATACCGGATCCGAGTTAAAGGAGAAGAGGATGAAAAATATATAAATCACCTGACTTCCTATGTTGATCAGAAGATGCACGAGGTGGCCGTAAAATCGAAATCCGCGGATATGCTAAAAATCGCGGTCCTGGCCGCCCTCAACATCGCCGACGAGTACTATCTTTGCCAGAAGAAGCTGGATCAACTGAACGAAGTCATCGGTAAGATGGAGAGTGAAATCGGGAGTTTAGAGGCATATCTCCTGAAAGAGGACAAGACAATCAATGATTTGGATAAAGCTCCCTAAAATCATGGCGCCCCCACCTCAATTGGTTATAGATGGACGGGGAACCCGTGTTCCCCCTGTAGCGTTTGCGGTGTGTTTTCCCCCTCTCGTTTGATGGCCTAACCCTCCCTTCACCTCTCCATTTCGACTCCTCGAAGGAGGTGATCAACGTGAACATCGCTTTAGTTCTCAGCGTTCTCGCCCTGGCTGTCTGGGTCGGGGTGATTGGTTTTTATCTCATCAAGAGGAAAACGGGCGGCCGGGCACTTTTCAAGGCTCAAGCTGAAGCCCGAGCAATCATCGAAAAAGCCAAAGCCGAGGCAGAAAAGGCCACCCAGAAGGCGGCCCTCGAGGTCAAGGAAAAATTTCTCAATTTTGAGGCTGAATTCGACCGCCAAACTCGGGAGAGGCGGCGGAAGATTTCGGAAATGGAGCGCCGGCTGATCAACAAGGAGGAAGCGCTCGAGCGGAGGTTCCAGACGCTGGAGAGGAGGGAGAGGGAGTTTTCAGCCAAGGAAAGGCGTCTTTACCAGAGGGAAAAGGAGCTCGAGCTCCAGGAGGAAAAGGTTAACGCTCTGATCCGAAAACAGACGGAGGAGCTGGAGAGAATCTCAGGGCTGAGCCAGGAGGAAGCGAAGAGCCAGCTCATCAAAAAAATTGAAGAAGAAGCCAAGCTCGAAGCGGTCCAGCTGTTGAGGCGAATCGAGGAAGAAACGCGAGAAAAGAGTCAGGCCATGGCCCGCGAAATCATCAGCCAGGCTATCCAGCGCTCGGCAGCCGAGCACGTCGTTGGGACGACGGTGTCGGTGGTCGACCTCCCCTCTGAGGACATGAAAGGCCGCATCATCGGCCGGGAGGGCCGGAATATCCGTGCCCTGGAGCTGGCGACTGGGGTTGACATCATCGTCGACGATACGCCCGAAGCGGTCATCCTCTCCAGCTTCGACCCCATCCGCCGCGAGTTAGCCCGGCTGGCCATCGAAAAGCTCGTCATCGACGGCCGCATCCACCCCGCCCGCATCGAGGAAATCGTCGAGACAGTCAAGGCTGATCTCGAGGAAAAAATCAAGCAGGAGGGTGAATCGGCTGTCCTCGAGCTTCGCGTCCAGAATGTCCATCCCGAGCTCGTTAAGCTCCTCGGCAAGCTGAAATACCGGACGAGTTACGGTCAGAACGTCCTCCAGCACTCCAAAGAAGTGGCCACGCTGGCCGCCATCATGGCCCGGGAGCTTGGCCTTGACCCTCAGGTGGCGCTGCGGGCCGGGCTTCTCCATGACATTGGCAAGGCGGTGGATAAGGAGGTGGAAGGGACGCACACGGAGTTGAGCGTCGAGCTGGTCAAGAAATACGGCGAATCGGAGAAGGTTGCTCAGGCTATTGCCTCCCACCACCGCGACGTGGATTTCCCTTCTGTCGAGGCAGTGCTTGTTCAGGCGGCTGATACGCTTTCGGCGGCTCGGCCCGGCGCCCGACGCGAGCTTCTCGAGACCTACGTCAAGCGGCTGGAAAAACTCGAGGAGATTGCCCACTCCTTCGAGGGTGTTTCCAAAGCGTTTGCGCTTCAGGCAGGCCGTGAGATCCGGATCATCGTCGAGAGCCAGCGCGTCTCCGACGAGCGAGCGGCCATGGTGGCCAAGGAAATCGCTCAGAGAATCAAGAACGAGCTCGATTATCCCGGCCAGATCAAGGTTACGGTCATCCGCGAAATGAGGGCCATCGAGTATGCCAGATAAGCTCGGGTTCCTTTTCCTCGGGGACATCATCGGTCGGCCGGGGCGGCGAGCCATGAAACAACACCTTCCCCAGCTCATCGCAAAGTACAACCCTGCTTTTATCGTGGCTAACGGTGAGAACGCTGCGGGTGGCGTTGGCATTACAGAGGAAGTGGGCCGTGAGCTTTTTGGCATGGTCGATGTGCTGACTTCGGGAAATCATATCTGGGACAAGAAGGAAGCGCTCGCCTACCTGGAGAAAGAGCCGAGGCTACTCCGGCCCGCCAACTACCCCCCGGCGAACCCAGGCCGGAGCTCCTGTATCATCGAGAATCGAGATGGATGGAAGGCCGCCGTTCTCAACCTTCAGGGGCGTGTATTCATGGAGCCAATCGACTGCCCCTTTCGGGTAGCTGACGATGAGGTGAGCCGACTCAGGGAGCTGACCCCGGTTATCGTGGTCGATTTTCACGCTGAGGCCACCTCGGAGAAGCAAGCCATGGGCTGGCATCTGGACGGTAGGGTATCGGCTGTCGTCGGCACTCATACCCATGTGCCCACGGCGGACGAGCGGATCCTTCCTCGAGGCACTGCTTTCATCAGCGATGTGGGCATGGTCGGCGCGGCCAATTCGGTCATCGGTATCCGTCCCGACCAGGCTGTCTCTCGCTTCCTGACGGCGAGGCCCCAGCGCTTTGAGCCGGCCAAGGAGGGCATCTTCTTCTCGGCTGTGTTTGTCGAGGTCGAAATTTTGACGGGCAAGGCGCTAACCATCCGGCGGGAGGTCATTGTCGAGGAAAAAGTTGATTAACTCGAGCTTAGTGAAGCCGGATAAAATCTACACCGTGTCCGAGGTTACCAGACTGGTCAAGCTCGAGCTCGAAACAGCCTTCCCCCTGCTCTGGGTCGAGGGAGAAATCTCCAACTTCCACCGTCATTCCTCGGGGCATCTCTATTTTACCCTCAAGGATGAACAGAGCCAACTTCGCACCGTCATGTTCCGGTCTGAAGCCAGGCAGGTGACCTTTGAGCTCAAGGACGGGCTCAAGGTGATCTGCCGCGGCCGGCTGAACGTTTACGAGCCGCGGGGTGAATACCAGCTCATCATTGACCTTGTCGAGCCCAAGGGCAAGGGTGCTCTCCAGCTGGCTTTTGAGCAGCTCAAGGAAAAACTCCGAGCCGAGGGTCTTTTCGACCCTGCCCACAAGAAGAAGCTGCCGCTCTTTCCCAAAAAAGTGGGTGTCGTCACCTCACCGCGCGGCGCGGCCATCGTCGATATCTTGCGGACTCTGGAGCGGCGCTTTGCCCGGCTCCACATCGTCCTCTATCCAGCTAAAGTGCAGGGCGAAGGAGCGGCCGATGAAATCGTCGAGGGCATCGACTACCTTGGCCGTCAGCCCGACATCGATGTCATCATTGTCGGACGGGGTGGTGGCTCGATAGAAGACTTATGGGCCTTTAATGAGGAAAAAGTTGCCCGGGCCATTTACCGCTGTCCTATCCCCATCATATCGGCGGTCGGTCACGAAATCGATTTTACCATCGCTGATTTTGTGGCTGACATCCGGGCCTCGACGCCGTCGGTGGCGGCCGAGCTGGTCATCGAGAAAGAGCAGGCTCTCCTCGACCGCGTCGAGCACCTGGCCCAGGGGTTAGCCCAGCGGCTTCGCTTTTCTCTGCAGGAAAGGAAGCATCTTGTCCTCCACCTCAGCCAGCACCGGATTTTTCAGAATTTCAGGCTAAAGCTCCTCAACCTCGAACAGTTTGTCGATGAATTGGAGGAGAGGGCCAAGGAAGTCTTCCGCCGGGAGAAAATGTTCCTGGCCGAAAGCCGGGCCGCAGCCTCCCTTCTCGAGGAGAAAATGGGGCACGCGATTCGCCGTCTCCTCGGGGAGCTTCTCGCCAAGTGGGAGAAGTTCTCGGTCGAGTTGCATAACCTGAGCCCATTGAATATACTAAAAAAAGGTTATACTCTCTGCTGGAAAGATGAGCTTCAGCTCATCCGGAGGATCGAGGAAGTTGACTTAGAGAAAGACATCACCGTTTCTTTTTATAAAGGGGAATTCACATGCCAGGTAAAAAACATCGACCGGAACATCCTTCTGGAATCACGGCTGACCAGGGAGAAAAAATGACCGCCTTGAATTTTGAGAAGGCCCTGGCTGACTTGGAGAAGATTGTCGAGAAACTGGAAAAGGGAGGGCTCTCTCTCAGCGAGTCCCTGTCCCTCTTTGAGAAAGGCGTCAAGCTGGCCAGGTTCCTCCGGGAGGAGCTGAGCAAAGCCGAGAAGAAGGTGGAAATTCTCCTCAAGGACGAGAGGGGCGAAATCCGGGCCGAGCCATTTGACCTCGAGAAAGCCGAAAGGTTCTCGGGAGAAGAAGAAGAAGAAGAAAAAGAAGAAGGGGAAGAGCCTCCTTTCTAAGAAAGGACGATGGGGCCTGAAAAAAGCCTTGCCGCCAAGAAGAAGCTCGTCGAAAAAGAGCTCGCGAGAGTGCTCTCGGCGGAGGATTCTGCTCTCTTCCGAGCGATGCGCTACGCTGTCCTCGGCGGCGGAAAGCGCTTCCGGCCGCTCCTCGTTTTCGCCAGCGGCGAGTGTTTTGGCGCAGCACCAGAAATCCTCCTCCCCTTTGCCTGCGGTTTAGAGCTCATCCACAATTATTCCCTTATCCACGATGATTTACCGGCCATGGACGACGACGATTTCCGGCGCGGCCAGCTTTCCTGTCACCGCGCTTTCGGGGAAGACATCGCCATCCTGGCTGGAGATGGGTTGCTTACGCTGGCTTTCGAGATGATGGCTGGCGCAGTCGTGCCCGAGGAAATGCGGCCGCGCAAAGAAGAGGCTGTGCGAGCCATCAGCCGGGCGGCGGGTGTCTCGGGGATGATCGGCGGTCAGTTTTTGGATATCACCCTCAACCCGGCCAGGCTTACGGCCAGGAAACTCGACGAGCTCATCCTCAAGAAAACAGGAGCCCTCATCGTCGCCGCTGTCGAAACGGGCGCCGTCCTGGGAGGAGCTCGAGCATCGGAGAGGAAGCTTCTCCTCGATTTTGGCCGGAACATCGGGCTGGCCTTCCAACTTCGAGACGATATCCTGGACTCGGTGAGGACCGGGAAGAGGAAAGGGCCGGCGAGGCCTGATGCGGTCGCTTTCTTCGGGATGGAGAGGGCCAGATGGAGGCTCAAGGAGCTTGTTGCCCAGGCCATCGCTTGCCTGGATGAAGCTTCGCTCGAGGCTTCGGAGCTCCGCTGGCTGGCCCGGTCTCTTCTCGCCTTGAAGGAGGAGAGTGGGCATGGCTAAACTTCTCGATGGCATCAACTCGCCCCAGGACCTGAAGAAGCTTCCGCTCGAGAAACTTCCCCAGCTGGCCAGCGAGGTCCGCTCCCTCATCCTTGATGTTGTCTCCAAGAACGGCGGTCACTTAGCTTCCAACCTGGGTGTGGTCGAGCTTTCTATCGCTCTCCACTACGTCTTCGATTCGCCGCGGGATAAGATCATCTGGGATGTCGGACATCAATGCTACACGCATAAAATCCTGACCGGTCGAAAAGCTCTTTTTCCCAAGCTCCGCCAGCGCGGTGGTCTGCTTGGGTTCCCGGACAGGCAGGAAAGCGAGCACGACGTTTACAACACAGGCCATGCTTCGACGGCGCTCTCGGCGGCTTTGGGCATGGCCGTGGCCCGCGACAGGCGCGGGGAAGATTTCCAGGTCATTGCTGTGGTCGGGGACGGGAGCCTGACCGGCGGCGTCGCCTGGGAGGCTCTCAACCAGATTGGCCATCTCCGCGAGAAGGTCATCATCGTCCTCAATTACAATGAGATGTCCATTTCGCCCAATGTCGGCGCCCTTTCCAAGTACCTGAGCTATCTCGTCTCGGGACAGCACTATCTGCGCATCAAAGACCACGCCAAGTCCTTTCTCAAGTCCATTCCGGCCGTGGGGTGGCCCATGATCAAGATTGGCCGGGCAGTCGAGGAGACGGTGAAAAAAACCTTCTTTCCCGGCCTGGTCTTCGAGGAGCTCGGCATCAGGTACATAGGCCCGGTCCAGGGACACAGTTTTCCTTCGCTCTTGGAAGTTTTTGAAGAGGCCAAGCAATACGAAGGCCCGGTCCTCATCCATTGCGTCACCCAGAAGGGTCGAGGCTACGCCCCCGCTCAGAACAACCCGGAGAGGTTTCACGGCGCGGCACCCTTCAACCGGGCCACGGGCGAACCCCTCGTCAACGCCACTGTGCCGACCTACTCAGAGGTTTTTGGCCGGACTTTGGTCGAGCTGGCCAGAAAAGACCCGAAGATTATGGCCATCACTGCGGCCATGCCCGAGGGGACAGGCCTCAGCCTGTTTGCGCGTGAGTTTCCAGATAGGTTTTATGACGTCGGCATCGCCGAGCAGCATGCGGTCAATTTTGCGGCCGGGCTGGCCCTGAGCGGGTTCAAGCCGGTGGTGGCCATCTATTCTACTTTCCTCCAGAGGGCCTACGACCAGCTTTACCACGATGTGGCCTTGATGGACCTCCCCGTCGTTCTGGCCTTGGATAGGGCAGGTATCGTTTCTGATGACGGGCCCACCCATCAGGGCATCAACGACCTTATCTACCTTCGCCACATGCCCCATCTCATCGTCATGGCGCCCAAAGACGAGCAGGAGATGCGGCGGATGCTCAAGTCGGCTCTTGGCTATGGCCACCCGGCCGCCATCCGTTTTCCCAAGGGCAAAGGCGAGGGCGTGACGCTCGAGGAAAATTTGGAGGAGGTGCCCCTGGGAAAGAGTGAAGTCCTCAAGGAGGGGAAGGATTTGCTCCTCGCCGTGGGCAGCATGGTTTACCCCGCTCTCCGGGCGGCGGAAAAGCTCGAGCGCGAGGGAATAAGCCTGGCTGTCCTCAATGCCCGGTTTGTCAAGCCGCTTGACGAAGAGGCGATTCTGCGGTTCGCCCAGGCCGGCCGGACCATCATCACGGCTGAGGAGGGGGTGGTTGCCGGCGGGTTCGGGAGCGCTGTCCGGGAGGTTCTCGACAGGGAAAAAAGGTTCGGAGTCCGCTTCAAGAGCATCGGCTTGCCCCTCGAAATTTACCCTCTCGGCAAGGCGGAGGAGATAAAGAAACTCTATGGACTTGACGTCGAGGGCCTGGTCGGTCAAATCCTCTCCTTTTTTCAAGATTAAAGAATTCTTATGGAAATAAGGAAGAAGGAGAGGGCAGACAGGCTCATGGTTAGCCGTGGCCTCGCCGAGACGCGGGAAAAAGCGCGGGCCATGATCATGGCCGGCCTTGTTTTTGCGGACAGCCGTCGGGTGGAGAAGCCCGGACAGCTCATTGCCCAGGAAGTCCGCCTTTCGGTAGAGGAGAAGCTCCCCTACGTAAGTCGAGCCGGGTTGAAGCTCGAGGAAGCACTCGAGAGGTGGGAAATTTCTGTGGTCGGCAAAGTGGCCGCCGACCTGGGATGCTCGACAGGAGGGTTCACGGATTGTCTCCTCCAGAGGGGGGCGAAGCGTGTCTACGCTGTTGATGTTTCCATTAACCAGCTTGACTTCGAGCTTCGTCGCGACCCGAGAGTTGTCGCCATCGAAAAAAATGCCCGCTACCTCACCCCCGATGATTTTGGGGAGGTTATCGACCTTGTCACTCTCGACCTGTCCTTCATCTCCGTGCTCAAGGTTTTGCCGGCGATCAAGGGATTCCTCGGCCATGGCGAACTCCTTTCGCTCCTCAAGCCTCAGTTTGAGGCCGGAAAGGGCGAGGTGGGCAAGAGAGGCATCGTCAGGGACCCCGCCCGCCACGAAGAAATCCTCATCCGCGTTTTGGCGGAAGCCGAGGAGTTGGGTTTCGGGGTGGCGGGTCTCCTCCGTTGTTCAACCCGTGGACAGCGGGGGAACAGGGAGTTCTTTAGCCGTCTCACTCCCGGCCGGAATTTCCTATCTCCTGATAAACTGAGAGCTCTCGTCAGGGAGGTAGTCTATGAACCAGAAGTTTGAGAAAGTCGGGATCATCATCAAGCCCCATGCCCCCCATATCGAGAAAATCGTCCTCGACCTTATCAGCTTTCTGGAGAAGAAAGGCGTGGGCTGGCTGCTCGAGGATGTGGCGGCCAGGAAGATTCACCGTGATGACGGGGTGCCACGGGAAGAGCTACCCGGGCTGGTCAACCTTATCGTCGTCCTGGGCGGGGACGGGACGCTCCTCAGCATTGCCCACCTGGCTGCGCTGGAAGGAATTCCAGTCCTCGGCGTCAACCTCGGCCGGCTCGGCTTCCTAACGGAAGTCCCCACCGACGAGATGTTTCTCACCCTCGAATCGCTTTTTTCCGGGAACGAGGATATCGTCAGTCACCGCCGCCTTCTCCGGGCGGAGTGCCGGGGAAAGACCTATTATTGCTTGAACGATGCCGTCGTCAACAAGGGCGCCCTGGCCCGGATGATCCAGATCGGCCTGTGGATCGACGATAAAGAAATCGCCGCTCTCAAGGCCGATGGGTTTATTGTCGCCACGCCGACTGGGTCAACCGCCTACTCGCTCTCCGCCGGCGGCCCGATCATCCAGCCGTACATTCCGGCTCTTGTCCTGGCGCCGATTTGTCCTCACACGTTGTCCTTTCGACCGATGGTCATCTCTTCCGAATCGAAAGTTCGAATCCAGCTCCTGACAGCCACAGCCGGTGAAGAGGTTTACTTGACCCTCGACGGCCAGCGTGGCCTTCTTTTGAGCCGTAAAGATGTCGTGGAGGTCGGTCGCGCCGATTGCGAGCTCAAGCTTGTCTCCTCACCCCAGCGCAACTTCTTCGACTTGCTCAAGGAAAAGCTCGGCTGGGGTGGCTAAGTTTGACATTTTTTGACCCCCCGATTATCATTGTTTTTTCCCATGGCCTCAAAATACCGAGTCTGGATGGTCACGCCCGAGGCCTTGCCTTATGCCAAATCGGGCGAGCTGGCTGATTTTTCAGCCGGCCTGCCCAAGTATTTAGCGCCTCTCGGCTTTGAGGTTTCTCTGGTCATGCCCCGATACCGGACGCCGGAAATCGAATCCGAGCCCGCCGAAGTCGTTCTCCCCGGCATGCTCGTTCCTATCGCCGGGACGAAAGTCAAGGCCAGTGTGGCCAGGGCCGAGCACGGCCTTTTCGATGTGTATTTCATCGATTGCCCCAAATACTTCTTGAGGGAAAAGATTTACGGCCCATCGACGGGGGATTATCTCGATAATGATGAACGGTTTGTTTTTTTCAGTCGGGCAGTCATGGAGTTTATGCTCCAAACCGAGATACCCGTGGATATCCTCCACTGTCATAATTGGCCCACCGCCCTCGTTCCCGTTTTCCTGAGGACGCATTACGGGAACGATCCAGGCCTGAGGCATGTGGCCACGGTTTTCACGCTCCATAACATCGCCTTTCAGGGGGAGTTTCCACCGGAAAGTCTGATGCTGACCGGCCTCAACTGGGACTATTTCAACCCGCGGCAGCTTTCGCTCAACGGGCGTTTCAACTTCCTGAAGGCTGGCCTTGTCTACGCCGATATCGTGAACACGGTGAGTTCGGCTTATAAAAAGGAAATTGTCACCAGGAAACATAGCCAGGGGCTGAGCGAAATCCTGCAGAGCCGCCGCGGAACTTTTTTCAGCGTCCGAAGTGGCATCGACTATGATGTCTGGAACCCGGAGAAAGACCCTTACCTTCCGGCCAACTACAGCCTGGCAGATAGAACCGGAAAAAAGGCGTGCAAACAAGCCGTGCTCAAAGAGTTTGGGCTCAGCCTGGAAGAATCTGCCCCCCTCCTGGCCTTTATCTCACGGCTGTCCCGCCATAAGGGGACGGATATCCTCATCGAGGCTTTGGATGGGCTGGTTGCTCGAGGGGCAGGGATTGTCATCTGTGGCGAAGGCGACGAGAGATTCGAACAGGCGCTGGCGGGAAAAGCAGCGCGCCACCAGGGCAAAATAGGATTGCGGCTCGAAAGCCGGCCGGCCCTGCTTCATCGAGTTGTGGCCGGCGCTGATATCCTTCTCATTCCCTCCCTTCACGAGCCGTGCGGGTTGAATCAATTCTACGCCTTTCGGTACGGGACGGTCCCGGTTGTTCGGGCAACGGGGGGTCTCAAGGAGACGGTCAGACCTTATGACCCGGCCACTGGGGAAGGAAACGGTTTTGTCTTTCGAGAATACTCGCCCGAAGCTCTGCTTGAGGCTGCTGGGAAAGCCATCAATTGTTACCAGCGGGCGCCCGAAACCTGGCAAAAGCTCAGTGAGGCCGGACTGCGTCAGAATTTTTCCCTCGAGGTCACGGCCAGGGGGTATGTCAAGCTCTATGAGAAAGCGCTGAGATTAAGGAGAGGAGGCTGAATTGGCCGAAGAGGTTTTCCAAGTCTCGGATTCCAACTTCGAAGAGGAAGTGCTCAAGTCCAGCCTTCCCGTGCTGGTCGACTTCTGGGCGGAGTGGTGCATGCCCTGCCGGATGATTGCTCCAACTGTGGAAAATATTGCCCGGACCTATGGGGAGAAGCTCAAAGTGGCCAAGATGAACGTCGATGAGAACATGAAGACCCCGGCCAAATACGGCATCCGCGGCATTCCAACCCTTCTCCTCTTTAAAAATGGTGATCTTGTTGAGACGATTGTCGGGGTCCAGCCAGAAGAGAAGATTGTCGAGCTCCTCCACAAACACCTATGAGCCCGACGGTGGATTATGACGTCATCATCATCGGTGCTGGCCCGGCTGGCCTGGCCGCTTCCCTTTACACCGGTCGGGCCCGGCTGACTACCCTCGTCCTCGAGAAGGGAATCCCTGGCGGTCAAATCCTCCTCACCGACTGGGTGGAGAATTTCCCCGGCTTCCCGGAGGGGATTGCCCCTTTTGAGCTCATGGAAAATTTCAAGAAGCAAGCCCTCAAATTCGGGGCGACGATCGAGACGGAAGAAGCAAGGACAATCCGCAAAGATGGCCAGAGCTGGGTCGTTGTCGGGTTGAACGGGGAATATAGGGCAAGGGCAGTAATCATCGCCACCGGCGCGTCTTACCGGAAGCTGGGGCTACCCGACGAGGACAGGCTGACGGGCCGAGGGATATCCTATTGCGCCACCTGCGACGGCGCCTTTTTCCGTGACCGGGATGTGGCTGTAGTCGGCGGCGGCGACAACGCCCTGACCGAGGCCATCTTCCTGACCAGGTTTTGCCGCAAGCTCTACCTCATCCACCGCCGTGACCGGTTCCGGGCTATCAAGATCCTTCAGGAGCGGGTCTTCTCCAACCCCAAGATTGAGGTCCTCTGGAACTGCGTTGTCGAGGCGATTGAGGGGGAAAAACATCTCGAACGGGTCATCGTCAGGAATGTCAAGGACAACCGGAGCTTCACCGTCCCGCTCGACGGGCTCTTTGTGTCGATAGGGATGAAGCCCCACACGGATTTCGTCAAGGGGTTGGTCGAGCTCAACGAATGGGGGGAAATCAAAGTTGACCAGAAGATGGCCACCTCCCAGCCAGGGATATTCGCGGCAGGGGATGTTGCCGACGCTTGCCCCAAACAAGTAGCCACGGCTGTGGGCACGGGCGTGGCTGCCGCCCTGGCTGTCAACGACTATCTCCAATAATTAATAATTGGGGACAGCTTATCTATTTACCTAATTTTTTACCTGAATTGCGAATTGGAGGGAGAAGGCTTGGCCTTCGCTCTTCTCTCGCTTCGCTTGAGAAACCATGCCCGCTCCGGCTTCGACATACTTTCTTTTCCAAGCTCCCCGGCTCTTTCGCCTATCAAGTCAAACGCTCGGGTCGGCGTTCCGAGACGCTATTGAAAGTTTGTTTTTTATTGAGTAACCCCCCTTCCTTTCTAAGCGAAAGACGAGCCCGAAGAATTTTTTGATAGCCCCTAAATCCCGCTACTCCGTTTGAGCAAACAAAGGGGGCATGAGAAAAAAATGGGGCGTCTCTTGTGCAGACTGGAGGCGAACAATGGTCAGCATTTCGAGTAAGGTCGCCCCCTGAGCTACGCCTCGCTCCGGTGCAATCGGTATCATAATGATTTTTGGCAATCTTAAGTCATCATGCTTACCGAGGGTTCC
>CAYUKK010000096.1:0-15129 GCA_964445305.1 uncultured Eubacteriales bacterium
ACGGAAAACTTGGACGTTTTCCATGCGAGCCCCCTTCATTCGGTTTTTCTAAGCATGAGGACAAGAATGGCCAGGAAGACTTTGACCATGTAATAGAGAGACCGGGCGAAGCTAATCGACGATTTGCCGTGGCTTCGCGTCTCCATGAGGACGGGCACTTCCAGGATTCTCAACCCCCTTTTTTTGAGGATGTAGAGAGCTTCGGGTTCGGGGTAATCATCGGGATAATTCTTGCTCAGCACGTCGATTGCCTTCCGGTTGAAAGCCCGGAATCCCGATGTACTATCCGTAATCCTTTCGCCAAGGAGTAGGCGGTTGGTAATTTCAAAAGCCTTGATGCCGATTTTCCGGAAGAGCCCTGACCGGTAAGAAGCTTTTTCCAGAAAGCGGGAACCGATGACGACATCGGCTTCCCCCCTCTGGATCGGGGCGAGGATTTTTGGCACCTCGTCGGGCCGATGCTGACCATCGCCATCTATCTGAACGGCCAGACCATATCCTTTCCTCTGACTGTAGAGAAACCCCGTCTGGACTGCTCCCCCGATGCCCAGGTTGACGGGCAAATCGATGACTCTCACCTGGCTGAATTCCCTGGCCTTTTCGGATGTCCGGTCAGTGGAGCCATCATTAACAACAAGGATATCAAAGCCCGGGCAGTGCTCTTGGGCCGAGGTGAGGACTCGGCCGATGTTCTTTTCTTCGTTGAAGGCAGGAATGATGATGATTTTTTTCACCAGTGGTCGGGTTTCCTATTCCAAATACAAAAAAATAATTACGGGATGAGCGCGGCGTATTTTGCTACATGCGTGCACTCAACAGCCTTAAAAATATAACGCCCGAAAGGAAAATTGTCAAACTGGCACGCCGTTTGCATAGATTGCTTTGTGTGGATTTCTTTTCTATCATAGGAAGTAAAGATGGCCAAAAAATACTTCTCCGTCGCGCTTCTTTTCACCCTTATTTCTGTCCTGGCTCTGTTCCCCATCAGGAGAAATGGCCATTTGCCCACCGAGGTTCCGAAGCCAGGGGGCGTCCTCCGCGTTAAACCCTTTTCTTCTGACCCCTTCCGGCCACAGCTCGACCCGCTCAGGGGCGCTTATATTTTTGTCCTCGACCAGCTCTATGACGGGCTTGTTCGGCTTGACAATAAACTCAATGTCATCCCCTCCCTGGCCGAGTACTGGACTATCTCCGAAGACGGGAAAAGATACGTGTTTTACCTGAGAAAAGGGGCAAAGTTCCACCATGGACGTGAGGTGAGCGCTGAGGATGTGAAGTTTTCTCTGGAAAGGATTGTGCGCGCCGATTCCACTCTCCCTTTTGTCCACTATCTTACCTCCAAAGTGGTGGGAGCTGAGGTGTACCGCCGGGGACAATCGAGTCAAGTGGAAGGGTTTAGAGTGCTCGATCCTCACACTTTTGAGGTCCAGTGGAAGAAACCCTATGTTTCCGCGCTTTATCTTCTCAGTATGGCCTTTTTTAAAATCTTGCCCCGGGAGCTTGTGCTTTCCCAGGGAGATAGTTTTTTCTATAAGCCCTCGGGCACGGGGCCGTTTAGGTTTGCTTACTGGCTGAGAAGCCCCCGACTGGACATCGTCGGAGTGAGGTTGGAGCGGAACGAGGCCTATTTCGGCCAAAAGCCCTATCTGGAGGCGGTTGAGTTCAGTCCCCATTTCACGCTCGAGCATTTCTTGAACGACGAAGTGCACATCATTCCCTATGTTTCAGAGAGGCTTTCCCAGCAGGATTGTCAAGTTTTGGAGAATGAGAGCTTCGTCACGGCCTTCCTGCTCATGAGTTGCCACATTCCTCCCTTGGACAGAGTTTCCGTCCGTCGGGCTATTGTCCGGGCCATCGACAAAAAAGAGCTCGCCCGGGCGGCGTTCCGGATGGACATGACCCCTCAAGTGACCCATAACTTCATCCCGCCCCAGTTGCCCGGCTTTTTCCCCATCGATGAGCGGAATGAGCATAACCCTGCAATGGCGAGGCGGACCCTGCTTGAGGAAGGCTTCTTCGAACGGGCCGACATGCCCTCATTATCCCTCTATTTTAAACAGCCCCGGCAAGAGGAAGACATGAAAATCTTCCGCGTCCTTCGCGAGCAGCTGGCTACCGTGGGCCTCAAGCTGAAGATGAAGTACTACCGGTCCTTAGAGGAATTGGAGGGTAGTCGCAATCCCTATCTTGTTTTTATGGAGTGGCGGATGGATTTCCTTGACCCGGAGGATATCATCCTGCCCCTTTTTTCGGCCGAGGCCCTCATCAACAAGGTGGCTGTCCGTTACTCGAGCCATCGGCTCGAAGACTTGCTCAAGAAGGCCGAAGTCGAGCGAAGCTGGGTAGAGCGGATCGCTCTTTTCCAGAAAATGGAAATGGTGTTGGACGACGAGGTTCCGGCTATCCCGTTATTTTCCAAACAACATCGTCTGGCTGTTCAGCCCTATGTCCGGGGGCTAAAAATCCCGGCCTTGGGATTTTATCATTTGAATACACAGGAAATCTGGTTGGATAAATGATTTCGAGAAAAGGGCTGAGGATATCCCTCTCCACGAGGTTCATGCTCTCCCTCGCCTTTATTCTCATCCTGTTGGTTGGTTCGATTCTTTTAGTCATCGAGAAACGCGAGGTGAAGACCATTGTCCGGGATGCCCAGGAGCGGGGCCTGTTGATGGCCCAGAACATCGCCAATTTGAACATTGAGAGCCTGAAATTCTGGGATGTGGAGGGAATCAGGAAGAATATTGAGGAGAGGGTGAATGACGAACTTCTCTACGTGGTCGTCTATGACCGCTTCGGTGCCCTTCTGGTCGCCAGCGAGCTCATCGAGGACAATCATGATATCACCTGCTGTAGCCGACTTCCAGCCGAAGTGACCCCAGGGAGCATGCACGTCGAGAGATCGTCCTTCCATCTTGGCCAGAAGGATGTCCCCATTATCGAGGTGGAAATCCCAGTCTTTGCGACGGGATCTCCAGCGAAGTGGGGGTCGATAAAAATTGGCCTCTCCCTGGAGGAGATGGAGGTCGATATTCGAAAGACGCGCCAGATGCTCATCCTCATTGGTGGCGCAGGTTTTCTTATAGGAATGGCGGGATCGGCTTTTCTCGCCCGCCGGATCAGCGGTCCGCTCAAAAAACTGGTCGAGGGCACGGTTCGCATCGCAAAAGGCGATTTCTCCCAGATGATCGACATCGATTCCCAGGATGAAGTCGGGAATCTGGCGCAAAGCTTCAATCAAATGACCAGGCAGCTCCTCCGCACGCGGGAGGAAATGGAGGAGGCGCACCGCCAGCTCGTCCAGGCTGAAAAGCTCGCCTCCATCGGCCGGATTTCGGCGACCATCGCCCACGAAATCAGGAATCCCCTGACCTCCGTGAAGCTCAACATCGAGAAGGTCCTCCAGGAAGCGAAGCTCGATGAGCTTGAAAGAGAGCACCTCAGCATTTCCCAGGAAGGGGTGGCCCAGATTGAAAAGTTCATCAAGGAGTTGCTTGATTTTACCCGAGTCACCTCCCTCCACCGCGAGCGCTTTTCGGTCGAACAGATTCTCGACGAAGCAATCAAGATGCTGGCTGAATCTTTGCGGCTCAAAAAAGTCAACGTCGAAAAGACCGCCCCTTCCAACCTCCCGACTGTTCTCGTGGATGCGGACAAGATGAGGCAGGTCTTCTTGAATGTTCTCCATAATGCTTGGGAAGCTGTCGACGAGGGCGGCAGAATCAACGCTGACCTCTCCTGTATCACGGAAGATGGGGTCAAGAAAATTCGCATCAAGATCTCCGATAACGGCATCGGGATTCCAGAGAAAGATTGGGAAAATATTTTTGAACCCTTCTACACGACCAAGCCGTCCGGCATTGGCCTCGGATTAGCCAACGCCAGGAAAATCGTGGCGATGCACAAGGGCTCCATTCGAGTGGTCAAGAAAAAGGGGCGGGGAACGACGTTGGAGATCCGGATTCCCTGCGAGGAGGAGATATGAAATCTGTGCTCATCATCGACGACGACCCTTTGATCCGAAAGACGCTATCGTCTCACCTCTCGAGACAGGGGTTCGATATCCACCAGGCTGAAGGCGGTGAGGAGGGGATCAGAGAATTCAAGGAATTTTCTCCCGAGTTCGTCCTGCTGGATGTCCGCCTGCCCGATATGGATGGGCTCGAGGTTCTCCGCCAAATCAAAGAGTCGGGCAAGAAGAGCTACGTCATCATCATGACTGCCTACGACGATATGAGGACGACTGTCGATGCCATCAAGCTCGGCGCCTTCGAGTACCTCGTCAAGCCGCTCAATTTTATCGACCTTGATTTGACCGTCCAGAAAGCCCTCCAGGTTCATCACCTCGAGGAAAAGGTGAGCTATCTTGTCGGGGAGAAGCAGAAAGAGTACAGGATGGATAACATCATCGGCCGTTCGCCGCAAATGCGGGAGGTCTTCAAGCTCATCGGCTCGGTCGCCAACACCCGCACGAGTGTTCTCATTCAGGGCGAGAGCGGCACCGGGAAAGAGCTTGTTGCCAAGGCGATCCATTACAACAGCCCTTACCGGGATGAACCCTTCATCGTTATCAATTGTTCGGCCATCTCGGATACCCTGCTCGAGAGCGAGCTCTTCGGACACGTCAAAGGGGCTTTCACGGACGCCGTATGCGAGACAAAGGGAAAATTCGAGATCGCTGGCAAGGGGACTTTGTTCCTGGACGAAATCGGCGATATTTCTCCCAACCTCCAATCGAAGTTGCTCCGGGTCATTGAGACGCGGGATTTCATGAAAGTGGGTGGCGAAAAAATCCTCAAAACAGAAGCCCGGATCATCGCCGCCACGAACCACGACCTTAAAGCCTTGATCCGTGAGGGTAAGTTTCGGGAGGACCTTTATTATCGGCTTAAAGTCGTGGAAATTTTCCTGCCTCCGCTGCGAGAGAGGAAAGAGGACATTCCCGAGCTCGTGGCCTACCTGCTGGAGAAGATCAACCGGGAGCTCCGCAAAAACGTCCGGAAAGTTCCCGACGAGGTGATGAAAATCCTGATGAGCCTTCCCTGGAAGGGAAACGTGCGGGAGCTCGAAAACGCCCTGACGCGGGCCGTTATCCTGGCTAAGGGGGATGTGATTCTGGCCGAAAACCTCCCCATCGAAGGGACCGAAAAGAAGCTCTTTCCCGGCGAGCTTGTCCCCCTCCGGGAGGTAGAAAAGAACTATATCCAGCACGTCCTCACCATCGCGCAGGGGAGCAAGACGCGGGCCAGCCAAATTCTCCAGATCAGCCGTCCGACGCTGGATAAGAAAATCAAGGAATACAACCTGAACGTTTTTTCTTCTTTGCCCAAATGACTGGGTTGGACGGCGCTTCCTGCGTGTAAATGATTTTTACCGGCCTGTAAAAAAACATGTCAGGGCTCTCTCTGGAGAGTGGATTTTCTCAGGCTTCCCTTGCCTGAAAAGGTGTTTTTCCCGGGTTGGCATGAATTCTGCTCAGTTGGGGAGGAGAAGAGACGGATGGCCATGCCGGAGAAAAAAATTGTGGTTGTGGATGACGATGCGACGATTCGCCAAACTCTCTACCTCATCCTGAAGAAGGATTACCGGGTCTTCCTGGCCAAAGATTCCGAGGAAGCTCTGAGAAATTTTCGCCATGGCAAGTTCGACCTTCTCATTGCCGATTTCAAGCTGCCCCACCTCAACGGCCTGGAGATGATTGGTCGTTTCCGTGAGCTCGGCTACAAGGGACAAGCGATCCTCATCTCGGCCCACCCGGATATGTTCACCATCGATGAGCTCACTCGTTATGCGGTGGGCCATTTTTTTGTCAAGCCCCTCGACCTTAAGGCTCTCATGAGGTCGATCGAATATCTCCTTCGGGATGGCGAGTTTCCAGCCCGAACACCCTAAAATAGATAATCCCTGGGCAAATGAAAATAAGAGGAGGGGGAATGCGTCTGGCGTGAAGCGACGGCGCCGGACGTTGAAGAGGGTAAGCGCAACTTGCCCTTGTGCTAAAATTGGGGAATCGATATAAAATACCGGTCATACGCGAATGGACTCTTGGCCCATGTTTAGCGATTCGGCCAGTGGATCGGGCCGCCAAAACAATGGGCATCAGGGAGGCGGTAAGGAAGATGATGAAAGCGCGACCTGATTGCCTGGTTTGCTTTAAGCTCCAGGCAGAACGAACGGTCCGTCTCCTGAACGTGGATGGACGAAAATCGGCGAAAATCCTGAGCCATGTCAGACGGTTCCTGTCCTCTGTTTCGCTTGAGGCTACCCCACCCGAAATTGGAGCGGAGGTCCATCACCTCATTATTCAGCTTAGCGGCGTCAAAGACCCTTACCGCGAAGTCAAACGCGCCTGTGTTGAGCAAGCCCTCAAAATTTATCCGGAGCTCAGAAGATTGGTCCGATCGTCAGGGGATCGATTGCTGACCGCCATCAAGCTGGCCATTGCCGGGAATGTCATCGACTTCGGGGCCGATCGGGAATTTGAAGGAGGGATTGACCTTCGCTCTTTCCTCGACCAAGACCTCGTCATCAATGATTACCCAGCCCTCAGGCGAGCTCTCGGGCGAGCCCAGAATGTCCTCTTCCTGGCCGATAACGCCGGCGAATCTGTTTTTGACCGTCTCCTCATCGAGGAGCTGCGCCGGCCTGTTGCCTACGCCGTCAAAGCGGGGCCAATCATCAACGATGCCACCCGCGAGGATGCGGTGCGCTCGGGTATCCGCGGGATGGCGCAAATTGTTTCCTCAGGGAGCCGAATGCCGGGTACTCTGTTGCGGGCCTGCACGGCCAGGTTCAGGCGACTTTTTCAGTCAGCAGACCTTATTATCAGCAAGGGACAGGGAAATTACGAAACCCTCTGCGGCGAGTCCGCTCCTCTTTTCTTTCTTCTCAAAGCCAAGTGCAACGTCATAGCCCGGCATCTTAACGTTGAGCCCGGGAGTCTCGTTTTACTGCAAAAAAGATAAGGCCACGAGACAGCGCTTCCCCGGCCGCCATTGAAGTTCCAAGAGTGAAGGAGGCCTTGCCTTTTGTATCCAAGTGGAGGTTTTGGCCCAGACAAAGCTGGCTGAGGCGTCTGGGGAATTGACCTGGCCATGAAAAATTTTAAGAAAATTTGACAGCCGCTCCTGGAGCCAATAGAATGGGCCGGAAAGGAGGACAAGGATGGCCAATTCTTCTTTAAATGAAGCCATTTTGAGTGAGGCAAGACCTTCCTTTAGCTTGTCGCGCCGGAGTTTTTTCAAGTCGCTGGCCTCCGGGACAATCGCTTCTTTGGCCCTTCTGGACGAGGCCACGGCGGCCGTCTACCAGAGCATCTCGGCTCTCAACCAGAAATACATCCAGGATGAATCACCAGACGGCGTCTACTGGGAGGGAATCCGCAAGCACTTTCTCTTCCAGGAAGGCCTCATCATGATGAACAACGGCACCGTCGGTCCCATGCCCAAGCCCGTTTTCAACATTCTCATGAAATACTTTAAGGTCCAGGTGACTAACCCCTTTGATGTCTATAACTTCCTCCCCACCCTCAAGCAAGAAGTCCGCCACAAGCTGGCCAATTTCATCCATGCTTCCGACGAAGAGGTGGTCATCACCCATAACACGACCGAGGGAATCAATTTTGTCGCCAACGGACTGGACATGAAAGAGGGAGACGAAGTGATTGTCTCCAACATGGAGCATCCGGGGGCGATCCACCCCTGGCGTCTGAAGGAGAAACGATGCGGCATCGTCGTCAAAGAGATTCCCCTCGGCCTTCCGCCAAGAAGCGTTTCTGAGATTGTCGATGCCATCGCCGCGGCCATCACGGCGCGCACAAAAATCATCAGCCTTGGTCATACAGTATATATTTCCGGGCTCATCACGCCGATTAAAGAAGTTTGCCAGATGGCCCATGAGAAAGGGGTCCTCGTTCTGGCCGATAGCGCCCATGGCCTGGGCATGCTCAACCTTGACATGAAGACTCTGGGAGTGGATTTCTTTGCCTCGAGCCCTTATAAATGGCTGGGAGCGCCAACCGGCGTCGGCTTGCTCTATGTCCGGAAGGAAGCGCAGGAAAAGCTCTGGCCGACCATCGTCACAAGCGGCTGGGACACGGCCAAGGATGCCCGAAAATTTGAAGCCCATGGCCAGGATGCGGACGCCCTCGTCTTCGCCTTGGGCGAGGCCCTGGATTTCCAGAACGCCATCGGCCGGACAAGAATCGAGCGGCGGATCAAAGCGCTGGCCGGGTACCTGAAGCAGGAGCTGCGGCGCATTCCAGGGATAAAACTCCATACACCGGAGGATCCCTACCTCTCCGGTGGGTTGACTGCTTTTTCCGTGGACGGCGTAGACCCTGCCCGCATCGTCGATTTCGTCCGGGAAAAATATAACCTTGTCGTCCGGACGATCGGCAGTAAGGAAGCGGGCACTTACGGCGTTAGGGTGTCGACGCCCATCTACATTTCTTACAAAGAAATTGACCTCTTACTCGCGGGGGTGAGAGAACTCGTTCGCCATCGGAGCTAACGTAAGGTGGCGAAGATTCGTCGTAAAATAAATTTACAAACAGGCGAAAAAAAGTAAAGAAAATTTCATCCCAAGATTGTGTCTCTGTTTTTAGTCCATTTCGGGCTTCGTCCCTATTATAAGGGCAAAAAAGGTGTTGAGAGCGATTTCTTTCATCGAGATTGCCACTTGAATTGGCACGGAGTCTGCATCACTTGTTATCGAAATGAAACCTTCTTATCGGAGAACACCTCACCTTTTCTTCTCTCATAGATAAACTTCAGCAGGGACTCCCTCTTCCTCACAAGCGCCTCTGACCTGCTGAAGTTTGCTTTAGGCCCCACCTTAGGGTAGCTTGTGGCGACGGTCTCTGCACCCCAAGGCCTTGCTTCTTGGCGAGAGTCCTCAATTCGCCCACTGAAAATGAAACAACCTTTGGTTAAACCGAGATATGGTTAAGAAGATAAAAGAAGAAATAAGAAGCAGATGCATGCCTTTAACTGAATTGGTGAGACGGGTCTGGGTCATCGCCACGAGGACCTATCGGGTGCTCCCAGCAGTGACCTTGACGTTTGACGAGCCCGGTCAAAAATGGTATAAACGGCCCTCCAGGATGAAAGAAAGAGCGCGGAGATCGGCGCTTACGCTTGCCTTCAGCATTCTCTTTGTTTTCGGCCTTGTCTATGCTCAAGCATCTGATGACCCTTGCCCCCTCCACGGACATGACCACCCTCATGGCCTGGGTGCGAGCATCGCTTCTAAGGGAGTCGTCTGCCACTGTGTTTTGATTTTCTTCTGCCCTTCCGCCTTATCGGACTCGCCCGTCCTGAGCCAGACGATGGAGTGGGCTTTTTTCTACTTTTTCGATCGGAAAAGTAGTCTTTGGACTCACGATATTTTCCATCCCCCCCGGTTTGTCCTTTTCTTCGCCTAATCCTCACCTTTCGCCATTCCGACCGAGAGGAGTCCGAGATGGTTAAGTGTTTTGTCCGCTTACTCCTGATTTTATCGGCACTGCGGGGGCTTCTCTATCCGGGGGTGAAGATTCTCACTCTGGAAGAAGCTACAACCATGGCTCTCCGTCATAACCCAGATATCCTCCTGGCCGAGAAAAGTCTTGAAGCCATCCGGGCAAAAAAGCTCGAAATCCGGGCTTGGCCTGACCCTGGCCTCGTCTTCAGCCAGGAAGGTCTGGCCATTGGACCTCGCGCCGGGGAACAGGAGGTTACCCTGGGGGTGGAACAGGTCGTCGAATTCCCCGGAAAAAGGGCCCTGCGGACGCAAGCTGTTACGTCAGAGGAAGAGGCTCTGGTCGCTGAACTCGAGAGCCTGAAGCTTATCGTCACGGCCGATGTCAAGAAAGCCTACTTCCGCGTTGCCCACACCCGGATGGTCATGGTCAGGATGGAGGAGATCCTGGATATCCTGAAGCAATACCAGGAGATGGCCAGCGTTCGCTTCCAGGCAGGCCAGGTTTCTTCCCTTGACGTGCTGCGGGGGCGACTCGAATCGGCGAGGGTTCGGGCTGAGCTTATCGAAGCCAGGCGTCAGTACCGAGAGAACCTGGCCGCGCTTTCTCTCATTATTGGCCAGCCCATCGACGAGTCGGAGACAGTTACTTCTGGGCTCGATTTCGAGCCCCTCGAAAAGGACTTGCCCATGCTCCGCCGTGAAGTCGAGACAAGGCCCTCCCTGCGGGCGGCTTCCTTCCGTCTCGAGCAATCTGGGAGCAGCCTCCGCTTGGCCCAGAAGAGCTGGCTGCCTGATTTGGCCTTCGCCCTCTATTACCCCAGCCTCAGGACTTCGGGGTGGGGCTTTTCCATTGGGGTTTCCATCCCGCTCTGGCGTGACCGATGGAAGGGACAGGTTGCTCAGGCTGAAGCCAGCCGTGATGCCGCGGCGGCGACGCTCGAAGCACGGCGTCGGAGAATTCTGACGCTCGTCGATGCGGCCTACGCCGATGTCCGGGCGGCCGAAGAACGATTGGCTCTCTTCGAGAAAACTCTGCTCAGGGAAGTCGAAACCATGCTCGAGATCGGGATTTCTCAGTATCCATACGGACAAATCGATTCCTTGAACCTGTTCGACGTTTATCGGCTTTACAAGACAACCAGGATGGAACATCTGGACGCTCTCCTGGCCCACAAAATAGCTCTGGCCGAACTGGAAATTGCCGGCGAGAGATGAAGGGAGACGAAACATGGGAAAAAGGTTTTTTCTTCTGGGTATGCTGCTCTGGCTGAGCGGTCCGGCCCTCCTGGTCCTGGGGGGATGTCGATCGAAAAACACTGAGCGCATGGAAGGGGGTGAGGAAGAGCCATCCTTGCTTCGATTAAGCGCCGGAATGGTCCAGGTGGCAGGGCTGAAGACAATCAGAGCTGAATACAGGAACCTGCCCCTTCTGGTTCGAGCCACCGCGACCATCAGTCTTAATCGACGGCAATACGTCCGTCTTTCCAGCCGCGTTGCGGGGAGAATTGAAGAAATCTATGCTTTCGAGGGAGATAGAGTCATGGCCGGCGACCGTCTGGCCGCTCTTTACAGCGATGAGTTTCTCGCCGCCCAACAGGAATTTATCCAGCTTTGCCTCCGACACACGCGAGCTCTCGAGGCAGGCGAGGAAGAAGCAGTGGCTCTTTCGGCCAGGTTGATTCAATCAGCCGCCCAGAAACTCAAGCTCATGGGAGTGACGGAAGAAGAGGTCGGGAACCTGAAGGAAACCCAGAACCTGAATCCTCATCTTTTCCTGAGGGCTCCTCTGAGCGGCAGCGTGGTTGTCAGCCGGGCGACGGCCGGAGCCTATGTTGAGCGGGGGACTGAGCTCTTCGAGGTGGCTGACCTTGGTCTTCTCTGGGCTGAGGTGGATATCTTTGAAAAAGACCTGGCCATGGTCAGGCCCGGCTGTGAGGCCGAGGTCCGGGTGCAGGCGTATCCGGAGGAAACTTTCCCCGGCCGACTCACTGTCCTTAGCGATGTCGTCAACGAGACCACACGGACGATCAAGGGTCGAATCGAAGTTCCCAACCGGGCCAGGAAACTGAAGCCCGGGATGTTCGCTGAAGTAGTGCTTATCTCCCCTGTAGCTGTCCGGGCGCTCGTCGTTCCCCGGCCGTCGGTGCGGGTCATCGAAGGGAAAACGGTCGTCTTCGTTTCACGGGCTGAGGGCGTTTTTGAGCTCCGGCCCGTCAAGATAGGTCGAGCCTTCGAGGAATCTGTCGAAATCCTTGACGGTCTTGAGGCAGGTGCGGTCGTGGCGGCGGACGGGAGCTTTGCCCTCAAGGGCGAAGCTCTCAAAAAGATGCTGGAGGGTGAGGAATGATCGAAAGAATCATTTCCTTCTCCCTGACCCGGAAATCGGCCGTTCTTTTCTTCCTCTTTGTCCTCGTTGGGTGGGGAATCTTTTCTTTCCTGAAGATTCCCATCGATGCCTTCCCTGATGTGAGCAACATCCAGGTCGAAGTCCTCTGCGCAGCGCCCGGCCTTTCCCCTTTTGAAATCGAACGATTCGTCACCTATCCCGTCGAGATGGCCATGCGCGGGTTGCCCGGTCTTGAGCTCATGCGCTCGGTAACCAAGTATGGGATTTCTGTGGTGACTCTCATTTTCCGGGATAATGTCGACATCTATTTCGCCCGTCAGCTCGTTTTCGAGCGGCTCATCGAAGCGACCAAAGAAGTGCCCGAAGGCGTCGATATTAGCCTCGGCCCCGTCTCCACGGCCATGGGGGAAATCTACCAGTACACCCTGGAAGGAACCATGCCCGCCGCGCAAGATGAGCAAGTTGCTTACTTAACGGAGCTTCGAACCATCCAGGATTGGCTCGTCGCCCCCCTCCTGAAAAATATCCCGGGGGTTAATGAGGTCAATTCCTTTGGTGGTTATATCAAGCAGTATCATGTCGAAATTGACCCGGAACGACTCCTCTCCTATGACCTCACTTTAGCGGATGTTTTTGAGGCGGTGAAGAAGAACAGCCTCAATGTTGGCGGCAACATCATCAACCGCCATTCCGAGCAACTTATCGTCCGCGGCCTCGGCCTGGTTAGGTCGGAAGAGGACATCCGGAACATCGTCCTCAAGAGTGAGCGGGGGGCTCCTGTTTATGTGCGGGATGTGGCGGCGGTGAGGCTCGGTCACGCCGTCCGCCAGGGGGCCTCGCTCAAAAATGGAGGGAGCGAGGTTGTCGGCGGCATCGTCATGATGCTGAGGGGAGAAAACAGTCGGGAGGTGGTCAAGCGGGTAGAAAAAAGGGTCCAGGAAATCAACGCCTCGGGCTTCTTGCCCTATGGCCTTAAGATCATCCCTTTTTATAAAAGGTCTGATATCATCGAGAAAAGCCTGGGGACAGTTATCCGGGCCATCCTCGAAGGGTCGGCGCTCGTTCTTTTCGTCCTATCGCTATTCATGGGCAGTTTTAGTGCCGGTTTTATCGTCATCCTGGCCCTCCCTCTTTCGGCTCTCCTGACTTTCATCTTTCTCCGGGTCCTCCACCTCCCCGCCAACCTCATGTCACTGGGCGGGATGGCCATCTCTATCGGAATGATCGTCGACGCGGCCATCATCCAAGTGGAAAATGTCGAGCGGCATCTCAGTGGGGCTGAGGAATCGGCCAGGTTTCGAGACGTCCTTAAGGCTGTTCTCGAAGTGAGAAGGCCGAGCGTTTTTGGGGAACTCATCATCGTCTTGACGTTTATGCCCATCCTGGCTCTCCAGGGGATTGAAGGAAAGATGTTTTCGCCTTTGGCTATGACTGTGGCCATCGCCCTGTTCTCTTCCCTTCTCCTCTCCATATTTGTCGTTCCTGTGCTGTGCTTTTATTTGCTCCGGCCGCGCCGCCGCGGGGACCATTTCCTCCTTGCTTTCCTCCGCCGCATCTATGCTCTTATTCTCCGCTTCGGATTGCGTCACCGATTGGGCGTTCTTTTCCTGGCTGCGGCTCTTTTCGCCGTGGCGCTGGTGGTTTTCCCCCGCTTAGGGACAGAGTTCATGCCAGTCATGGATGAGGGAGCCTTCGATATGGACATCCAGCTCTTACCTGGAATAGCCCTGGATGAGGCCATCCGGGTGAGCCGGGTGGTGGAGCAAAAACTCAAGGAGTTTCCCGAACTCGAAACGATTGTCTCGAGGACGGGTCAGACGGGTGTGGCGGTGGAGGCCAGGGGGGTTGATAAAACAGGGTTCGTCGGTGCTCTCAGGCCCCGTTCCCAGTGGGTAAACGCTCGGACCAAGGAAGAGCTTTTCGCGAAGATGCGCCTGGCCCTCGCCGATGTCCCGGGGATGGCCTTCGGGTTCAGCCAGCCCATCCAGTGTCGGATCGACGAGCTGGTGGCTGGCACCAAGGCCCAGCTCATTATCAAGCTTTTTGGCGAGGACCTTGACCTTCTCAAAGCTAAGGCCAATGAAATCGCGGCTATTCTTGCCAGAATCCGTGGCACAGCAGACCTTATCGTCGAGCGGATCGCCGGTCAAGGATATTTATCCGTTCGGCTCGACCGCCATCGTCTCGCCCGATTCGGCTTGAATGCCGAGGAGGTTCTCCGGGTAGTCGAGGTCGCGGTCGGTGGCAAGCGAGCGACGAGGGTCTACGAGCAGAACAAGTTCTTCGATGTTATCCTTCGCTTTCCCGCTGACAAGCGGTCCTCCCTCGAAACCATCGGGAATATCCTGGTCAAGACCCCCCAGGGAATGAGGCTCCCCCTTTCCGAGCTCGCACGGATTGGGGAAGAAGAGGGGCCGGCGCAAATCAGTCGGGAAAATGGGGAGAGGAGAATCGGCATCGAGGTCAATGTCAGCGGCCGCGATATCGGCGGCTACGTCACTGAAGCGAGACAAAGAATCCGCGACCAGGTGCATCTCCCTCCCGGATATTATCTCTCCTGGGGAGGCCAGTTCGAGAACCAGCAGCGGGCCATGAGGCGCCTTTTCCTTATTGCGCCGCTTGTTGTGACTCTGATTTTCGTCCTCCTTTTCGTCACTTTCCGCTCCCTCCGATCCGCCATTTTTGTTCTTGTTACCCTGCCGTTGGCTCTCATCGGTGGTGTCCTGTCCCTCTATTTTTTCCGCCTTTATCTCTCTGTCCCGGCTTCGGTCGGGTTTATCGCTCTTTTCGGAATTGCCGTTCTCAACGGCATCGTCCTCGTCAGCCATATTGCCCAGTTGAGGCAAGAAGGACGGCCCTTAGAAATGGCCATCCTCGAGGGTTCGAGCGTCCGTCTCAGACCTGTGCTCATGACTGCCTTGACGACCATCTTGAGCCTTATCCCTCTCCTTTTTGCCCAGGGCCCGGGCTCAGAAATCCAGCGTCCGCTGGCTGTTGTCGTCGTCGGAGGTCTGACCACATCAACCCTGCTGACATTAATTGTGCTTCCCATCCTCTATAGCTTTTCCGAAGGGAAGAGAGGCCGCTGAAGCGGCGTGACTTCGATTTGACCCATGCCAAGGCTATAGGGCAATCAAAGGGTCGCGCATCGGGTTTGACTGAGAAGGGGGCCTATTGTAAGATAGCAACGCTCTACTCTGAAGAGAGAGCTCACCAGACCAGGGCTTGAAAAAAATGAAGAAAGAGCTCCCAAAACACTATGACCCCGCCGCTCACGAAAAGACGGTTTATCGACGCTGGATGGAGAGCGGGGCCTTTTC
>CAYUKK010000097.1:0-13893 GCA_964445305.1 uncultured Eubacteriales bacterium
ATGAGAAGTAGAGCTACGAAAAGCAAATTGATGATAAGTTGGTTTTGGGTTGGGCTGGCCGAGCGAGACACTTCCCGTCTATCGTGCCGGTGAGATGGCCGTTTGACTACCACCTTCAGTTGATTGCGTCGTTGGGAATAATAAATCAGGATTCTGTCGGATGTCAATGTGAGCTCAAGGTCAGGGAAGGAGAAGCTACGGGCGGGCCCTCTTCGCCTTGGCCGCTGGGCGCTAACGCAGAGGCGGTAATTATTGGACAGTGACCTGGCCCTCTCTTTCATCGAGGCAGAGCTGGCATTCGCTGTTACACACTTTATCGATGACCCTCGAGAACTGGGCGACGACATGGAACAGGTCGAAGACAATCTTGACCGGTTGGCCCGAACTTTTTCTTCCAGGAACTTCTTGTCGATAGCTTTGACGGTTTTCCAGTCCAGCCCCAGATGCCGGGAGACTTCCTGGACAGTCATGACCTTCGAGAGCTCGAAAATATAGCGTGCCAGCCTCTTGGTCACCCGCAGATAGGAGTCGAAAAGCTCCAACTTTTCGATGGGAGTCTTCCGGCAGTGGAGACAGACGACTTACCGGCAGGGGATAAAAAAGAATACAATCATGGCGAAAGAAGAAAATATCACTTTTTTTTCGGGAATGCAGGCGGTAGTCAAAAGCATACCGAAAGGTGACTGGCAAGGCTTAGCCAGATGTTTGACAAATCGGGATACATCAATAGACTGAAGGGGATAGCCATGGACTCAGGAGGTGGAAGGGATGCACAAAAATTATCAACGCCTTCCTTGGTTCTCCGGTATTCGTTTGTTCTTGGGAATTCTAATTGCCATTAGCATCGTCATCCTATCGCTGGCCTTTTTTGGCTGTTCGCCAGGGAGCCAACAGAAAGCATCAACCAGAGGCGGAACGTATGAAGACCTTGTTAAGCTGTTCGAAGAATGGCGGAAGTTCCAGAAGCCCGCGATTGTCGACGGTGTGCCTGATTACACGGCTGAGGCCATGGCCAGGCAACACCGTGAACTGAAGGCATATCAGGCCAGGCTTATGGCTATCGACCCGACATCCTGGCCTGTTGCCCAGCAGGTCGACTGGCACCTCGTCCGGGCTGAGATGAACGGCCTGGATTTCGACCACCGGGTGCTCCGGCCATGGTCGCGGAACCCTCGGTTTTATGCGGTTTACTACACTTCCCCTTCGGATGTACCCGCGCTCGAGGGACCATGGCGTTATGGGACGCTCTGCCTCTGGAAGTACGAATTCCCCCTCCAGGGAGAGCAGTACGAGGATTTCGAGATGCATCTCAAGGCCATCCCCAGAGTCCTCGAGCAGGCCAAAAAAAATTTGACCGAAGAGGCGAAGGACCTCTGGTATCTGGGAATAAGAAGGAAAAAAGCGGAGAGCGAATATTTAGCGAATATGGCTGAAAGGTTGAAGGAAGACCATCCCGGCCTTGTACCTGAAATTTTCCGGGCCAAGGAAGCCGTGGACGAATTCCGGGCGTGGCTGGAAGAAAAATATGAGGGGATGACCGCGCCTTCAGGCATTGGTATCGAAAACTACAACTGGTACATGAAAAATGTTCATCTCTGCCCCTATACCTGGGAAGACCAGCTGGTGATCATGGAGCGCGAGCTCGAGCGTTCCATCGCCTGCTTGAAGCTGGAAGAGAGCCGGAATCGCCACCTCCCTCCGCTCCAACCTCCAGAAAATAGAGAAGAATACCAGAAACGTTTTGATGAGGCGGTGGAGCATTTCATGAGATTCATGCGGGAGAACGTGATGACACTTCCGGAGTATATGGACGGCACGCTCAAGCGGACGGTTGGGTTTATTCCGGCCGGTGGACTTCGCGACTTCTTCACTCAAGTCGATTATCACGACCCGCTTCCACTTCGATGCCACGGCACCCACTGGTTCGACCTGGCCAGGATGGCCCACGAGCCCCATCCGAGCCCGATCCGCCGGGTTCCCCTCCTTTATAACATCTGGGATTCCCGCGCCGAGGGGTTGGCCACCGGGATGGAGGAGATGGCCATGCATGCGGGCCTGCTGGATGAGCGGCCGAGGGTGCGCGAGCTCATCTGGATCATGCTCGCCTGCCGATGCGCCCGTGGCATGGGCGACCTCAAGATGCACAGCAACGAGTTCACCCTAAAGGAGGCCGTCGATTTCGGTGTCGAGCGGACGCCACGGGGCTGGATGCTCAAAGAGGGGAATACGATCTGGACGGATGAGGACCTCTACCTCCAGCAGCCGGGATACGGGACGAGCTATGTGGTGGGCAAGGTCCATCTGGAAAAACTCATGGCTGATTATTCCCGGCTCAAGGGAGAGAAATTCGACCTCAGGGAATTCTTCGATGAATTTCACGCCTGCGGTATGATTCCGCTTTCGCTCATCCGCTGGGAGATGACCGGCCTCGACGACGAGCTTAAGAAACTGCTCGAGTAAAAATTGAGCCTATCATCCCAACCGTTAATCTAAACGGGTCCATGTCTCCTGCGCGGCAACCTGGGGGCACGGGGCGGATATTTCCCAGCCATCGCTCCATGGTCGGAGGGTCGCGGCCGCTAACAATGGCCGCCTGATTTTTCCTTTTTTCTGATCAACGCCATCATCGAGCTTCCCTCAAGACTTTTACCTTCGGCGGCCCACAAGGCCACGCTTTTAAATTGCCAACACAAGGTTGTTGGCAAAGAAAGTACAGAAGAAGGGTAAAGAGGTCGATAGGATTATTTTAGAGTGACATGGATGCCGGCCAATTTCCATTGTGGGTGTTCGTATATGTAGCTTAAGCGATAATACGTAGTTGAAGGTTGGGTGGCATAGTACCCTTCAATTTCTAAAAACCCCTCCTGGCTGATTTTTGGCGGCTGGCTGAAAACCGGCTCATAATGAGAGAGAACCGTGAGGTCCACTTTCTCGTCCACGAATTGTTGAAAAATTTCCAGCAACTTAGCAGGCGTTATCTGACTTTTCCAGAGTTCAGAAAGGGTCCCATGAAAATCCGTAAAATCCCCCCTGTTGACAGCCAGAGCAAAGTCCTGGAGGGCGGTATTGACCATCGTCCGCAATTCCGTTTCGGCGGGTATCGTTTTTTCCTTGACTTCTTTTTCGACAAGACCGGCAGCGGGTTTTTCCATGCCCAGGATTTTCCATCGCCCTTTCTCCTTGACGAACGTGATTTTCAGGGGAATAGTTCCGCCGTCTTTCGTGGTGACAGTTCCCTCGAGCTCGGCTGTTTTCCCCGAGATTGAACGACTGGACCAGGTGACCTCCTGATATTCGGCAAGAGTGGTTGTCTTCAAAAAGCTATCAAATTCTTGCCGCGACGTAGCCGCCTTAAATTCCTCGGATAACTGAGCATATGCAGCTTCCCAATTACCTTCCTTTAGAGATTGGAAAAAGTTGTCGGCGGATTTCGTTACGTTTGAGGTCAGCAGGAAGACGACGATTACAATCGCGATGACCAAAAGAACGAGAACAAATAGGATAGCCAGAAACTTTTTCATCTTCTCCTCCCTTGCGAAACTCTACTCCAAGCAAAAACCTGTGTCAAGGGCGCGTCGTTCCCACGATAGGGCAGCACGACGGGTCCTGTTGTGGTTCACCCCCGGCCAGGCTCGGGATGCAGTGACTCGAAGTCACGCGGCGATTTCCCTCATGAGAATTTCATGCCCCCAACGTCTATCCCCGAATCTTGTTTCTGCTCTGGTTCGAGAAGCGCCGGAGGGGAAAGCAACGATGATTACCTGAAAAGCGCGGGAACAAAAAAGTCTTCGTCAAGGTCAGGCCAGTGAATGCCGATGCCTCGGCTGATCAGACGCCAATTTTTCCTCTGTTTTGGAAGGGCTTTCTTGAGCTTGGGGAATTGGGGAACCATCCAAACCACACATTGACGGCGACAATTTCGGATTCTTTGGGGTCTTTCTCAAGATATTAGGATTTGGTTTGGAAGAATTCGCGTTTTAGTCGGAGAAGGAGGGGGATGGAGCCCAGAACCGAGATTAAGTTGGGAATGGCCATTAACCCGTTGAGGTTGTCGGCGATTTCCCAGACGAGATGGAGAGAGCCGGTTGCTCCGAGAAAAGCGACGACAATCCAGAGCATGCGGTAAGGAAGGGCGATCCTGACGCCAAAAAGATAAACGGCGCTGGTCTCCCCGTAATAACTCCAGCCAAGAAGCGTCGAAAAAGCGAACAGGACAAGCCCGCCTGTAACAATGATGTCTCCCCAGGCGCCGGGAAGACCCGTTTCAAAAGCCAGGGCAGCGAGGGAGGCTCCTGTTTGGCCGCTTTTCCAGACATCGGTGACCAAGACGACCAGGCCTGTGCAGGAACAGACAAGAACTGTATCCACAAAAACCTCAAATATTCCGTAGAGCCCTTGACGAACCGGGTGGTCGGTATCAGCCGCGGCGTGGGCTATGGGCGCGCTCCCTAATCCTGCTTCATTGGAGAAAAGCCCCCGGGCAATCCCGTAGCGGAGAGCAAACTTCACGGTGCTTCCAGCAAACCCTCCCACCGCCGCAGTCCCGGAGAAGGCACCTTCGAAGATGAGCTGGAAAACCCTGGGCAGCGACGAGAGGTGAGTAACGAGAATCACCAGTCCTCCTCCAAGATAGAGGAGGCACATGAAGGGCACCAGGACCTGGGTGACCTCGCCGATTCTCTTGATGCCGCCGATAATGACCATCCCTGTCAATAAAGCCAGCACAAGGCCGGTTACCTTGGGCGCAACTCCGAATGTACTGCGCAAAGCATCGGCGACAGAGTTGGCCTGGACCAAGTTACCTATTCCAAAAGCCGCCAGGGCCGCCAGAAAGGCAAACAGGGTCCCCAGCCAGGGAAGCCGGAGGCCCTTCTTGAGGGTGTACATCGCTCCGCCCCGCATCGTGCCTTTTTTATCCATTTCACGATAGTGCAGAGCGACGACGATCTCAGAAAACTTCGTGCACATCCCAAAAAGGCCAGAGACCCAGAGCCAGAAAAGCGCGCCGGGTCCTCCGAGGAAAAGAGCGGTCGATACGCCAGCGATGTTGCCCACGCCAACTGTTGAGGCCAGCGCCGTGGCCACGGCCTGGAAAGGAGTGACATTGCCCTGGCCGCCGCCGTGTCTGGTTAATTTCCCCAACACTTCACGGAGGGCTAAGGGCAAGCGATAGAATTGAATTCCCTTGGTTAGAATGGTCAAAAGCAAGCCCGTGCCGATAAGAAGGACTATCATCGGCACGCCCCAGACGTAGCTGCCAAGCCAGGCGTTCCAGCGGGCTATTGTTTCAATCATCGGTCAAGATGTCCTCGAGAAGCGGCTTTAGCTCGTCCGAAGGAGACGATCGGCCAAAAGAGTGACCGCTTGGCCACTCGCTTCTCACTTGAACAAGAATTCTATTCATGGGAGCTCCCCGATGTCAAGAATAAACGGCGACCCCGATTTGCCTATGGAAAATTTAATTGAAACGAAAAGCTGCCTGATATGAGGTTTTTTTTGATGAAAAAAATAAATCACTTGATGGGTGATACCTTACCCTGGCAATTTTGGGGTTCGATGCGACCTTGTTTGGAGAAAGCTGGTTGTGGTATATTGGCAATTTCTCTTAACCATGATTATTTCATTTCTTGGGGAGGCCAAATGAAAGCCATAGGAAGCATTAGCCTGGGCATTCTCTTGATTGGGCTTCTTTCCATTAGCTCTTATGCACCTCAGGAGGCGCGCGTTTTGAGGTTTCCGGCCATCTACGGCGACCAGGTTGTCTTCAGCTATGCGGGCGACCTCTATGCTGTCTCTTCAAGCGGTGGCATCGCCCGCAAGCTCACCAGCCACGAAGGTTATGAAGCTTTTGCTCGCTTTTCCCCTGATGGGAAATTCGTCGCCTTTACAGGGGAGTACGACGGCAATCGCGAAGTCTATCTCATGCCCGCCGAGGGGGGAATCCCAGTTCGTCTCACTTTTACCCCTTCGCTCAGCCGCGACGATATTTCCGATAGGATGGGTCCAAACAATATCGTCATGGGTTGGACAAACGACGGCCGCCATGTCATCTTCCGTTCCCGGATGAGGGAATGGGACGATTTCCTCGGCCAGCTTTACTTGGTTCCTAAGGAAGGGGGCACGCCGACTCAGATTCCGGTTCCTCGAGGCGGCTTCTGTTCTTTCTCGCCCGATGATAAGAAAATGGCCTATAACCGGGTTTTCCGGGAATTCCGGACGTGGAAGCGTTACCGGGGCGGGATGGCTGATGATATCTGGGTCTATGACTTCGAAACCAAGAAAACAGAAAACCTCACCAACAACCCGGCTCAGGACATCATCCCGATGTGGAGCGGAAACAAAATCTATTTTCTCTCCGACCGCGATGAAAACAAACGGATGAACCTCTATGTTGTTGACCGGGAGAGCGGGCAGACAAGAAAGCTAACCCATTTCACGGATTTCGACATCAAGTTTCCCTCCCTCGGCCCCGAATCCATTGTTTTTGAGAATGGAGGGTATATTTTTAAGCTGGACTTGAAGACAGAAGAGATTGTCCGGATCCCGGTCACCATCGCTGACGACCAGACGAGTGGCCGGTCGAGGCTCATCAAGGTCAACGACCAGATCACTCACTATGAGATTTCTCCCGATGGGAAGCGCGCCCTCTTTGGCGCGCGGGGCGACATCTTTACGGTTCCGGCCAAGCACGGCAACACGAGAAACCTGACAGCCACACCCGGCATTCATGAGAGGGATGCACAATGGTCGCCTGACGGCCGCTGGATCGCCTTTATCTCTGACCGGAGCGGAGAGGATGAGATCTATCTCCTGCCCCAGGATGGACAGGGTCAGCCGCTCCAGCTGACCGAAAAAGCTGATACCTACAAGTACCATCTCCTCTGGTCACCGGACAGTCGAAAAATACTCTGGAGTGACAAGCTCCTCCGGCTCCAATATATCGACATCACCAAGAAAGAGGTCGTCGAGGTGGCTAAAGCTGAGATAGGAGAAATCCGCCAGTATGCCTGGTCGCCGGATAGCCGCTGGATTGCCTACGCCAAGCCTGAAGTCGAATCCCAAACTCGAATTTATATTTATTCCCTCGACACCCAAAAGACTCATCCTGTCACGGACGGCTGGTATGCTTCCTACAGCCCTGAATTTAGCTCCGACGGGAAATATCTATTCTTCATTTCGGACCGGGATTTTAGCCCTGTCTATAGCCGAACAGAATGGAACCATGCCTATCTGAGCCTGTCCCGGATTTACTTTGTCACTCTGGCCGCCGAGACCAAGTCCCCCTTTGAGCCGAAAAGCGACGAGGTCGAAGTGAAAAAAGAGGCGGGAAAAAAAGAGGCCCCCAAGACGCCTTCTGAGAAAACGGCTGGAGTAGACAAGCAAAAACCAATTCAAATCGATGCCGAGGGAATCGCAGCCAGAATCATCGCGCTGCCCATCGCCGTCGCCGATTACTCGAACATTACCTCTGTTGAGGACAGGGTCTATTACCTCAAGAGGTCGAGTCTCGACCGAAAGAGCACCCTCTTGATGTATGATCTGGCGGAGCAGAAGGAGACGGATTTGGGGGATATCGACGGCTACGCCATCTCTACCGATGCGAAGAAAATGCTCATCGCCAAGGACCGTTCCTACGCCATCCTCGACCTCCCGCGCTCTCCGGTCAAAATCGAGGATAAGCTGGACCTTTCCGAGATGGAGGTGACGCTCGACCGCCGGGCGGAATGGAATCAGATTTATGAGGAATGCTGGCGCCAGATGAAATATTTCTTCTACGCGCCCAACATGCACGGCGTGGACTGGGAAGCAATGCGGCTTCGCTACCGACCGCTCGCTCAAGCGGTTAACCACCGGGCTGACCTCACCTACATCATTGGCGAATTGATTGGGGAGCTAAATGCCGGTCATACCTACGTGGGCGGGGGTGATCTGCCCAAGCTCGAGAAAGTCAAGGTCGGGATGCTCGGCGCCAAGCTGGAAAAGGATTCCGAGTCGGGCTATTTCCGGATTGTCAAGATTCTGAGGGGACAGAATTGGGGCAAAACGCTGCGCTCGCCGCTGACCGAAATTGGCGTCAATGTCAGGGAAGGAGATTATATCCTGGCCGTCAATGGCGCACCAACGAAAGATATGGTTGACATCTACCGGGCGCTACTCAACACCGTGCGCAAGCAAGTGACCCTGAAGGTCAGCGCTCGGCCCGAGGAGAAGGGAAGCCGGGAGGTCGTCGTTATTCCCATCGAAAGTGAACAGCAGCTCTATTACCACACCTGGGTCAGGGAGAACATAGAAAAGGTTGATCGAGCCACGGGCGGGAAAGTTGGCTACATCCACATCCCGGACATGGGTCCGGCAGGCCTGAACGAGTTCGTCAAGCACTATTACCCCCAGTTGCGGAAGAAAGGTCTCATCATCGACGTCCGTGGGAATGGCGGAGGGAACGTCTCCCCCATGATTATCGAGCGGCTGCGGCGGGAGATCGCTATGATGGAGATGTCCAGGGATACGATTGGCCGGCCCGACCCTGATGGAATGCTTGTTGGCCCGAAGGTTTGCTTGATCAACGAGTTTTCAGCCTCGGACGGCGACATCTTTCCCTACCGCTTTAAAGTCTATAAACTCGGCCCCCTCATCGGCAAAAGGACATGGGGAGGTGTCGTCGGCGTCCGCGGTTCTCTGCCGCTTCTGGATGGCGGCTATCTCATGAAGCCCGAGTTTGCACCCTACAGCGTCGATGGTCAGGACTGGATTATCGAGGGGATGGGCGTCGAACCGGATATCGTCGTCGATAACGACCCAGCCAAAGAATACGCCGGGGTTGACGAACAGCTGGACAAGGCCATCGAGGTCATCATGGAGGAGCTCAAGACAAAAGAATTCAAGTTCCCCCCGATCCCGCCTTATCCAAAGCGGGACAAATAGAAGAGGCGCATTTTTCATGGCCGAAAAACTCAAGGTCAGCTGTGTGCGTTGTGGGGCAACGAATCACTTTCCCCTGGAGGCAGTCGGAAAGAAAGTCGTCTGCGGACGATGCAAGGCCATCCTTCCTGAACCCGGAGCGGTGCTCGAACTGACGGCCCAACAAGCCGTGAATTTCCTCCAGCGGGCGAGCCAGCCTGTCCTCATTGATTTTTATTCACCCGCCTGTTCTCCCTGCTCGATGATGCGTCCTATTCTTGACCGACTGGCCAAGCGCCGCGCCGGAGAAATCATGGTCATCCAAATCAACGTCGACACCAATCCTGAACTGGCTGGCTCCTTTGGCATCCAGGCTGTCCCCACTTATGTGATTTTCCATAAGGGGACGGAGAGAGGCCGTGCGAGCGGGGCCATGGCGGAAACGGATTTTTCTTTATGGGTGGCCAGCCGGACTTGAGATTATAAGAAGAGGGAATGCCGAAGAGGGGACTCGAACCCCTACTCCCGTATACCAGGAACTAGCCCCTCAAGCTAGCGTGTCTGCCAATTCCACCACTTCGGCATTCACTCGGGAGGTTTTCCCGGTATCGGCTTTCAATTCAAGTCCTTTTTAGGCGGGGACTCAGCCTCGGCCGTCTCTGCCTTCTTTTCTTGTGTCGGCTCCTTTTGGGCAGCTTTTCCTTCTTCTTTCTTTGTTTCCGCTGTCGTCGCTGTTTGCTTTGCTGGCTCTTCGCCTCTGACGACCGACTTCCCGCCTTTGGCCGAAAGAATCCACAGCCCCAGGGATGTGAGCATGAACAAGACAGCACAAACCGTGGTCACCTTAGAAAGCAGGGTCGCCGCTCCTCTTGGCCCGAACGCGGTCTGGCTTCCCACACCCCCAAAAGCGCCGGCCAAATCAGCCGCTTTCCCCGACTGGAGGAGGACAGCGACAATGAGGATGAAACAGATGATGATGTGGATGATGGTGATGATCGCGCTCACTTCTTTTCCTTCACCGCTTTGATGGCTTCTTGGATAATCCCGATGAACGATTCGGCCTCGAGCGAGGCGCCACCAACGAGAAAGCCGTCGATGTCTTTCTCGCTCATGAGAGCAAAGGCGTTCGTTGGCTTCACCGAGCCACCATAGAGGATTATAGCACAGCTGGCTCGGTCTTTTCCATATCCCAAAGCGAGTTTTTCCCTGATCCAGGCGTGGACTTCTTGGGCCTGCTCGGGGGTGGCCGTCTTGCCAGTGCCGATCGCCCAGATGGGCTCATAGGCAATGAGGATATGCTCGAATTCAGTGGCCGAGAGGCCGTCAAGGCTTTCTTCAAGCTGACGGGTCACTCTGGCCATCGTCTCACCTCTTTCTCTTTCAGCCAGCGATTCGCCAACGCAGACAATGGGAAAGAGCTGGTTCCGGAGAGCGGCCTTTATTTTCTTGCTGATGTCCGCATCCGATTCTCCAAAGTGCTGACGCCGCTCCGAATGCCCGACGATGACGTACTGGCATCCCACATCTTTGAGCATCGGGGCAGCGATTTCGCCCGTAAAAGCTCCCTTTTCTTCCCAAAAAAGGTTTTGAGCCGCGAGCTGAACTGGACTTCCCTCTAAGACTTTGTTCACCTCCGTGAGAGCGGTGAATGGTGGGGCGACGATGATTTCTGCCTCGGCCAGACTGAAACTGGCCCTGACGACAGCCGTCGCCAGCTCTCGAGCTTCAGGAACGGTCATATGCATCTTCCAATTGCCGGCAACAACAGGCGGCTTTTTCTCCATTGGCTATCTCCGTCGCCAGTTCAATCCGTCTCCAAGGCCTCGATGCCAGGCAGCGTCCCCTTAGCTAAGTACTCGAGCGAAGCACCGCCCCCTGTCGAGATGTGGGTGATTTTTTGGCTAACACCAGCTTTCTCTAAAGCGGCGATAGAATCGCCGCCGCCAACAATGGAAACCGCCGGCGAGGAGGCAATCGCCTCGGCAATCTTGATCGTGCCTTGAGCAAACTTGTCGACCTCGAAAACACCGAGGGGGCCATTCCAAAAGATGGTCCTCGCGCCGGCGATAATTTGGGCATATTCGTGGATGGTGCGGGGCCCGATGTCCACGGCCATCTTCTCGGAAGGAAGGGGAAAGCTGGAGACAACCTCAGCCGAAGCCTCTTTGTCCACGGTCGCAGCCATCAGATGATCAGACGGAAGGCGAAATCCGATTCGGCGTTCTTTCGCTCTGGTCAAAATAGCCAGGGCTTGGCTCTTCAGTTCTTCCTCGACTAAAGATTTTCCCACATCGAAACCCTGGGCTTTAAAAAAAGTATAGGCCATGGCGCCGCCGATGAGCACATGATCGGCTTTCTCGACGAGGCTCTCCAGAACGGGGATTTTATCCGAGACTTTCGCTCCGCCGAGGACAGCGACGTATGGCTTTTCCGGCGCTTTCACGGCCCGATTCAGGTATTCCACCTCTTTTTCCAGAAGGAAGCCAGCTGCCTTCTCCCTGATCAGGTTGGCCAGGGCAACGACGGAGGCATGAGCCCGATGGCAGGCGCCGAAAGCGTCGTTAACATAAACTTCAATTCCCACAGCCAACTGGCGGGCGAAACCAGGGTCGTTTGCCGTCTCCTCAGCCTGAAAGCGGACGTTCTCGAGAAGGAGTATCTCCCTTTCTCTGAGCTGACGCTTGAGTGTCTCCACTTCGGAACCGATGACCCCGGGCGCGAGACGGACTTCCTGCTGGCAGAGCTCGGCCAGGCGATTGGCGACAGGCCTGAGGCTCAGTTTTGGGTTGAACTGACCCTTGGGGCGTCCCAGATGAGAGCAGACTACCAGACGACAACGCTGGTCAAGGAGATACTGGATGGTGGGGAGAGCTGCCCTGATGCGGGTATCATCCCGGATTTTCCCCTGCTCATCCAGCGGGACATTAAAATCCACCCGCAGAAAAACCAGTCTTCCAGCCAGGGGGATGTCTTTTAACCGTTTCATGGCTGTTCACCGGACAATGCACTTGATTAAATCGCGCAGACGACAGGAATATCCCCATTCGTTATCATACCAGGCGAGAACCTTAACCAGGTTGTCGTCGATGACTTTTGTGTATTCGCCATCGACGATAGCCGAATGAGGATTGGCCATAAAATCAACAGAAACGAGCGGCTCTTCGGTGTAGTCGAGGATACCCTTGAGCGAGTCGCGAGCGGCGGCCAGAAAGGCCGCATTGACTTCCTGGACTGTCGTTTTTTTCTTGACCACGGCTACCAAGTCGACGACGGAGATGTTGGGCGTCGGCACGCGGATGGCGATGCCATCGATTTTGCCCTTGAGCTCGGGCAAGACGAGCCCGACCGCTTTAGCTGCGCCCGTTGTCGTTGGAATCTGGGAAATAGCCGCCGCGCGCGCTCGGCGCAGATCCTTGTGGGGCTGGTCGAGGATTCTCTGGTCGTTGGTGTAGGAGTGGATAGTCGTCATGAAAGCTTTCTCGACGCCGAAGGTATCATGGAGAATTTTCACCACAGGGGCCAAACAGTTGGTCGTGCAGGAAGCATTCGAAAGGACATGGTGCTTGGCCGGGTCATAAACTTTTTCGTTCACGCCGAGGACAATGGTCACATCCGGGTCAGTGGCCGGGGCTGAAAAAATGACTTTCTTGACGCTTCCCCGCATATGGAGGAGGGCCTCCTCCTTCTTCTTGAACTTTCCGGTCGCCTCGACGACCACGGTTACGCCCAGTTCATCCCATGGAATGCGCGCCGGGTCTTTTTCAGCAAAAACTTTTGTTTCCTTGCCCCTGACGAGAATGGCATCCTGGGTTGTCTTGACCTCCTCCTTAAACTGGCCAAGGATCGAGTCGTACTTGAGCAGGTGGGCGAGAGTCCGTGCATCGGTGATGTCATTGACAGCCACGAACTCAAGCTCAGGGTCGTCGTAAGCGGCCCGAAAAAGATTTCGGCCGATGCGTCCAAAGCCGTTGATTCCAATCTTGATGCTCATGAGCACCTCCTTAGTTTCTAACTTTTTCCCTCCCATATTAATGAAAAACCCCTTCCAAATCAACGCTTATTGGGGCCGGACCACGGTATTTTATTTGTCATGAATGGGTTATAAAAATGACTTTCTTGGCCTCGGAAATGGCCCGCTCGGTCAAAAGAGGGAAAAGACGGACATGACGGCGGCGCTGATCAAAGACACGCTGAAATTATCATCGACACCAAGAGGAAGAAGCTCGGACAAACTGGCGGCCATAGCGCCAACAAGAAAAACAGGGCAGGGGAGGGTTACATAATGGAGCAGTAGATAACCGAAAAGCAGACAAGCGGTAAAGTGGGCCAGACTTCCCTCCAGGGTTTTTTCAAAGATCCGATGGCGTCCAAAAAGAAGCCCAAAGAACTTGCTGAAAAAGTCGCCAAAAATGAGGAAGGAGGCCGCCAGCGTCGCGATCTGTCGTTCAAAGATGAGGATCGTCAGGAACAGGGCAAAAAGAAAGATGGTGATGGAAGAAAACTTCTGCCTTTCCTTGTCGCGGTAAATTTTTTTTATTTTTTGGAAGAAAAAGATGTTGACTTTTGAGGAGATAAGGCGGACAAGGTCTGGCACAAGAAAGAAGAGAGCCACGCTGCCAATGAGAGTCAAGACCTGCTTCTTATCGGTGAGGAGATAGAAAATGACCAGGACAAAAGCCAATGGCCGCATATACAGCCGCCACCCGATGATGTCCTTTTCTTGACTGGAAAGTGACGGCAAAAGCTTATTTCTCTTGATGTTGAGGATATTGATGGCCAGGATATAGATGATGATGCTGAGGAGGAAAAAAAGCGGTGGCTTGAGCGGTGAAAAAACAAGCCCGAAAAGGGCCAGAGCGGGGAGAATGACCAGGCCGACGAGTTCGCCCTTTTTCGTAATATAGCTTAAGGAAAGGACGCTGGCTGCTAAGATAACCAGCGAAAAGGGAGGAAGCCAGCCTCGGGCATAAAAAACAACCAGGTAGAGAATCATGA
>CAYUKK010000098.1:0-4086 GCA_964445305.1 uncultured Eubacteriales bacterium
GACCTGCTGGCCATCCGCGACCGGCAGAGAAAGGCGGGATGATGCTCGCTGACCTTAAAGAAAAAGTCTGGAAAGCGAACCTGGAGTTGATCAGGCTCAACCTGGTCACTCTCACCTGGGGAAACGTGAGCGGCTTCGACAGGAATAAAGGCGTCATGGCCATCAAGCCAAGCGGCGTCTCCTACAAAGAGATGAAGCCCTCAGACATGGTGCTTGTTGACCTCAAGGGAAGACGTGTTGAAGGTCAGCTCAACCCATCTTCGGACACACCGACTCATCTCGAGCTTTATAAGGCGTTTCCTGGGATCGGGGGAGTGGCCCATGTCCACAGCGAACACGCGACGATGTTCGCTCAGGCGGCGAGGGAAATTCCCTGCTTGGGGACAACTCACGCCGATGTTTTCCACGGACCCGTGCACGTGACCAGATGGATGAAGCGCTCGGAAATCCAGAGAGACTATGAGAAGAACACGGGCCGGGTCATCGTTGAAAGGTTCAAGAACCTCAACCCGATGGACGTCCCAGCCGTGCTTGTGGCAGGTCACGGCCCTTTTACATGGGGGAAAACGCCAGCTGAAGCGGTCGAAATCAGCCTGGCTCTCGAAAAAATTGCCCTTATGGCGCTCGGGACTCTTCTTCTCCATCCCCGGCGACTTCCGTTGCCCCGCGACCTTCTGGAAAAACACCATGATCGCAAACACGGTCCTGGCGCCTATTACGGCCAGAAGAAAGGAGGCTTAAGATGAACAACATCCCCAAAGTCAAGGTGGGAATGGTCGCTGTCAGCCGCGATTGCTTTCCCCTCGAACTTTCGAGGCGGAGGAGGTTAGAGGTCGCGAAGGCCGCCCAGGCCAAAAAGATTCCTCTCGTTGAAATCAGGACAGTGGTCGAGAAGGAAATCCATGTCCTTGAAGCTCTGGCCGAAATCCGTGACCAAGGAGTCAATGCTCTCGTTGTCTTTCTCGGCAATTTTGGCCCCGAGGGCCCCTCGACTCTTCTGGCTCAACGCTTCGACGGGCCGGTCATGTTTGTGGCTGCAGCCGAAGAAACAGGCAAGGACCTTATCGCCGGCCGCGGCGACGCTTTTTGCGGTCTGCTCAGCGCCAGCTACAACCTCGGCCTCCGCGGGTTGAACCCTTATCTTCCCGATTACCCTGTGGGGACCGCAGACGAGGTGGCGGCGATGATCGGCGATTTTCTTCCCGTGGCCAGAACCCTTCTCGGCGTCAAGAAGCTCAAAATTTTTACGTTCGGGCCCCGGCCCCAGGATTTTTTTGCCTGCCACGCTCCCATCAAGCCCCTCTACGACTTGGGCGTGGAGGTTATGGAGAACAGCGAACTCGACCTCTACGACCTTTTCCTGGCGGCCAAGAGCGACCGCCGCGTCAAAGCCGTGTCCAGAGAGATGGCTAAAGAGCTTGGCCCGGGGCTGGCCTATCCCGACCTTCTCGAGAAGCTGGCCCAGTTTGAGGTGGCGTTGATGAAGTTTTTCGAGGCAAACCGGGGAGCTTCGTCTTTCGCCGTTTTCGCTAACAAGTGCTGGCCGGCCTTTGAGCGCTATTTTGGGTTTGTCCCCTGCTATGTCAACTCCAGGCTGGCGCAGCGGGGCATCCCCGTCGCCTGCGAGGTGGATATCTACGGCGCTTTGAGCGAGTACATGGTCACCTGCGCCACCGAGCTTCCGGCGACCTTGCTCGACATCAATAACACGGTGCCGGCGGACATGGTCAGAGCCGCCAGAGGAAAGCTCAGGGGCTATCATCCGTCTGACCTTTTCATGGGCTTCCACTGCGGCAACACGCCGTCGGCTTGTCTTGTCGGCGGCGCTTTGAAATACCAGCTCATCATGCACCGGCTTATGGAGCCGGAAAAAGAGCCGGACATCACGCGGGGCACGATGGAAGGACGCATCCGACCGGGTGATGTGACCATTTTCCGGCTGCAAGCAACGGCCGACACCAGGCTCCGGGCTTACGTGGCCGAGGGAGAAGTCCTCGACATCGACCCTAAGTCTTTTGGCAGTATCGGTGTCTTCGCCATCAAAGAAATGTCTCGCTTCTACCGACATGTTCTCCTTGAGAAGAGGTTTCCCCACCACACGGCTGTGGCCTTCCAGCATGCCGGGAAGGCACTTTATTCCGCTGTTCGCCTGCTCGGAGTCGAAGAAACCTACTTTAACCAGCCAGCCAGCCTCCCTTACCCGAGCGAAAACCCCTTCGGTAAATGAAGGCCGCGGTCCTCACGGGAATAAGGAAGGTGGAAATTCAGGACCTTCCTTCGCCCGTTCTGCAAAGAGCAACCGATGTCCTCGTCCGCGTTGCCATGGTCGGCCTTTGCGGTTCGGACATCCATTATTATCGGGAGGGCCGGATAGGGGACCAGGTGGTCGGCTATCCTTTTGTCGTTGGCCATGAGTGTACTGGAGTCATTGAGGCAACAGGCAACGGCGTGGCTAAACTTAAGCCCAGAGATAGGGTGGTTATCGACCCCGCCGTCATCTGTGAGAGTTGCGATCAGTGTCAGGAAGGCCGGACCAACACATGCCGTAACCTCCTTTTCCTGGGGACTCCCGGACAGCTGAGTGGATGTCTGGCCGAGTACGTGGTAATTCCCGGTCGGAACTGCTGCGCTATTAAGGAAGGGATGAGCTTTGAGGAAGCAGTCCTTGTTGAGCCTCTCTCTATTGCTATCCACAGCTTCCATCTTCTCGGCCATTTTCGGCCCGAGAGCATGGCAGTCCTCGGCGCTGGCTCAATTGGCCTGTGCGTTATCCTGATGGCTTCGGCTTACGGTATCCGCCGCATTTATGCTACCGACAAGGTTGAAGCGCGCGTCCGGGCAGCACGGCGGGCAGGGGCATGCTGGTCGGGAAACCCGGACGGCGAGGATATTATCGCCGAGATCGCCCGCCGGGAGCCAAAACTTCCTGAGGCTGTTTTTGAGTGTTCGGGCGACCCGGTTGCCCTCGGCCAGGCCGTGGATTTGCTCCGGCCAGGAGGCCGGCTGATGATCCTCGGCATTCCCGCCCAGGACAGCGTTTCCTTCGACATTCACAAAATGAGACGCAAGGAGATCACAATCCATAACGTCCGTCGCCAAAGGCATTGTTTCGAGGAAGCGATATCTCTCGTTGAGACAAAGAAAGTTGATGTCCGCTTCTTGGTGACGCACGTTTTCTCTCTGGACCAAGCGGCTCAGGCTTTCGACCTGGCGGCGGGCTACCGTGACGGTGTTCTCAAGGCCGTGGTGAAGACAAGCTATGTTCATGATGAGTAGGTTGATAAATATGGGCAGCGCCCAGGTGACCCCTGGCCCCCGCTCCCAAGGGAATCAGTCCTCCCGGCTCGCCTCATTGGTAAACTCGACGCCGTTATCCGCTATGAAAGCTCAGGGGCGGTCTGGACGCCGCAACAATATGGTGTTCGAGATGTTGGGCACGCCTACCCCTCCTGGGGAATGAGGAGGGGATTAAAGGTAGGCGTCTCGGGCTAATGTTCCGAGACGCCTTTGGGGATTTGTTTTTTATATATATTAACCACCCCTACCCCTCCTAGGGAATTAGGAGGGGGTCGAAGGTAGGCGTCTCGGGTAAGGTCGGAGGAGATGATGGTAAGTTATGAGGAAATGGCGGGGATGATCGACCACTCCCTCCTCAAACCTTTTCTCACCGAAAGGGAGGTTGAGGAGGGATGCCGCCAGGCAGCGGAATACAAGGTGGCCAGCGTTTGCGTCCGGCCCTGCGACGTCCGTCAGGCGGTTGAATTATTGACGGGAAGTTCTGTGCGGGTAACGACGGTCATCGGGTTTCCCCATGGAACGACGACGACCGCGACAAAGGTCTCTGAAGCCAGAGAAGCCATCGATAACGGAGCTTCTGAGCTCGATGTCGTTCTCAACATCGGCAAACTCAAGAGCAGGAATTATGGTTATGTCAAAGCTGACCTCGAAGCGGTAACCGCCGTGGCCCACGAGCGCGGGGTTCTCGTCAAGGTTATCTTCGAGAACTGCTATCTCGATGACGAGGAGAAAATAGCCGCCTGTCGGATCGCCAACGAGGTCGGGGTCGATTTTGTCAAGACGTCAACG
>CAYUKK010000099.1:0-30816 GCA_964445305.1 uncultured Eubacteriales bacterium
ACTTTTCCCCAATCCTTGAGAAATCTTTCCATCCCGATATCGGTGAGTGGGTGTTTGAGTAATTGGGTCATGACCGCATAGGGAATGGTGGCGATATCAGCTCCCAGAAGGGCTGCCTCGATAACATGGCGGGGATGACGAATGCTGGCGACAATCACCTCAGTCTCAAGGCCGTAATTATCGAAGAGGACGAGAATTTGTTCGACCAGCTCCATGCCCTCGTGGGATATATCATCCAGGCGGCCGATAAACGGGCTGACGTATCGAGAACCGGCCTTGGAGGCGATCAGTGCCTGAGTCGGAGAGAAAATCAAGGTGGTGTTGACCGGGATCCCCTCTTGCGCCAGGACTTTCGTCGCCTTCAATCCGGCCAGACAGATAGGAATCTTAACGACGATGTTGTCGGCCAGCCGAGCAAGCTCGCGGGCTTCCTTGACTATCTCCTCCGGCGTTGCTGACACGCACTCGACACTAACAGGACCAGGGACAATCTGGCATATCTCCTTGATCAAGTCTTCAAACCTCACATTTTCTTTGGAGACGAGCGAAGGGTTGGTTGTCACGCCGTCGAGAATGCCCCAGCTCGCCACCTCTCGAATTTCATCCAGATTCGCTGTATCCAGAAAGAATTTCATCTCTTCCCTCCTGTCTTTTCTTCTTGCTCTTCAACCATCCGGGCGACCGTGTTAGAGAGAGTCCCGATCCCTTCGATTTGAATGTCCACCCTATCGCCCGGCTGCATAGGCCCCACTCCTGCCGGCGTTCCTGTGGTGATGATGTCTCCAGGATAAAGGGTCATGATCTGGGAGATGAAGCGGATGAGGTAGGGAATGGGAAATATCATGTTTCTTGTGGTCGCCGACTGTCTCAGCTTGCCGTTCAGAAAAGTTTTTATCCTGAGCCGGGTGGGGTCAACATCCGTGGCGATGCAGGGGCCGATCGGAGCGAAAGTATCGAAGGATTTGGCCCGCGTAAATTGGCCATCTTTCCTCTGGAGGTCTCGCGCCGTGACGTCGTTGAAGCAAGTGTAACCCAAGACGAATAGCGAGATATCCGAATTTTCGGCCAGTTGTCGAGCTTCCCTTTTGATGACCACAGCCAGTTCGCCCTCATAATCAACCCGACTGGACACGCCGGGATAGACAATTTTCTCGCCGGGACCAATCACAGCCGAGGAAGGCTTGAGGAAGAGCAGGGGTTCCTCAGGCATGGGGCGTCCCATCTCCTGGGCATGGTCCCTGTAGTTGACGCCAACAGCTACAATCTTGGAGGGGACGACGGGCGCCAGAAGCCTGACCGAGCCTATGGGTATACCCTTCTCTTCAACCCGGAAATCCTCAAAAATGGAGCCACAGACGGGATAGAGGTTTTCTTCCCTCAGGATGCCCCAACGGATTTTGTTGCGGTAGCTGAATCGAAAAATCCTCATCGAACTTCCTGCCGGACAAAGACAGAGACACTTTCCGACTTCAGGCTTTCATTCCCTGTTCTGTCCAGGGCAGTAATAGCATAAACATATCCTCGGCTCTTTTCAACCGCGCGATCCAGGTAGGTGTTCTCCTCCAGGGTAACCGTGGCCAACATCTGAAATTCCCCCCCGCCAGCTTCTTTCCTCCAGATCCGGTATCCGGCCAAGTCGCTCTCTTGACCTGGCTGCCAGCTCAGGGCAACATATCCTGGCCCAGCCACGGCGGTCAAGCCGGAAGGGGGAACGGGAGGAAAGGTGTCCACAACCTTGACTTCGACAGCCTTTGAATCGTCGCTCTCGAGGACTGGCCCCGTTGAGGGAGCAACAGCCCGGACAACATAGCGGTAGACTCGCTCAAAGGAAATGTCCCTATCCTTGTATTCTTTTTCAGCAACGGCCAAGGGAGTTAGACGAACGAGGTTGCTTTTCGCTTCTCCGCGGTAGACATGGTATCCAACCAGCTGCGGAGGCGTAGAGCCGTCGATATTACCGAGTGGCGCTTCCCACGTAAGCTGGATATGGTCTTCAAAGATGGCAGCTCGGACATCGCGAGGAGGTTGAGGAAGCGCTCGTTTCTCGATAGAAAGAAGCTCCGAATAATCGGAGAGACGGCGGCGTTCGTCCCGCACCCTGAGGCCAAAGGTATAGACCCTGGGCTTCTCCCATTTTTCTTCGGGTTCAAAAACAAAGCCCAACCGCCCGCCTCCCCGGTTACCTTCTTCAAGGACGAGAAAATCACCCTTGGACAGCTTCCGGACGAGGGTCGCTTGTCTCTTAAACTCCTCCAGGGACACAGGGTTTGCCCCCTCTTCTCGCCTCGGCGCAACCATCAGCCAGACTTCCACCTCGGCCACCGATTCGAGTGGCTGGCCATCGATATAGGCCGTGGGGTTTCTCCAGCTGAGGAAAAATCTCTCTCCTCGCTGCGTGAGGACGAAATCGCTGACGGGCTGAGGAATCCTTACCACCGGCGGCTGGAGAGGCCCTTTTTTCCCGCAATTCGTGGCGCAAGCGACAATAAGGACGAGAAAATAAGGGAGGCCCTTCTTCATCAAAGAATAAAACGCCTTAAGTCTTGGTCTTTAAGGACATCCCGCAGCTGCTTTTGGACGTATTTTCTATCGATGAGAATGCGTTTCTCTTTGATGTTAGGGGCGGCAAAGGAGATATCCTCCATGACTTTTTCCATGATCGTATGAAGGCGCCGCGCGCCAATGTTTTCCGAATCCTCGTTAACCTTTTCGGCGATTTCAGCTATCTCTTCGATCGCGTCTTTCGTGAACTCGATATGCACGCCCTCGGTTTCGAGGAGCGCCCGGTACTGCTTGATAAGCGCGTTTTCCGGTTCGGTGAGGATGCGGATGAAGTCCTCCTTGTCAAGGGAGGTGAGCTCAACCCGGATGGGAAAGCGCCCCTGGAGCTCGGGAATGAGGTCGGCGGGTTTGGAGACATGAAAGGCCCCCGCACCGATGAAAAGGATATGATCGGTTCGGACCAGCCCGTAGCGGGTGTTGACAGTCGTGCCCTCGATGATGGGAAGGAGGTCCCGTTGAACACCCTCCCGACTTACTTCCGGGCCGCGGCCCGATTCACGCCCGGCAATCTTGTCGACTTCATCCAGGAAGATAATCCCCGAGTGCTCGACTCTCTCCACGGCCAGCCGGGCGACCTGGTCCATGTCGATCAAGCGCTTTTCCTCATCCTCCATCAAGAATTCCCTGGCTTCTTTGATTTTTATCCGACGCTTTTTGGGTTTTCCCCCCAGAAAGCCAGGAATGATCTCCTGGATGTGGATGCCAATCTCTTCGACCCCGCTGTTGGAGAAAATCTCAAAGGGAGGCATCGTTTTTTCTTTGATTTCCACCTCGACGAGCTTTTCCTCGAGCAGGCCAGCGCGAAGCTGAGCCCTCAGTTTCTCCCGGGTTTCCTGGAAACGGCTGGAATCGACTTCAGCTAAAGCGTTATCTCGCCGTCGCATGGGCGGGAGGAGCAAATCGAGAATCCGCTCTTCGACATTGCTCTTGGCTTTCTCCCGGATTTCCTCGATTTTTTCCTGTTTAACCATGTCGACTGAGATACGGACAAGGTCCCTGATCATCGACTCGACATCTCGGCCAACATAACCCACTTCGGTAAATTTGCTCGCCTCAATCTTGAGGAAGGGAGAAGAGGTGAGTTTCGCCAACCGGCGCGAGATTTCGGTCTTGCCCACGCCCGTCGGTCCAATCATGAGGATATTCTTGGGAGCAATCTCGTCCGCCAGCTCGGGGGGGAGTTTGCGCCGCCGATACCGATTCCGCAGGGCGATGGCAACAGCCTTTTTGGCGGCTTTCTGTCCAATGATGTACTTGTCGAGCTCGGCCACAATTTCCTGAGGAGTGAGCTCGGTCTCCCGTATGTCCTCAGCGAGCTTTTGGGCCACCACAGCCATCACAATTCCTCCACGACCACAAAATCATTGGTAAAGACGCAGATGCCAGCGCTTATGGCCAACGCCTCCAAGGCGATCTCCCGAGCTGAAAGCTGGGTGTGCTTGAGGAGAGCTCTGGCCGCGGCCAAGGCGAAAGGCCCTCCCGAGCCGATGGCGATGATGCCATCGTCGGGCTCGACAACATCCCCGGTTCCAGAGATGAGAAAGGAGCTTTCCTTATCCGCGACGATGAGGAGGGCGTCGAGCTGGCGAAGAGCCTTGTCCAGTCGCCAATCTTTGGCCAATTCGATGGCTGCCCGGGATAGGTTTCCCCGGTATTCCTCGAGTTTGTTCTCGAACCGAGAAAACAGGGCAAAGGCGTCGGATGTGGCCCCCGCAAACCCGGCCAAGACCTTATCCTTGTAGAGACGCCTGATTTTTCTGGCCGTCTGTTTGAGGATGGTCTGGCCCATAGAAACCTGGCCGTCACCAGCTATGACCACCTGCCCCTTATGGCGAATGCAAATAATCGTCGTCGACTGAATCATGGGTCATCCATCCTTCAAGAGTATGATAATTCATACCCGAATATAAGTAAAGCCAGGCACCGAAACCAGGGCTCAATTTGGGGTGGAAAGGGGAATCGAGAGAACTTGAGGGCCAGATGGCAAAGCTCTTTCTTTCGACTTTGAATAAGGCTATAATAGGTGCGTCAAATGGTGTGGAGAAAAAAACACCAGGCAGCAAAAGCACTCCTTTGGTTAGCCCTTTTTGTTCTCGGAGCCTGTCAGAAATCTCCGACATCGGTCTCGGTCGATCTGGGCACCAATGCCATCCTCGTTGCCTGCAACCCGGTCGCTGGTGGGGCAGACACGTTGGTCACTGTAGCTATCATCATCTCCCAGAATAGCCAGGAGGTCCGCGTCTTTGGCCTGGAACTGACTTTTGATTCTCGAGTCTTCCAATTGCAGAGAATTTCGAGCGGAAACTTGACCGGAAACTGGACTGCAGTCGACGGAAACGAAGTTTATCCGGGAACTCTGAGAATCGGTGGGTTTGTCGGCGGCGGAAGCTCAATCGCCAGGAATAGCCAAGGCGCTCTGGCTCTGGTTCAACTGAAGGTTATTAACCCCAGCGCCGGAAACAGCCAACAGAGTCAAATCTGTCTCGACCGCTATACGGATGACCTCGCCTCCTTCCAGCCAGCGCCGAGCTGCACTCTTTTTTCGCTTAAAAAATAGTGAGGGCAGGAAAGGCTAAAAAAATCACTTGCCAAGTTTATGCCGAGTGGATGATAATGATAGAGGTCGTGGCTGAGGGAAGAAATGCAATTTAGCATTAGGGAAAAAGAGGATGCGGCCATCCTCGACCTGTCCGGAGAAATCCGCTTCGCCGAACAAACTACTCCATCCATTCAAGCGTTGGTCAAGGAACAGCTGGCTCAGGGGAAGAAAAAGATTCTCCTCAACTTCGAACACGTGGCGTTTATCGACAGTTACGGCATCGGCGATGTCCTGGCTGCTTACGTCTCCTGCCAGGATAGAGGAGGAAAGCTGAAAATTTATCATCTTCCCAACAAGATCTGGCTCGTTTTCAACTACTCCGGCTTGACCAGGATCATCGAGACGTTCGACACAGAGAATCAGGCCCTGGCCAGCTTCGACTGAGCCTTTTTGAAGGGCGAGGAGTCGAGGAGCCCAGCAAGGTTCGTTTCCTGTTTTCCATTGACATCGGCCCAGGGGAGAATATACTCTTACGGAAAAAGCTCATGGCGAAAGAAGACAGCTGGCTCGAAATAGCCACAACTTAGGCAGGGGCGATACCTGTGGGACTATCGGGTGACTTGATCACGCGGCTGATGATCGACCTTTGCTGGCTCTGTGTCCTCCTCCTCGTTGGCCAATGGCTCCGTGTCCGCATTCTCCTTTTTCAAAAGCTTTTCTTGCCGGCCTCGATCATCGCCGGTTTCCTCGGGCTTCTCCTTGGCCCCGAAGTCTTCGGCAGATTCTTTTTCCCCCTCATCCCCGGCGATATGATCAATACCTGGTCCCTCCTTCCCGGCCGGCTGATCAACGTCGTCTTTGCCTGCCTCTTCCTGGGTATCTCCATTCCTTCCCTGAGGACAATCTGGCAGGAGGGAGGCCCACAACTGTGCTATGGATGGCTCGTCGGCATGGGGCAGTACGTGGTCGGGCTGGGCATCACCATGGTCCTCCTCACGCCCGCGTTTAAAGTGCCTCATTATTTCGGCTGCCTTCTCGAGATCGGTTTTTCGGGCGGCCACGGGACGGCGGCGGGCATGAAGGAAGCTTTTACCGATCTGGGTTTCAGCGCGGGCACAGATTTAGGGTTGATGTCAGCTACCATCGGTGTTATCAGCGCTGTGGTTTTCGGCATGCTCCTCATTAACCTCGCTGTCCGTCGGGGGTATACGCTCATCATCAAAGCGCCGCCAAAAATCCGAGTTGAAGCTGACCGGGGTCTCATTCCTGAGGCCAAGCGGCTTCCCGGGTCATTCATCTCCATCTCTCCCGACGCCATCGAGCCTTTTGCCTTCCATGCGGCCTTTGTTGGTCTGGCTATCCTGATCGGCTGGTTTCTTCTGAGCGCTATCAAGAGCTTGAGTGCGGGCATGAAGCCTGACCTCTTTCGAAGCTTCCCTCTCTTCCCCTTGGCCATGGTCGGCGGCATCCTCATCCAGTCTATCGCCCTGCGGACCGGCCTGGCCCGCTATTTTGACCGTCGAACGTTCGACCGAATTCTGGGGCTGGCCCTCGATTTTCTCGTTGTTTCGGCCATTGCTTCCATCAAGCTCGAGGTTTTCCTCGCTTATGTTTGGCCTTTCTCGATTCTCATGGTCGTCGGACTTCTCTGGATTCTGGCGTGCACCTGGTTTATCGCCCCTCGCCTTCTCCCCGATGCCTGGTTTGAGAGAAGCATCACCGAATACGGCATGCAGACGGGCGTAACAGCTCTGGGGCTGCTTCTCCTTCGGGTGGCTGACCCGCACTTCGAAACCCCTGCTGCGCGAGCCTTCGGCTTTAAGCAGATGCTCTACGAGCCGATGCTCGGCGGCGGCTTTGTCACAGCCGCGGCTCCCATTCTTATCGTCCATTTTGGCATTCTCGCCGTATTCGGCGGGGCCCTTGTTTCCATCCTCTTTTTCATCGGCTTGGCGTGGCTCAGCGGGTGGGCGCGTAAACTTTAGCCTTTCCACTGTCATTTTGACTGGGTATTTCCTTCATGCTATAAGAGGACGGAGAAAATTGGTTAGCGGTCTTCCTCTTTCCCGGAAGCGAAAAGATGGCGGTTTCCCCTTCCCCCGGAGGACCGTGCGCTTAAGAATCAAAACAAGGCGGTAGCATGGAAACTGAATTCCCAAGGAAAAAGGGACAGGAGCTCTTATCTTCCGGGGTTCGAGGGCTCTTCTGGGCCGCTTTTATTTCCATTCTTATGGGTCTTGGCGGTTCTGCTTCTCTTCCCCAAGAAACGGTTTCCCTTCGAGGAGTTGACCGCCCGGTGGAGATTGTCTATGACCGCTGGGGAATTCCTCATATCTATGCGACCACGGAGAGGGACCTCTTTTTTGCCCAGGGTTTTAACGCTGCTCGCGATAGACTCTTCCAGCTCGAAATATGGCGACGTCGGGCGACGGGAACCCTGGCCGAGATTCTCGGCCGCAGGGCCCTCCGACACGACATCGGAGCTCGCCTCTTCAAGTCTCGAAATGACATCGAAAAAGAGCTCGCTCACTATCACCCGAGGGGAAAAGAAATCGTTGATTCTTTCGTCCGGGGTATCAACGCTTATATCGACCTGACGCGCGAAAAACCAGAGCTCCTGCCCCTTGAATTCCGTCTTCTCGGTATCCAACCCGGCCACTGGACGAAAGAGGTGGTAATTTCTCGGCACAACGGGCTATTCCGAAACGCTCGAGACGAAGTGACACTGGCAAGGCTTGGTTCCCTTATGGGATTTGACCGTTTGAAGAACCTTCTTGACCTTCATCCCGGAGACCCAGAGCTTGAGCCATCCCAGGGCCTTGATGTGGCCATCATTCCCGCCGACGTCCTCGAACTCCTCCAGGCCTTGCGGAGTCCACCTGAATTCACGAGCGAAGACATACCCAAGAATACATCCCTAAGGTCTAACCCATTTCTTGTTCTCCGACCGTTTTCGGCCGGGACTGCATTCAATGGCGGTGAGTTCGACTGGCCAGGAAGCAACAACTGGGCCCTTTCGGGAAGGATGACTGCCTCGGGCTTTCCCATTCTGGCTAACGACCCGCACCGCCAGCAACAGATCCCCTCTCTCCGGTACTGGGTCCACCTTGTCGGGCCTGGCTGGAATGTCATCGGCGGGGGTGAGCCGGCCCTCCCCGGTGTGTCCATCGGCCACAATGACTATGGTGCGTGGGGCCTGACGATTTTTGCCATTGACCAGGAGGATATCCTCGTCTACGACCTCAACCCTGAAAACCTGAACCAATACCGGTATGATGGCCAATGGGAAGAGATGACTATCCTCCGAGAGACGATCCGCATCAAGGGAGAAGAGCCCGTCCCGGTTGAACTCAAGTTCACCCGGCACGGTCCAATCTTGAAAGAAGACCCCCAGCGCCATAAAGCCTACGCCCTTCGCGCTGCCTGGCTCGAGGTGGGCTGTGCTCCTTACCTGGCCAGCTTGCGCATGGACCAGGCCCGAAACTGGGGGAAATTCCGGGAGGCTTGCCGCTATTCCCTGACCCCCTCGGAGAATATGGTCTGGGCCGACCGAGAGGGAAATATTGGCTGGCAAGCCACGGGGATTGCACCCATCCGAAAGGGTTGGACTGGACTTCTCCCTGTCCCGGGAGATGGACGGTTTGAATGGCAGGGGTTTGTGCCTGGCTTAGAGCTTCCCTCGCTTCTTAATCCGGAGGAGGGATACATAGCCACCGCCAATCAAGACAACGTCCCGCCCGATTATTCCTATGCTCTCGGCTTCATGTGGGCCGAGCCCTATCGCCATGCACGCTTGGTCGAGGTACTGTCAGCGCCAAGAAAAATGGACCTCTCCGATATGGCCGCGCTCCAGCACGATGTCCTCTCCATCCCTGCTCGTGAACTCGTCGGACTTCTCAAGGGTCTCACTTCGCCAGCGCCGGGAGTCAATGAGGCCCTCGCCCTGCTCCGCGACTGGGATTTCCGCCTTGAGTCCGACTCTCCGGCCGCGGCTCTTTTTGTGGCCTGGCAGCGTCGACTTTCCGAAGCCGTCTGGCAGCGCCTTCTCCCCGAAGAAGTGAGACGTTTTTTCCCTTACCGAACTCACCGAAAAATGGTCGATTACCTCAAGAATCCCTGCTCTAAGCTTGGCCCCGCCTCGGAAAAAGAACGCCTGGGCTTGCTTCTTACCACTCTTGGACAAGCTGTCGAAGATTTATCCAGAAAATTTGGGCCGGAAATGAGCACGTGGAAGTACGGACATGAGAAATTCCATCATATCAGGCTCCGTCATCCCCTCAGCCCGGCGATGGGAAGTCGATGGAGCCAGAGCTACGATTTAGGGCCTTATCCCCGCGGTGGGGACGGCTCGACGGTGAACAACACTTCCAACTCCGACAATCAGGATTCGGGAGCATCCTTTCGAATCATTGTCGACCTCGGCAACTGGGATCATTCGATCGGCACAAACAACCCCGGTCAGAGCGGCAACCCAGAGAGCCCTCACTATGCCGACCTTTTCTTTCTCTGGGCAAGGGGGGAATACTTTCCCGTCTTTTTCAGCCCAGAAAAAGTGAAAGCGGCAGCTGAAAAAATGATTCGGCTCCGACCAGCTCGTTAGGGGTTACCGGTCAAAATCCTCGATTCGGGGGTACTTCCGGAAAAATTCTTTGGCTGTGGCCGCCACCGTACCGCTCAAAACAGTCAGGGCGATGAGGTTCGGAACCGCCATGAACGCGTTGGCGATATCGCCGATGTAGAAGACGAGCTCGATAGAAATGACCGAGCCGGTGAAAACAAGGATGACATAAATAACACGATAGGGATAGGTGACCTTGATCCCAAAAAGGTACTTCATACATTGTTCCCCATAGTAATACCACCCGATGAGGGTCGTGTAGCCGAAAAGGAAGGAGGAAAGGGCAACCACCAGCCCACCCGCCACGGGCACCGTCTTGGAAAAAGAGGCCGCCGTCATGGCCGTGCCGTTGAGACCGCTCTGCCACATGCCCGTGCTCAGGTTGATGAGAGCGGTGATTGTGCAAACAACCAGGGTATCGATGAAAACCTCGCCTATGCCCATCAGGCCTTGATGGATGGGCGAAGGGGTTTGAGCGGCCGCATGGGCGATCGGCGCGCTTCCCAGTCCAGCCTCGTTGGTGAGGAGCCCGCGTCGGAAGCCCATCTGGAGACCACGCTTGACGGTTGCGCCCAGAAAACCGCCAACCGCCGCTGCTGGCGTGAACGCATGCTTGAAAATCAAGTAGAAAACATTGGGCACGTGGGTAATATGAGCAAAGATGACGATAAAACCAAAAAGGAAATAGAGGATGAGCATCGTCGGGACGATTTTTTCCGCTACGGCTCCGATCCGCTTGATGCCGCCGATGATAACGAGGGCCACGAGGAAAGTAACGATGCTACCCGTCAAGACCTTAGGAACCCCGAATTCACTGTGAAAAGCCAGGGCCATCTGGTTCGCCTGCATCATGTTGCCCGTGCCGAAAAGCGTGGCCAGAGCGCCGCAGACGGCGAAGGCAGGGGCTAATACGGCCGCCAGCTTCTTATTTTTGAACCCGTTCTTGATGTAATACATTGGGCCGCCGGCGATCTTGCCGTCGGGGTATTTCTCGCGGTATTTCACACCCAGGAGCGCCTCCGAGAACTTCGTGGCCATGCCCACAAGACCGCAGATCCAGAGCCAGAAAATAGCGCCGGGGCCGCCGGTAAAAAGAGCGGTGGCTACACCCCCGATGTTGCCGTTGCCGACGGTTGCGGCCAGGGCAGTGGAGAGGGCAGCAAATGGACTAACATCCCCTTCTTTTCCCCTTGCCTTTTTTCCCAAAAATCCCGCGAAAATGAGCTTGAAGCTATCGCTGAGCCGCCTGAACTGGATGAACCCCGTGCGAATCGTCAGCCAGGCACCCACGGCAAAAAGGAAAAAGAGAAGGTAGGACCAGATATTGTAAGCAGCGTGGTCAACCCAGCGTGCCAGGTCGGCATAGAATTGTTCCATCCACGACTCCTTTATGAGCTCAAGAACAGATTTTTCTCAAGAACTCCTTTCGTCGTAACTCGGCTTCTTCGTCGCGCATTCGTTTCCTTAAGAAATCCATTTCATGGGGTCCTAAGTTTATAACACAAAAAAACCCCGGTCTCAACTAGAATCTCCTCCCCGAAATTGCCGATCAAAGCACCCGACTGGTCCTGTCGTGGTTCACCCCCGACCAGGCTCGGAGTTGGGATTGCGAAGCCCGCTCGTTTCCCCAGCGAGGAAACTCGCTCCGACTCAGCCTTCGCTCTTCTCTCGCTCCGCTCGAGAAACCATGCCCGCTCAGGCTTCGCAAGGGTTGAGCTGGAGCGAGTTTTCTTGACCGGTCAGGAGAACAAGGATATACTTGCCAAAGGTCCTTAGTTCCGATGATGTTCTCCTCCAAGCTCCATGGGCGAAGATAAGATCGCTATCCTCTTGAATCCCGCGGCCGGAAAGGGAAGGGCCGAGCGAGCTGAAGCTCAACTCCGGAACCTTCTGCGCCAATTAGAGATTCCGCACGAGCTCTATTTAACGCGAAATGAAGAGGAATTGAGGAGTTTAACGAGGAAGATGGCCTGTCGGTTCCCGGTTCTTGTCGGGGCAGGCGGCGATTCGACTTTCCAAATTATGGTCAATGAGTTGATGAGGCTTCCAAATCGCCCAATCCTCGGCGTTATTGGGTTAGGGTCCTCGAACGACATCCCCAGAGAATTTGGCGTCGACTCATTGGCCAAAGCGTGTCTGGCTTTAAAAAGGGGCCACACAAAAGCTATCGACGTAGGATGTCTTGGCTCAGAGAAGGAGGACCTCCTGTATTTCCTTGGTCAGGCGAATATCGGTCTCGGAGTCGTCGTCAACCAGGATGTGGAAGCTCTCGCCCGCCGGATCCCCTGGCTCGGGAAAAGACAGACTTTGGCCGGGCTGCTGGCGATTGCCAATGCTTATAAGCAAAAAAAGATTCCCCTTCCACTCGCCGTTGAATCGGCTGAAGGAAAGACGGATGGTGAATTCATGTCCGTCCTTTTCAGCAATATCCGCTATTGGGCGACAGGAAGGTTAATGAGCCCTCAAGCTCGCGTTGACGACGGACGTCTGAATGCCTGTCTTATCCGGCGCTGCTCCCTTGGCCGTCTTCTCTGCTTAGCCCAACTCGCCCGTCAAGGCCGTCATATCCGGGCCAAGGAAGTTTCTTTTCTCTCTTCACCGGTATTCACGGTTCGCTCGGAGATAGCCCTGGCGATCCAAGCCGACGGAGAGATTCTCGGGGGAAGGACCTCTCCCCTTCTCTTCACCGAGGTGCGGGTCCGCGTCATCCCCTCTGCTCTCCAATTGATCGCTGGTTGATCCACGATGGTGGATCCACGGGGGCGGACCATATTCATCGACTTAAATTCTATCGTCAAATCGCTATTTTCACGGTCAAAAAAACCCATTTTCAAGAAAACGAAGATAGCCCTTGCCGCCTTGAAAACTCAAGCCCTATCTGCTAATTTATCGAGGTGAACTTGGTCCCAATCTCCAAGGAAAAGAACATTTCAACCGTCAACGGCGAGGGAAAACCCCTCTTCGCCGTCTCGAGCTATCCTCGCCCATGATTGTCGAACGGATACTCGCGCGCTTCCAGAAAATCAGCGTTAAAGCCTCCATCTTCGTCCTTTTCCTTCTTCTTTCGACGACTCTCATCATCTATCTTGTCGTTTCCCGGATGATGAACAACCGGGTCATGACCGAGCTCATCGTTAGGGTGGAAACCCTTAGCCGGAGCATCGCTTCCACAGCCGGATATAGTCTTCTCTCCGAAGACCTCCTGGCGCTGGACAATATCGTTTTCGGCGTCAAATCCTCAAACCCCGATATCGATTCTATCGCCATCCTCAGCGAGCAGGGACAAATCCGTGTCCATAGCGATATCCAGAAAACGGGCCAGGCTTTCGTCAGCAAGAAAGGAAAGGTCATCAAACGCGGTGAAGCTGGAACCATCCTCAGGGAAATCGAATCGCCTGAAGGCAGCTACTTCGAGGTTTCAAGCCCCATCGCATTCATGGAAAAACATCTGGGTTCAGTAGTCCTCAACGTTAACAAATCCTTGCTCCTTGCGGCCCAGGAGGAGGCTCGACAGAAAGTCGCCTATGCCTTTGCCGTTGTCCTTCTGCTCGGGATGGCCAGCACTCTCATCCTCTCCACCTTGCTAACAAGGCCCATCCAGGAGCTGGCTATCGGGGTGGCTGAGCTCAAAGAAGGAAAAAGAAGCCAGCCCCTCCGCATCTATTCCAAGGATGAGCTTGGCCGCCTCACCCAGAGCTTCAACGAAATGACGGCTTTGATCACAGCCCAGCAGGATAAGCTCAGCCGATATGCCCAGGACCTTGAAGAAGCCTATGTCTCAACTGTCCGCGTTCTGGCGGCGGCCATCGATGCCCGGGACACCTACACCCTCGGCCACTCCACTCGAGTGGCTCACTTGGCTGTGGAGATAGGGAAGGAGTGGGGGCTCAGCCAATCCATGCTCGAGAATCTCGAGATCGCCTGCCTCTTCCATGACGTGGGCAAGATCAAGATTCCTGACTGCATTCTGTTGAAGAAGGGAACCCTCGACGCGATGGAGGACCGGGAGATGAAGCGTCATCCTGAATACGGGGCTGAAATCCTGAGCAAGGCCTCCTCTCTCCTGAAGTACATTCCCGCCGTCAAGCATCACCATGAATCCTACGACGGCACGGGCTACCCGGATGGACTCCGGGGCGATAAAATACCCTTCGAGGCGGCGATCATCGCCCTGGCCGATGCCTACGACGCAATGACCTCCGACCGGCCCTATCGTCAAGCCCTGAGCCACCAAGAGGCATGCTGGCTCATTCAGGGCCTGGCCGGCCGTCAGTTTCGGCCAGACCTCGTTGAGGTTTTTCTCCAAGTCGTGAAAAAAATCCATGGCCACGGGAATTTGAGCCAAGGATAGAAAGCGCATGCGCAAAGTCCTTCGGTCCAGAGCTTCTCTCCTCATTGCTGTTCTTGTCCTTCTTGTCTCTTGTGTCAGCCGCCCGAAAACGAAAATGGCTCCCGAGCTGAGTCAGATTACGGCCGAGCCGCAACATTACCTCGAGGTAGGCGATTACGAAAAGGCCATCGCGGCTTATGACCTTGCTTACCGGGCGCATCCTGAAGTCGACGGTCTCCTGGCCGCCTACGTGGATTCCCTGGAAAAAATCAAGCGCGAAGCGGACAGGGCTTTTGTGGCCAAGGACTTCAGCTCGGCTGAGAAATTCTACAGCCTTCTCATCCAGAGCTTTCCCCTGTTTGAGAATTTTAAGATGAGCCTTTCCTTCTCCCCGCAAGGGCTGAGCGCCAGGGTAAAGGACTGCCGCTTCCACGCGGCCCGCCTCCGGGCCGATCGCGCTATCCAGACAGGCGATTTCCTTAAGGCCATGGAGTACTGGAAATCGCTGCTCAGAGCTTACCCTGGAGACCCAGAGTCCCTGGCGGAATTCTTAGGGCTCAGCCAGGAAATCCAGAAAAAAGCCAGTTCTTCCCTGGCTCAGGCGGATTTTGCAGCTGCCGGCAAAGCCTTTTACGCCCTGGCTCAAAACCTGGAGCTTCTCGAAAAATTCTCTCCTCCCCCCTTCTCCCGGCGCGTTCTTGAAGAAGGGATAAAAACATGCCGTGTCGAATTGACCAGAAAAGGACTGGAGCACTACCGGAAAGGAAGACTGGCTGAGGCCATTCGCACCTGGAAGGATTTACTCGTTTTCGACCCAGACAACACAGAAATCCAGAAAGCCGTCGAAACGGCGACCGAACAACTTAAGAAACTCAAAAAGGAGGCATCGCCTTGAGCTCGAAGGATCAATTCCTGTCCCGGTGGGGATTTCTGGCCGCAGCCATCGGCATGGCCATCGGCACGGGAAATATCTGGCGTTTCCCCCGGATGGCCGCTCAATATGGTGGCGGCGCTTTCATCGTCGTTTATACCTTGGCCCTGTTCTTATGGTCTGTCCCCTTGTTGATGAGCGAGATGGCCCTTGGCCGTCAGACGCGGCGGGGCCCCATCGGCAGCTTCCGTGACATTCTCGGTCCGCGATTCACCTGGATGGGAGCATGGATGGTGATGGTCTGCATGCTCATCACCTTCTACTACTCTGTGGTTACTGGCTACTGCATAAAGTATTTTCTTCTGGCCATCCGGGGCGCCTTCAGGGAAGGGGTGGACACAGCCGTTCTATGGACGAATTTCCTCCACCGGCCTTACGAAACTGCTCTCTTCCATGCGCTTTCGATCGGGATCTGTGGGTATGTCATTTTCAAGGGAATTCAGGCCGGGGTGGAAAGGGTCTCGAAAATGATGGTCCCGGCCCTTTTCCTTTTTCTTCTGGTAGCTGCCCTCCGGGCAATGACCCTTGACGGGGCCGGAGAGGGCCTTCGCTATCTTTTCGTCCCGGACTGGTCCAAACTTGCTCTGCCGGCGACATGGCTTCAAGCTTTCACTCAATCGGCCTGGTCAACAGGCGCGGGTTGGGGCCTGATGCTGACCTATGCGATTTACACAAGCAAACGCGAGGATATCTCCCAAAACTGTCTTCTCGTCGGGTTTAGCGATAATTCAGCCGCTCTCCTGGCCGGCCTGGCCATCATCCCGACGGTTTTTGCTCTCTCGCCAAGTCTCGAGTCCGCCCAGGGAGCCATGGCCAGTGGGAACACCGGTCTCACCTTCATTTCTCTGGCTCAATTATTTCCCCGCATGCCTGGCGGGGTCTTCGTCGCGCCCATTTTTTTCCTGGCCATGGTCTTTGCTGCCTTCACCTCGCTCATCGCCATGGTCGAGGTCGGTGTGCGCGCCTTCATCGACTCGGGATGGGGCCGCAAAAAAGCGACCATCGTCGTCGTCATCGGCTGTTTCCTTCTTGGTCTTCCTTCAGCTGTTTTCAGCTCATTCCTGGAAAACCAGGATTGGGTTTGGGGGGTGGCCCTCCTCGTTAGCGGGTTTTTCATCATCTCGGCCGTGTGGAAGTACGGGGCGAATCGAGTCCGGGAGGAAATCATCAACCCGAGCGCTGATATCAAGATGGGTCGCTGGTGGAGCCTCATCATCCAGTTTGTCTCGCCCGTCATCTTCCTCGTCCTCCTCAGTTGGTGGTTTTATCGAGGAATCGCCGACAACCCCAAGACGTGGTGGCAACCTTTCGCCACGTACACGACCATGACCATCGTCTTCCAGTGGGCTCTCCTGTTCATGGCTGTCATCGCCATCAACAAGCTTCTCTCCCGCTCCATCCGACGAAAGCCTGAGGAGGTGGCGTGAAATGAAAACCTACATCTGGATGGCTATCCTGCTTGGTCTTAACTGGGGCGGGTTCATCTATCTTCTCGTCCGCACTTCAAGAAAAGAAGCGGCCCGAGCGAAGCTTCTCCGGGAAGAAAAAAAGGCAAAAGAACCCAGAGATAGGACGTAAAAAGGAGCCCCAAGAGCGATGAAAGCGGTGACGGCGGTGGTGAGGTGATAAAAGGAAGAGGAGCCGTCGAGAAAATGAGAAAGAAGAAAAAAACAGAACCAAAGGGTAAAAAATGGGAGACTCGGCCAACACAGGGATGGGCGAGGATTCTGAGCCTGGCTGTCCTGGCCGGCTCTTTTATGAACTCGGCGGCCGTCTGCCCTGCTCTTGGTTCTCCCCATTATTTTATGAGAAAAAACACGCCTGCGCTTCCCTCGTCGCCGCCCCAAAATTTCGCCCTCATACCCCCCGAGGAAAGCCTCGAACGCATCGTCCACCAAGCAGCCCTCATCGTCCCGGCACCCCGTCAAATAGCCTGGCAGGAAATAGAATTTTCAGCCTTTGTCCATTTTGGCATGAACACCTTCACCGACCGGGAATGGGGAGACGGAAAGGAAAATCCTTCTCTTTTTAACCCGACCGATTTCGACGCCCGTCAATGGGTCAAGGTCATCAAAGAAGCGGGGATGAAAATGCTCATCCTCACGGCTAAGCACCATGATGGCTTCTGCCTGTGGCCAACTAAAACGACAACCCACAGCGTTAAGCACAGTCCCTGGCGAAAGGGCAACGGGGATGTCGTCAGGGAGGTGGCCACGGCCTGCCGAGAAGCCGGGATAAAATTCGGCATCTATCTCTCCCCCTGGGACAGGCACGAACCCACCTACGGGGATTCCCCGGCTTACAACGATTTTTTCCGTTGTCAACTGCGGGAACTCCTTACCGGCTACGGTGAGATCGCTGAGGTCTGGTTTGATGGCGCCTGTGGTGAAGGGCCGAGCGGAAAAAGGCAGGTCTACGATTGGCCTTCCTACTACAAGCTCGTCCGCGAGCTCCAGCCTGAAGCTGTCATCTTCGGCATGGGCCCGGATGTCCGCTGGGTGGGCACGGAGTCGGGCTATGGCCGGGAGACAGAATGGAGCGTTGTCCCCGTTAAAATAAAAGAACCGCCAACGCCAACTCACGAAACAACCGACTTTCCTTCTCTCGATGACCTATTCATTCCCGAAGACAGGACGGACGAGGATTTGGGCATTTTTAAGACTGACTTTGCGGCGAGCGCGACAATCGCCGCCTCGTCCGAAGCCCCGGAGCATCCCGCCCACCTCATCCTCGATGGAGACCCCAAAACATACTGGACACCAGATAAGGACATTCTTCCCGTGTTCATCGAGCTCAAGCTTTCGAAGAGGCAAACATTCAACATCGCCGCGCTTCGGGAAGAAATCCGGCTTGGTCAAAGGGTGGAAAGTTTCCAACTCGAAGCCTGGGATGGAGAAGGCTGGCGTTTTTTTGCCCGGGGAACAACCGTCGGTTACAAACGCCTCCTCCGCTTCCCCGACGTCACAACCCATAGAATCAGGCTCACCATCACCCAATCCCGCCTCGCCCCCTGCCTCTCCTCTCTTGCCCTATTTTGGGGTAGGGTCATGTCATCTCATTGACTATCGATAGAGACATCAAAAAGGGGTTAAAAGGGGACAAAAAGCCTGTTTTCGTTTCGAAAAAATAGAAACAAGAGGAAGAAAAAGGCCTCTCCTTCGTCTAAATGATAATGGAAAGGAAAAGTCTATGTCCATCGAAAATACTGACTCTCTGAGGAGATAAAAAATGCGTCAAAAAATGCGAACCCTCATCGCCATTATCATCTTTTTGGCCGCCTCGCCTCTCTTTGCCCAAAAAGAAGAAAAAGTCCTTCCCCTTTCCCTCGAGGAATGCATCCAAAAAACCTTGAAGAACAATTTGGGCCTGGCTTTGGAATCTCTGTCTCCCGAAATCGCCGACCTTTCTGTCTCCCTGGCCAATGAGAAATTCATGCCCGAGCTCGCTCTCAATTATAACAAGCAGGACACGCGCTCCGCTTCCTATTCGTTCCTTGACGCTGAACAGACGGTGGCCACTCTCCAGAATGATTATTCGGCCCAAATCTTCCAGCTCCTTCCGACCGGCGGCACCTTTTCCCTGGGTGTAACCGGCTACCGGACAGATACCAACCGGCGAGGAATCACCATCAACCCTCGCTACGGCAACACCATCCGCTTCACTTTCAGCCATCCCCTGCTCAAGGACTCCGGGTTCAAGATGACCCGCCGAGATATCATCCTCGCTCAGAACAACAGGGATATTTCCGAAATGAACTTCGACAAAGCCCTTGAGGATACTCTCTTCACAGCCGTCAGTGCGTACTGGAATCTCGTCTACAGCATGGAAAACCTCAAGGTGCGGCGTCAATCCTTGAAATTAGCCGAAGAATTACTGGAAAAAAATCGGGCTGAGGTCGAAGCCGGGACGCTGGCGCCCATTGAAATCCTGACCGCTCAGGCAGATGTGGCAACAAGGCAGGCGGACATCCTGGAAGCAGAAGCCATGGTCAAAAATAGCGAGGACCTTCTCAAGACCATCATCAACCTGCCCGCCGAAAGAGATGACGCTTCGGAGGTCAGGCTTGTTCCCTCGGACAGCCCTTCCGTCGCCAAAGAAGATATCAGCCTCGAGAAGGCCCTCCAAACAGCCATGGACAACCGGCCTGACCTCCAGGCGGCTCGAATTCAGTTGAAAAACAGCGAACTCAACTTGAGCTATGCTCGAAACCAGCTTTTCCCCGACCTCAGGCTCCAGGCCTCCTACTGGAGCCCGGGCGTCTCCGGTGATCAGATTCTCTACGAGGGTGGAAACGCCCTGACCGGGAAAATCATCGGCAGAATTCCAGGGGCAAGCTCCGACGCCTTCAGGGATGCCGTCCATTTTAAATACAAGAACTGGTCGGCTGGCCTCACCCTGACCTTCCCCCTGAACAATGTCCTTAGCCGGGCTCTCTATGCCCAGGCCAAGCTCAACCTCGAACAAGCTCAGCTGCGAATCAAGAACGAGGAGCAGCAGATTTTCCTGGAAGTGAAAACCGCCGTCCGGGCTGTTGAAACAAACGCCCAGCGCGTCGAAGCCTACAAGGCGGCCAGAGAGCTGGCGGAGAAGAAGCTCGAGGCCGAGGAAGAAAAATTCAAAGTCGGGCTGAGCACCAACTATTTCATCCTCCAGTACCAGAGAGATTTGCGCAACGCTCAGATCATGGAACTGAGGGCCATCGTGGATTATAATATCTCTCTGGCCAACCTCAAGCGTGTACAGGGAAAAGGCCTGAACAAGCAATATCTGGCTGCTCTAAAGGACAGCAGCTCCTCGCCGAAGCTGGAAAGCCTTGATTGAATCCATGGCGGCGCCAGACCCGAATAAACCGAAAAAAAAGAGTGCCAACATGAAAGTAAGAATCAACGCTAAGACGCTAAGGAAAAAAAGTTCTTTTTTCATCGCCCTGGCGATCCTCCTTCTGGCCTTCCTGGGCTGGAAAATCTATGACGTTGTCATTGCCTCCAAAGGAAAGCAGGGAATGGGACAGAGAGGACCGTCTGTGGCCGTCGAAATTTCTCCCATCCAAAGGGGCTCGATCCGGGATGTGGCCCAGTTTTCAGGGAGCCTCATTCCTAAATCTCAGTTCACCATCGCCCCCAAAATCTCGGGCAAGCTAAACCGTCTTTTGGTCGATATTGGCGACCCCGTCCGGCGAGATCAACTCGTGGCCGTTCTGGAAGATGAGGAATACCAGCAGCAGGTCATCCAGGCGGAAGCAGACCTCCGCGTCGCCAAGGCCAACCTGGAGGAAGCAAAGAGCTCTCTCGAGATGGCCCGCCGCGACCTCGAGCGTGCCCAAACCCTTCACCAGAAGGGAATCCAGTCCGACTCCCAGCTCGACGCCGTCAGGGCTCAACACGATGCCCAAGAAGCTCGCTATAAGGTGGCAGTGGCGCAACTGGCCAACCGGGAAGCTGCCTTGGAAACTGCTCGGGTCCGTCTTTCCTACACCCGCATCCGTGCCTCCTGGGAGAAGGGTAGCGATATCCGCTACGTTGGTGAACGGTTCGTCGATGAAGGGGCAATGCTTTCGCCCAATACGCCGATTCTCTCCATCATCGACCTCCAGCCGATCACGGCCGTCGTCCACGTCACCGACCGGGACTACTTCCGCCTCCAAACCGAGCAAAAAGCCACCATTACCAGCAGTGCCTTCCCCGGCAAAACTTTCAGTGGCCGCGTCGTCCGCATCGCTCCCCTGCTCAAGGAAACATCGCGGCAGGCAAGGGTTGAAATCGAAATCGAAAACCCCGAAGGCCTTCTCAAACCCGGCATGTTCATCACCACCCAGATTGAATTTTCAAGAAGGGAAGAAGCGACCATTGTTCCCTACAGCGCCCTGGCCAACAGGAATGGTCAGCAAGGCGTCTTTCTCGCCGACCTCGAGAACAAGAAAGCCCATTTCTTGCCCGTCCGTGTCGGTATTGTCGAAGGGGATCGAGCCGAAATCCTTGAACCACCGCTTGCCGCTGGCTATGTCGTCACCCTCGGGCAGCACCTCCTCGAGGACGGCATGAACCTCATTCTTCCCGCCGATACTTCCCCCTCCTCGGGGAGCAACACCACCCCCTCCAAAAAACCGACGCCCAAGAGAAAAGACGCATCAGGAGAATAGCCATGAGCCTGTCTGAATTTTCGATTAAGCGCCCGATTTTCACGGTCATGATCATGCTCGCCGTCGTTGCGGTCGGGCTCGTCTCGGTAAGCCGCCTGCCCATCGACTTGATGCCTGAAATCACCTTTCCGACGCTCAACATCTCCACTTCCTACGAGAATACGGGGCCCGAGGAAATCGAGCAACTGATCACCCGGCCCATTGAAGAGGCCATGAGCGCCGTCCCGGGAGTGGAAGAGGTCTTTTCCATCTCGTCCGAGGGAAGTAGCACTGTTCGAGTTATGTTTTCTTGGGGCACTGACCTCGATGCAGCAGCCGATGACGTCCGCGAACGCCTCGATAGAGTCATCCCCCGGCTTCCCGAAGACGTCAACCGACCGACCCTTCGAAAGTTCGACCCAGCCCAGTTTCCCATCCTCATGCTCGGCGTTGTCAGTAACCTTGACCCAATCCAGACGCGGCGGATCATCGACGAGCAGATTTCCTACCGCATCGAACGAGTCCCTGGAGTTGCTTCTGTCGACGTCTGGGGCGGTCTCCAGCGGGAAATCCAGGTCAACCTTTACCCCGACAAAATCAAGGCCCTCGGCCTCCCCCTCGACCTCATCATCAACAAAATCCGTCAGGAAAACATCGACCTGCCAGCCGGCCTCATCGAGAGAGGAAACTACGAAATCCTCGTCCGCATCCCCGGCGTTTACACGAGCCTGGATGAAATCAAGGAAACCGTCATCGCCATCCGGGAAGGAGTTCCCATCAAGCTCAAGGAAATTGCCTCGGTCGAGGATACTCATCAGAAAATCACCCGCATCGTCCGCATCAACGGCAAGCCCGGAACGCGGATCGCCATCAACAAGCAATCTGGAAAGAACACAGTCAGGGTGGCGGAAGGGGTGTTGAGGGAAGTCGAAAAAATCCAGCAGGACCTCCCCCAGATACAGCTCATCCCCGTCTCCAATAGTTCCCAGTACATCAAGAGGGCGATCAATAATGTCAGCAACGCTGCCCTCTACGGCGGAATTCTGGCCGTGGTTGTGCTCCTTTTCTTCCTGACGAGCATCCGAAGCACCCTGGTTATCGCTACCGCCATCCCCATCTCCATTATCGCCACCTTCGCCCTCATCTATTTCGGCGGCTTTACCCTCAACATCATGACCCTGGGCGGCCTGGCCTTGGGCATCGGGATGCTCGTCGATAACGCTATCGTCGTCCTCGAAAACATCTACCGCCTTCAGGAATCTGGCATGCCTCCGCGGAAGGCGGCTGTCCTCGGAAGTCAGGAAGTTCAGGCGGCCATTATCGCCAGCACGCTGACGACCCTGGCCGTCTTCCTGCCGATGGTCTTCATCCGCGGTATGTCGGGCATCATGTTCAAGCAGCTGGCTTACGTGGTCAGTTTTGCCCTGCTCTGCTCACTCTTCGTCGCCCTGACTCTTGTGCCCATGCTTTCCAGCCGGGTGCTTAGGCCCGCTCCTTCAGCCAACCCTCATGCCCAGAGCATCGGAGGAAGGATTATCGTCTCCATTCGCGGGCTTTTCCGGAGTTTGGAAAATAGCTACAAGCGTCTTCTTCGTTATGCCCTCGACCACCGACTTACCGTTCTGGCGATAACCGCGGCTCTGCTCGTTGGAAGTATCTTCCTTGCCCGTGTAGTGGGGAGTGAATTCATGCCCTCGACGGACGAAGGGGAAGCTCGCGTGACCGTCGAAATGGAAGTGGGAACAAGGCTCGGCATCATGGATGAAAAATTCCAGATGATTGCCGGAATAATCAAGAACGAACTCCCTGAACTGGAAAGCATCGAAGAGGGCATCGGGGGAGGAGGCTGGCGAGGAACTTCGAACACCGGCAACATCACTCTCAAGCTCAAGCCCAAGTCCCAGCGGTCAAGGTCGAGCGAGGCCATCGCCAACGACCTGAGGAGGAAACTGGCCAGCATTCCCGGCGTCATCATCCGGACGAGGGCCAGCGGCGGCCAGATGATGTTTGGCATGCGGGGAGGGGGCGGCCAGGAAAGGGTCCAGGTTGAAATTCGTGGCTACGACCTCGAAGTCGCGGAAGCACTGGCCCAGCAGGTGAAAAAAATCGTCGAAAACGTCAAAGGCATCACCGATGTCCGTCTCAGCCGGGAAGTGGGCAAACCCGAGGAGCTCTTCCTCATCGATCGCCACGCCGCGGCCGACATGAAACTCTCCGTTAGCCAGATCGGCCGGACGATCCAGACCATCCTAACCGGCACTCAGGCCAGTATGTACCGCGAGGGAGGCTACGAGTTCCGGATTCTGGTCAAGGTCAAGGATGCCGAGCGCCTGGATGTCAACGACCTCCTCGATATGACGCTGACCAACGCGGAGGGTGAGCAGGTGAGTCTCCGCAACGTCGTCGATGTCCGGCCGCGTCGGGGTCCGATGCGGATTGAGAGAAGGGACCGGGAGCGAGTTCTGACCATTTCAGCTGAAATTGCCAACCGAGACCTGGGCTCCATCATCCAGGATATCCGGGAAGGCTTGCGTTCTGTCCCTATCCCCAGGGGCTTCAGCGTCGCCTTCACGGGCGATTACGAGGAAAGACAGAAAGCTTTCCGCGAGCTCCTGGTCAGCATTATTCTGGCCATAACGCTGGTCTACATGATTATGGCCATGCTCTATGAATCCGTCCGAGACCCCTTCATCGTCATGTTCTCCGTCCCTATGGCAGCCATCGGCGTCATCCTGATGCTCTTCCTCACGGGCACAACTTTCAATGTCCAGTCTTATATCGGCTGCATCATGCTGGGCGGCATCGTCGTTAACAACGCCATTCTCCTCGTCGACTACACGAACCTCCTCCGACGCCGCGATAAAATGAGCGTCCGGGAGGCTATCGAGGAGGCGGGCCGGCGACGGCTTCGGCCGATCCTCATGACCGCCCTGACGACCATCATGGCCATGATTCCGCTATCGCTGGGAATAGGCGAAGGAGGCGAGGCTCAGGCGCCACTGGCTCGGGCGGTCGTCGGCGGGTTGACAAGCTCAACCCTCATCACTCTTGTTATCGTTCCCGTCGTCTACTCCCTCTTCGAGGGTCTGCGGGAGAAAAGGAAGCAGAGAGCAAGCTGACCCCGCATGTCTTTATCGGCGCTTGTCCTCGGCCTGTCTATGGAGTTTTTCTACCAGCGGAAGCCAGCGCTTAAAAATAAGAGATTCCGCCTGAGCTGGCGTTCATCACGGTGGGTATAATTCACCTGGAGCCGGAGTCTTTCCCAGAGCACCCAATCCAAGCCGGCGAAAAAGATGCGACACGACCCAACCGTGTAATCCTCCAGCGTGATGATGTCGAAGGGTTTTGAGCCTTGCCCGTAACCCAGATAGAGATAGTTCGTGGCTGAAAAATAGCGGCGGAGGCTCACCGTCCAAGAAAAGTCCTGGCCCTCAGAATCGGGCGCATAGTACCACCTGAGGAAGGCAATCTGGTTGCCGAAATAATAGCCTAAACTTCCGATATAGAGGGACACGGGATTGGACACAAAGCCCATCCTCCGGTAGCCTAAGGAGACATCCCAGGCGCTGAAGAACCCTTGATAGACCTCTGCCAGAAAAGAATACTCAGGGAAGTGGACCGCCTTTGGCGAATAGCTGGCGTTAAGATAAGCGTAAGCCCGACCCCAAAGTCGGGGATAAAATTCCATCTCCATCTGATAATCTTCCCGCTTGAAACGCTCAGTTCTGTCCACTTTAAGAATGAGGGGGCCTGGCCGGTGGAGACGGACCTGGAGGGCCAGTCGGTCATCCACGTAATCGGGACGGCCATCGCTAAAGGATTCATTCTGGCGCTCAAAGCGGAATTCGTATCTATCCTGCCACCGCGGCGTGGCTATCTTGAGGGCCCGGTTGTAATCCTCATTCTCTGGCTCCAACTGGATGGCCCGGAGGTAATATTCCCTCGCTTTGTCGTAGTTGCCATTCCACATGTGGACCCGTCCGAGCCGGAACAGGGTATCGGCGAGTGCCGCCGGTTGGCCTTTTTGCCGCTCCGCTATTTGTTCATAAAGGACAATGGCTTGCCTGTAATCTCCCTTCCAGGACGAAACCTCGGCCAGCCCGGTTAATGCTTCGAGGTTGCCGGGAGAAATAGCGAGCACCTTCTTGTAACCCGCTTCAGCCGCGCCATAATTCCTCTTCCAGCTCTCGACACGGGCTCGCAGGAGAAGAACGTCCGTGTTCTGGGGAAAGCGAGCGGTCAGGCCGGCCAGAAGGACGAGTGCTTCATCCCATTTTCCGGAGTAGGCGTAGGCCTGGCCGAGCAAAAAGGTGAAGTCATAGCTTTCAGGGTCGCGGCGGAGCTCGGCCTGGCACATCTTAATGGCCTGGCCGAATCGGTTCTCTCGGATGGCACGGCGAATGTCCTCGACCCTTCTATCTTCCAGGGCGGGCCATCCGAACAGGGATAATCTATACAATATCGATAGAATCGATAGAAATAATATAAGATTAGCTATTGGATAAGAGCTGTGTCGTCTCCCCATCGCTCACCTCGCTTCGGCAAACCCCTTTCTCGTCATCCTCCCCCACTCCTCTTTACCCCGCCAATAATCAAAGAAAGCTTTGACCCTGACGACAGTGAGAAACTGGCGATAGACGACATTCTCCAGCAAGCTGAAAAGAACGATGAGGAGGATATCCCCCAGGCGGGGGTAACGGTAAGCCGAATACTCTTCGAGGAGGACAGCCAGCAGGGAAAGTAATGTTCCCAGTATCACCGCCACAAGGAAAAAGAGGAGGGCAAAAGGATAATTCAGCCCGCCAAAAATCAGACAGAAGAGGAATACCAGATACCCGCCCACCTCGATGAACGGTCCGAGCATCTCAAAAATGAAGTAGAACGGCATGGCCACCAGCCCGGTTACGCCATAGCGCGGGTTGAAGAGCATGTGGATGTTATGGCTAAGAGCATCGATGAGCCCACGGTGCCAGCGGTTCCTCTGCCGGGCAAGCAACTTTAAGGATTCGGGAGCTTCCGTCCAGCAAATCGGGTCGGGGATGAACCGGATGCTGAAAGGCATATGCATGTTGTGGAGGTGGCGTCTCATCCTGACTACCAAATCGAGGTCTTCGCCCACCGTTCCATGGCGATAACCCCCGCATTGAAGGACGATATCCTTGCGAAATATGCCGAAAGCTCCAGAAATGATGAGAACACTCCGGAGCATGCTCAAGCCGAGGCGTCCGCCGAGGAAGGCGCGTAGATACTCGACGATTTGAAGCCGGGCCAGGATATTCCGCGGCAGGCGCACTTGACCCACCTGGCCGCTCGCCACCGTGCAACCGTTGCTGAGCCGGATGATTCCGCCCGCCGCGACGAGCCGCTCCGGCTCCTCGAGAAAGGGGCGAACAATCTTAAGCAGGGCATCTTTCTCCAAGAGCGAATCACTATCGACAGCGCAGAAAAGGGGGTAGCGGGAAATGTTCAACCCGGCGTTCAATGCGTCAGCTTTCTTGCCGTTGACTTTGTCGACGACGACCAAATGGGGATAGTCAGGCGAGAGATAGATGCCGCGGATGGGCTTGGTTTCGAGAACCCGGCGGAAAACCCGTCGAGCTTTCTGGAGGTGGAAGACACGGATGAGCTTCTCCAGCGTCAAATCGGTGGACCCGTCGTTGACGATAATGACCTCATAGCACGGGTATTCGAGGGCTAATAAGGCCCGCACACTCTCGACAATGGTGGCTTCCTCGTTAAAGGCAGGCGCGATGATGGAGATCGGCTTGACCAGGGGAAGGCGGAAAACGTCGTGGAAGCTGACATAGGTGGTGAGCTTCTGGTAACGAAAGATCCCGATGAGGGAAAGAATCGTGAACAAAATGTAGGAAAGGTTGAGCGCCACAAAATAAATGAGGATCAGCCAGCTGAAAAAGTGGTAAAAGGCGTCCCATGCCGCGGCCATGCCTCACTCTCCCTCTTCCAGGATGGCCAGTTCATGGAGAGTCATGATGGACATGTCCCGGGCATAGCGGTCCATCTCCTGAGCGGCAACGCTCTTCAGCTTTTCGATTCCCTCCCGCCCCATGCTGGCCAGCACTCTGGCAGCGTTATAACGGACATACCAGTGGGGGGAAAAGAGCGATCGAAAGAGCAGGTCCAGGGCTCGGGGGTCCTTGAGAAGGCCAAGGCTTTTAACAGCCTGGGCCTGGACCTCCCACGCTTCATCCTTGGCCAGTTTGAGGAGAATCGCTATAGAATCGGGAAGGGATAGCTTCCCCAGAGCCCGGGCAACCTTGATACGGATTTCTTTTTCCGGGTGGGTAGACCAGGATTGGAGCTCGCTCCCGAGAGTGCGAAGGGGGACAGTCCCGATGAGCTCGATGAGAAGCCCGATTTTTTCCAGAGGGAGGTTCTTCTTCAAGCTCTCCCTCACATAGGGCTCTATCTTCTCACCGAGACCAACCATGATGCTGAAGTACGACCTCAAAGTGGGGCCAGAATCTTCCTCGAAGGCCCGACAGATGAACTCGAGAATTGCCGGGTCAGAAACGCGAAAAAGGCTCGTCAGGGCGGTGAGCCTGACGATGGGTTTATCCTGGAAAATCTTCAGAAGAATCTCGCTCTCCCCCGGGTCGAAAAAAACAAAGAAAAGGCGAGCCGCTTTGAGGCGCCGGCTGGTCCAGGGCGAGGAGAGTTGCTTCCGGCACCGCTCGCGCAACGTCAGGTCGAAGACGAGCTTCAGACGGTCTTTAGCATCCCCGCTTATCACCTGGCCATAATCGAGAAGAACACGCGTCAGCACAGAAGAATAGAGCCGGTACTTGGACGCTACCTCGCGCAGCCGTTCCAAGTCCGGTGCGGTCACTGCCTCTAAAATATCCTTCTCGATGGCCCGGTAGAGTCGCTGAAAAAGGCGCTGCTCGGAATCAGTAACGACCCGTCGCAAGACGATAAAACCGAAGAGACAAAGAGAAACAAGGAGAAGAAAACCGAGGCTGTAGACAAGAATAACGAGCGAGGGGCTCATGGGTGCGAATCGAGGTTTTTTCTTATTTTAGCCAGCAAGACAGGCGGAGAAAATGGCTTAGTGATATAGTCGACAGCGCCCGTTTGAAGCCCCCTGAGGATGTCTGCCTCCTCGGTCAGGGAGCTCAGGATGATAACGGGAATGCGGGCTGTCTGCTCGTCCTTTTGGAAAACGGACAGGAACTGAAACCCGTTGAGGTCGGGTATCATGATGTCGAGGAGGATAAGGTCAGGATTTTCCTCGAATGCCTTCTTCAGCCCCTCCGAGCCGCTCAAGGATGTGCGGACTACAAAATTTTCTCTTTCCAGGAAATGGGCAATAATTTTGACCGTCGTCGGGTCGTCGTCGACGACGAGTATTTTTTTCCTCGCCGTGGAAATGGGCTGAGGCGCGGGCACGGCTTCCTTCTTCTCTTTTTTCGGCCGAAGCGACCTCTCAAGAAGCTTTTTGATGGCCAGCAACCTTTCCAGGTTCTGGTCGAGAACTACCTTCCAGGCTGAGGCCGTGTCCTCACCCTCAAAGACGCCTTCCTTCTCACCAGCCAGGGGATCGCGCTCCCTCAGACTCTCGATGATGCCTTTCAACTCGCGCACCTTGAGAAGCTCATCCAAAGCAGCCGTGGCCAGCTTTTCCATCTTCTTTTCGATTTCGGCCGCGGCACGCTGGTGAGTGTCGACCTCTTCCTTTATCTGTTCCACCATCCGGCTGAGGTCTGCCTTTTCCAAGGAAAGGCTGACCCTCCCCTTGACCTCCTTTTTTCCTTTGGGCACGCTCTTGTTGCCCAGCCCAGGAGATTCGGTCAAAATACTGCCTGCCGAGCTCCCCTTCTCTTCTTTGATCATGCTTTGTCCTCCGGCCTGGAAAGCCTCGCCTCCCTATTTTCCGTTGAGCCAGATGGAATTCCCATCCTCAAAGAGGAGGATTCGAGGGGGGATTTTGAGCCCCTTTTTCTCCCCCCAAGAGGGGATGGGCGGAAGGGTGGAAAAGGATTTGTCAGCCTGCGAGCCTTTTGATAGAATCACGAAGGTGAGTTCAGCTTACCATCTGGAGAAAGGAGGTTGGGATGAAAAAAATTGGCTACGCCACCCTCGTTTTGACCTTGCTGGCCAGCCTGCTTGCTGCCGAGAAAGCGGCCCCCAAGGTCTTTATCTCGGTCGACATGGAGGGAATCTGGGGTGTTGTCCACGGCGACCAGACGTCGGCTCAAGGCCACGACTACGGAGTGGCGAGAAAATGGATGGCCGAGGACGTTAACGCCGTCATCCAAGGCCTCCTCGAAGCCGGGGTGGCGGAAATCGTCGTCAATGATTCCCACGGCAGCATGAGGAATATCCTGGCTCATGAATTGAACCCCAGAGTTTCGCTCATCTCAGGCTCCCCCAAGCCGCTGTCGATGATGCAAGGAATCGACGCCTCTTTCGACGCCTGTGTCTTCGTCGGCTACCATGCCCGAGCGGGAACGGCGGATTCCATCCTCGACCATACTTATTCTGGCGCAACCATCCGTTCGATTAAAGTCAATAACCTCGAGCTTCCCGAGCTCGGCCTCAACGCAGCGATTGCCGCCGCTTTTGGAGTGCCCGTCATCATGCTAAGCGGAGATGCGGAGACGTGCGGTCAAGCCAAGTCCCTTCTCGGGAATGAGGTAGTCACTGTGGCCGTTAAGGAGGCCTCAGGAAGGTACGCTGCCCAGCTCCTCCCCCGAGAAGAAGCGCTCAAGCGTCTCCGCGAGGGGGCGAGGGAAGCCTGGCTCAGGAGAAGCAAGGTCCCGCCCTTCCGACTGAAACCGCCGTTCACGTTTGAGCTTGAATTCCATCAGAGCAACCAGGCCGAGATGCCGGCCCTTGTCCCTCAAGTCAAGCGGACAGGGCCTCGTTCTGTGGTGTTCACGGCCGATGATTACATCGAGGGTTTCAAGCTCATGCGCGCCCTCATCGCCCTGGCCGGCTATCAATGAGAAAAAGCCCGTCGGGCTGATTTATTCTGAAAGCATTCACAAGGCGATTAAACCTTCCTATCAGAAGCGCCTGGCTTGGTGAGTGGAATTCCGTCGCGGCAGAAAGGGCAGACTTCAGGCTCGAAAGCCTCAACTTTCAAAGCCAGAAGGCTTCCCACCGGCTGACCCTCAACCTTGACCTCTCCAGCAGTTCTATCGACAAGGACATAGACTCCAGCCACGGCCACCTCTCGCTTTTTCAGGGCCTCGACGACTTCCAGGATGGACCCGCCCGTGGTCAGCACATCCTCGACAATCAAAGCTTTTCGACCCGCTTCGAGACCGATCCAGCCTGGCCGGAAAGCCATCTTCTCCTCGATACGTTGGGTAAAGGCGAATTTTTTGCCGAGCTTGAGCGCGGTCAAGAACCCGATGGCAATGGCCCCGTAAGCCGGGGAAATGACATAATCAAAGTTCTCTCCATCCTGCTCTATTTTCTTGACCAGAAGGTCAACAATGTGCTCCAGGGCAGCTGGCTTTTCGATGAGACGGATCTTCTCAAAATACCAGCCGGAGTGTTTTCCCGAGGTGAGCTGGAAATGCCCTTCGAGCAGGGCATCGCATTCCTTGAAAAGACGAAGGACATCTTCTTCCGTTTCTATGCTCATCGCCTTCCTCCTCGAATTTCCATAATCCAAGCAACGGAAAACTCGCGGTCTTCAGCATACCAGTTTCCCTCGAAGACGACAACCGAACAGGAGAGTCGAAAATTG
>CAYUKK010000100.1:0-6449 GCA_964445305.1 uncultured Eubacteriales bacterium
TACTCAAGGTCACAGCTGTTCTCTATTACCAGAAATTGGTCAAGCCCGTGGCGGATTTCCTGGGAGTGCCGGAGGAGGAATCCGAAATCATCAAGGTTAACGAACATTCGACAACCATCACCGTGCTCGAGTGAGGTGAACGATGAAAAAGGTCATTCGCTTCTCTTTCAGCCTGACTTTCTTATTCCTTCTCTTTTCCACGAACGTCTTCGCTATCCCGGCCTTTGCCCGCAAATACAGCATGACCTGCAAGACATGCCATGCCCCCTTCCCCAAGCTCAAGGACTACGGTGAGGAATTCGCCGGAAACGGGTTTGTTATCGCCGATAAAGAGACGCCCCGATACACCATCGAAACGGGCGATAGTTTCCTCACCCTCCTCCGGGAAATCCCCATCGCTTTGCGCCTGGAAGGCTTTCTCACCTATAACAACTCCCGCGCTGAACAGTGGGACTTCACCTCTCCCTACCTCCTCAAGTTCCTCTCCGGCGGCGAGATCACAAAGAACATCTCCTACTATTTCTATTTCTTTTTCTCTGAGCGTGGGGAGGTGGCCGGAATCGAGGACGCGTTCTTGATGTTCAACAACCTCTTCGGGTCAGATTTCGATTTCTATATCGGACAGTTCCAGGTTTCTGACCCCCTCTTCAAGCGTGAGCTCCGTCTCACTTTCGAGGACTATTCCATCTACCGGACCAAAGTCGGCAAATCCAGCGTCAACTTGACCTACGATAGAGGCGTCATGCTGACCTATGGTTTTCCTTCGGGCACAGATTTTACCCTCGAAATCCTCAACGGGGCCGGGATTGGCGAGGCCAACCCGCTTCGCAATTTCGACTCTGATAAATACAAGAACTTCGTCTGCCGCGTATCCCAGGACGCAGGGGAGCATCTGAGGGTTGGAGGTTTCACCTATCTGGGCAAGGAGGAAAAGGAGGGAATCGGGAATTCCCTCTGGATGATTGGCGCCGACGCCACCCTTACCGCTTTCCCTTTCGAGCTCAATTTCCAGTTCGTCGAACGCCGCGACGGAGACCCCTTTTTCACCATGAGCGATGAACCGGCGGTCAAAACAAGAGGCGGCTTCGCCGAATTGCACTTCCTGCCTCAAGGAGACGATAGCCGCTGGTATATGGTCGGACTCTACAATTGGGTGGACTCAGAGCTCAAAGAACTCGACTACGGCTCGCTGACCTTTCATATCGGCCGGATGCTCCGTCGCAACCTTCGGGCCATCGCCGAGCTGGGTTATATCTCGAAGAGCCCTTACGGAAGGCACGGTCGCTTTGCCCTTGGCCTGACCACTGCTTTCTGAAAAGCTCAAGCTAAGCTCTTAAGCTTCTCGCCGACATCCCGGTAGGCAGCGTTCCAATGACGAATCTGGTCATAAAGAGACCTGGCCTTCTCCCTATCCCCTTTCTCTTCGTAGAGAGAAGCCAGCTCGTATTGAAGAGCAAAGAATTCTTCTGAGCCCTGGGTGACGATCTTGAGGCACTCCTTGAGCCACTTCTCCGCCTCTTCAAAGTCTTTCTTTTTTCGATAAGCCTTACCGATGATGCTGTAGCATTCAAGAGCCCGGCCCGGGTCTTCAGAAGCCAGCACCAGCTCTTCCACGGCCTCATCGATAAGGTTCTGCTCGAGGAAAGCCAAGCCCAGATGGTAACGCGTTTCAAAATCTTTGGTCCCCACTTTTTTTCGAACTTCTTCCCGGAAGTCACGAACAATGTCCGAAAGGTCCTTTTCCAGGATGGAAATATCGCCCTGCAGCTGCCGGTCCCGGACGGTCCGGATCATTTCCAGCTCTTCCCTGATCCGATCGGTTAAATCATAAAATGACCTCCCCCCTGTCTCCTCTGCCGGGAGAGGAAGAATCTCTGTGTCGGAAAAAATCTCCGCCGCCGTGATCCTCTTCTCATCCGGCTCTTGCTCTTCCAACCGGGAGAAAGACGTTCTCGCTCCTTCTGGGGAAGCCTCAAGCTTTGTCTCCACCTCCTTGACTTTCTCCACCCGGAGAGGGATTTCCTCCTCCCGGATCTCGGGCTTCACCTCTTCCAAGCTTTTCAGTTTCTCTTCAACCTTGGCCGAGCGGGGAAAGCGTTGGCTCAAGTTTTCCAGAATCCGGCGGGCATTTCGGACAAGCCCCATGCTCACATAGAGGTCTACTTTGGAGAGAAGGAAATCGATATCTTCCTCGCCACCGGCCCTCGAGAGGAGTTCCTCTTCTCCTATCTTTTCCTCAGCAAAGCCGAGCTTGCGGCGAAGGTCATGATATTCCTCGACCAGGCTCTTGTCCTTCGGACAGAGCTCGATGAGCTCCGTCAAGGCGACAAACATCTTCTCCGTCAAGTGGCGATCCCGGGCTTCCTTCAAGATAACCCGCCAGACGAGTTCCTGCTTGGCTTTATCGCGGCCGGCCTTGAGAATGGAAGCCAGCTTTTCCAGGGCGGGAACATACGCGTGCCTGGCGCTAAGCACGATCCCCAGTAAACCGATGGCTTTTTCATCCTTTTGTTTCTTGAGCAAATTGTTAAGAAGAGGCTCAAAGAGCTCATAAGCTTGCTCCGGCCTGTCCTGGAGAGCGTAAACTTTTCCGAGTTTGATTCGGGCGCGCGTTTCGCGAGGCTCCACGGCCACCACTTTAGAAAAAATCTCCTCGGCTTCCTTGAGCTCCCCCTTATCGAAGAGGAGAGAACCGAGGAGGACCCAAAATCGAACGTTGGAGCCATCTCCCTTGAGCATTTCCCGGACAATCTCGATGGCTTCTTCTACTCGCCCCCGCCGCTTGAGAACCTCAACGTGGTTTGCGATTGTCCTCTCATGGCCTGGGTTGATTTGCCTTGCTTTGTGGATAGCTTTCGCCGCTTCCTCGATATTACCTTGGCCGAGGAGGACCTCTGCCGCCTCGTTGAGTTGAACCAGAGCTTCCTCCGGATATCCCTGCCCCTGCAAAAGCTCGGCCAGGGTGAGCTTGTAAGAGACGTTGTTCCGGTCCAATCGGACAAGCTTATCGAACAAGAAGATGAGCTCCTTGACCCTGTTTTCCCGGCGTAGAATCTCAGCCGCCCTGAGATATTCTCTCCGGGCTTCTTGGACAAACCCCTGATTCCCATAGAGGTCGCCCATCTTGACCATGGCCACGACATGCCCCGGGTCGAGTTTATTGATCTTCCTGTAGATGGCCAAGGCTTGCTGGTAATAACCCTTCGATTCGTAGTAGCCACCGACACTCTGGAAGGCTTTAATCGCTTCGGCAATGCGGCCGAGCTGAAGATAGAGGTCGCCGATGAGGTTGTTGATACTTAAATCGGCTGGCTCGCCAGCGAGGAGCTTCTTGTATTCTTCGATGGCTTCTTCCAAACGGCCAGCTTTGACCAGCCTCTCGGCAATTTCGACCGTCTTGGTCTTGTCCACTCGGTTATTCATTCGAAACCCCGACCCCTGAGGTTGAAACTCATCCGGTGAAGGGGCGAAGGTCCCTTCTCCCGCAACGCCTGATAATGCTCTTTAGTGCCGTAGCCTTTGTTGCGGCCGAGATGATAACCCTGGTAATAGTCTTCAAGAATTTGGATCAGCTCGTCGCGGACGACCTTGGCGATGATGGAAGCTGCCGCAATCGAGATCGAGACCCTGTCCCCGCCAGGGAGGCAAAGCTCCGGGCACGGAAATTGGGCCCTGGCCTGTTTGGGGCCATCGATCAAAAGAAAATCCGGACGTAAGGCCAAGCTCTCGATGGCTCTTTTCATAGCTTCGATGGAAGCCCAATAGATGTTGAGCTTGTCAATCTCGTAGGCTGAAGCGGCTCCCACTCCAACCGTCTCCGCTTCGGCCAGGATGCGAGCGGCAAGCCTCGAGCGCTTCAGGGGAGAAAGGGATTTGGAATCGTTGACCTCCTTCAACCATCCCCTGACGGGTCGTTCAATCAGCCGGGGCGGAAAGACCACAGCGGCCGCGATGACCGGCCCAAAGAGCGCTCCTCTTCCTGCTTCATCCACACCAGCAATCCTCCCCCCGTGCTGCCGGAAAATCTGCCGTTCAACCCTGAAACTGGCCATCTTCGCCTTCCAGCAGGCGAAAAAACGAGCTGCTCCTATTTAACCTCCCTAAGCTTGGCTGCTTTCCCCTTGAGGTCTCTAAGGTAATACAGCTTGGCTCGCCTGATTCTTCCCTTCTTGACCACCTCCACCTTTTTTATCGCCCGAGAATGCAAGGGAAAGATCCTTTCGACACCGATGCCGAAAGAGATTTTCCGGACGGTGAAGGTCGTCCCGAGGCCGCGACCTCGCTTGGAAATAACGTCGCCCTTAAAAACCTGGATGCGCTCTTTGTCGCCTTCTTTGATGATAACGTGGACCTTGACGGTATCCCCAACATCAAAAGGCTCCACGTCCGTTTTCAGCTGCTTTTGCTCGGCCAAATCAATCAGGCTCATCGTCCTTTCCTTTCTTTATGACGGAATCAAGCAATTTTCTTTCCTCGGGGCTCAGGCTTTGCTCATCCAGAAGGTCGGGCCGCATCCTCCACGTCTTCTCCAGAGCCTTTTTTCGCCGCCAGGCCTGGATCCGGGCATGATCACCGGAAAAAAGGACAGCCGGAACTTTCATGCCGCGAAAATCCCGTGGCCGCGTGTAATGAGGAAAATCGAGGAGGCCGCTGGAAAAAGAATCCTTCCGCACGGAAGCCTCTTTCCCAACAACTCCAGGAATAAACCTGGCCACAGCGTCGACGATGACCCAGGCTGCGGGCTCACCACCGGTGAGGACGTAATCGCCCACCGAAAGCTCGCCGTCGACGAGGTGCTGACTGACCCTCTCGTCAACGCCTTCATAGCGGCCGCAGATCAATATGACCTGGGGGATGCTGGCCAGCTGCTCGGCCAGGGAGGAGTTGAACTTCTGCCCGCAGGGAGAGAGAAGGTAGACAGCACTCCTTTCGTCCTGCTTCAAGCTCTCGACAGCCTCGAAAATGGGCTCTGGCTTGAGAACCATGCCCTCGCCTCCTCCATAAGGCCGGTCATCCACTTGCCTGTGCCGGCCCCGGGCGAAATCCCTCAAGTCGTGCACCCGCACCTCCAGCTTCTTTTTTTCCAGCGCCTTCTTCACCACGCCCCCTGAAAACACGCTGGCCAACATTTCAGGGAAGATGGTAATTATATCAAACCTCATCTAAGTCCAAAAGACCCGCCGGGGGGTCAACCAGAATCTCCTTTTCGGTTACGTTCACCCGTTTGCAGATGGAGGCGTGGAAAGGGATGAGGATTTCGCGGCCGCCTTTCTTGACGACAAGAAGGTTGTTCTCCGGGACCGAAATCGCATCGACAACAACACCGATTTTATTGCCTTCCGGGCCGATAACCGAACATCCCTTGAGCTGGTGAAGATAGTACTCGCCTTCTTCGAGCAATTCAAGGCCCTCCTCCGGCACGAACACTTCGGCCCCGGCCAGGCTGTCCGCCTCGGCCAGCGTGGTCACGCCATCGAGCTTGACGTCGTAGGCCCCGCCTCGCCGGGAAAAAGATTCGACTTTATATTCCTTCATCCCCCCTTCCCTTTCGATGTAGATTTTTTTAAGCGTCGGGAATCTGATTAACCCCGGTCGGTAGAATCTGAGCTTGACCTGCCCTTCCTTCCCTTGACTCCTCAGTATCCTCCCAACGCTTATCAACTAACCCTTTTCAATAATCTCGAGGTTGAATCTCCTCTTCAGCTTCATGCCTGCGGCACCGAGGATTATCCGAATGGCGCGCGCGGTTCTGCCCTGTTTGCCGATGACCTTTCCCAAATCCTCCGGAGCGACCTTGAGTTCAAGGATGGTGGTCTGCTCTCCTTCGAGCTGGGAAACCATCACCTTTTCCGGGTTGTCCACTAGCGATTTGGCGATCAATTCAACGAGCTCCTTCACAGTGACCTCCTTAATGATTAAGAATGATTAGGCGTATTGCTATTTGAAAGGGTAGCTCTATGCAAAAGGGACTGGACGGTTGGCGATACTCGCGCCCCTTTTTTCAGCCAGGCGTTAGCTTTCTCAAGGTCGATCTTGATCTCGGCCGGGTCCTTGAGGGGGTCATAGGTCCCGATGAAATCCTTGGCCTTGCCCTGACGGGGATTCCTCGCCTCCATGACCACAATCCGGTAGAATGGCTTCTTCTTGGCACCGAATCGCATCAATCGCATGCTCAACATGAGTAGTCACTTTCATCTAAAAATGATTATCCATCATAGCGAAATTTCCCGTCTAAGTCAAATCCTTTCAGCATCCGAGGGAATTTTTGACAGGGGAAGCAGAAACTGATAATGGTAAGCTTCCTCAGGGCATAAAGATGAGTCGGCCGGATTGGCTCGTCGTTTTCCTTCTTTGTGCTATTTCCCTGGCTGTTGGCTTGTATTTTACGAGACGCGCCAGCCGGACAGGCGCCAGCGGTTATTTCATCGGCAACCGCAGCCTCCCCTGGT
>CAYUKK010000101.1:0-10844 GCA_964445305.1 uncultured Eubacteriales bacterium
CGGGTGTCGGCCTATGGCCCTTATTTTGCGTAATCGAAAGCCGTTTCGCCACACAGGAAGTTCCCATCGGCAATCTTGGCATGGCATGGAAAGCCTTGACAAGGGGGGAGACTTAGTGTTTATAATGAGGAAGAAAAAATTTGCTGAATTAATGGCCGAAGAGTCTGATCCTTCCTTTTACTGATGGAAAAAATCACCCATCCCTATATCCGGCACAATGTCTTTTCTGGTATCCTCGACAGAAACCTGAAAAAGCTCGAAGCCAGGCTGGGGGTCTCCTTGTCTATTCGTGGCGATAGCCTGTGGATTGACGGCGACCGGAAGAAAGTGGAATTCGCGAAGTTTTATTTCGATAAGATGAACGACCTTCAAGAAAAGGGCTATTCCCTTAAGGAGGAGGATTTCCACATCGCCCTCGACCTTCTCGAAGGGGGTTGTGCTCAGCCGCTGGAGAACTATTTTCCCTCCGAAGTCCTTAACCTCTCTCGAAAATCCGTCAACCCGAAGAGTCTCAACCAGCAGGAGTACATCCAGGCTATCCGCCATTTTGACCTTGTTTTCGGTATCGGGCCAGCTGGAACCGGAAAGACCTACTTGGCCATGGCCATGGCCTTGATGTTCCTCCAGGAAAAAATGGTTAACCGAATCATCCTTACCCGGCCGGCTGTCGAGGCGGGAGAAAAGCTCGGTTTTCTGCCTGGCGACATCTACCAGAAAATCAACCCTTACCTCCGCCCCCTCTACGATGCGCTCTTCGACCTCAGCCAGGCTGACCAGGCCAACCGGCTGATCGAAAGGGGAATCATCGAGATTGCGCCCTTAGCTTACATGCGCGGTCGGACGCTCAACGATTCGTTCATCATCCTCGACGAGGCCCAAAATACGACGCGGGAGCAGATGAAGATGCTCCTGACGCGGTCGGGCTTCGGCTCCAAGGTCGTCGTCACAGCCGACATCACCCAGATTGATTTACCCCAGCCGCGGAAATCGGGCGTGCTCGAAGCGATCAGAATCCTTGCCCCCATCAAGGAGATTGCTTTCATCTATTTTGACGAGCGTGACGTCGTCCGGCATCCCCTTGTCCAGAAAATCATCGGCGCCTACAAGAAGGCAGAGGCCCGAAGCGCCAGGGATTAGTTAAAAACGGATGAATTTCGTGTCTTTCCGCCGCATCAAGCTCTTCAAGGGACAGCTGGCCAGGTCGAAGCCCAGCTCGACTCCGCCAGCCAGGCGAAAACAAGAAAGAGCCTTCTGGGAAAAGCTGGCCGGGAATCCGTTTCTCCATCTCATCTTTTTTGTCCTCGTCCTGGCCTATTTTCTCTCCTATGCCCCATCTAAGTTTTTGCCTCGACTCGAGGTCGGTGCCATTGCTCCGACCGACATCGTCTCGCCCATCGACTTGACCATCGAAGATACGGAAACGACAGCCAAACGGCGGGCCGAAGCCGAGGCGGCGGTACTCCCTGTCTATTCCTTCGACGAGAATTCGCTCCTCAACACGGAGGAAAGAATCCGACAGTTCTTCGAGCTCGGCAGGGAGCGACTGAGGAAGCCCGCCACAGCCAAGGACGTGAGCGAATTCGCAAAAGAATTGGCCGAAAAATTTGGCTTTGACCTTGGGTCGCGCGAAGTCGAAATGCTCGTCCGGTCCAATTTCTCAGCTGAGCTCGAGGAGACGCTCATCAGCCTCATCGGGAAAATCTCCTCGTCCGGCATCATCCTGTCCAAGAACCTGTTTATCCGTCAAGAACCAGAAAGAGGATTCATCCTCTTGCGCGGTCCAGGAAACGAAAAGTTAACCAGGGTGGAGGAAATTCTCGAAGTCAAAGAAAGCCAGGAGAAGTTCGCCGCCGAGGTGGATAAGCTCGAACTCCCGGCACGTCACAAGTCCCTGCTGCGGAGCATGGCTAACGCCTTCATCACCCCCAATATTACCTACAATAAGGTCGAAACGGAAGCGCGCAAGGAGCTTGCCCGCAGCCGCGTGGAGACCGTTTTTTATCGAATCAAAAAAGGCAAAGTCATCATCCGCAAGGGCGACGAAGTCACGGCCGAGACGCTCAAGTGGATCAACATCATCAATCAGAGCCTGGAGGCCAGGCGGGCTTGGGTTAGAAATTTTGCCGGCACGGTTCTGCTCTTGGCTCTGCTTTTTGTCACCCTCTGGTATTACCTGAAATCCCTGCTCAGGTTTCCGCTGGCCCGAAAAATCTTCCTTATGATGGGCTTAGCCCTCGTCCTCTCCTTGCTGATCTACAAACTATCCCTTTTCCTGGCTACCGTCTTTAGCCAACAGAGCCGCTGGGCTTTTCTGTCCGACGTCGAGCTCTACAAGTTCGCCTTTCCTTACGCCTTCGGTGTCCTCCTTTTTGCCTTTCTGACGACGAACCCGACGAGCTTGATTTTTTCCATCCTCAACAGCCTGCTCGTCGGCTATTTCTTCCAGGGAAATTTTCCTCTCATGCTCTTCAGTTTTATCGGCGGTTTGGCGGCTATCTACGGCATCAAATTCTACGGCAAGCAAAAGAGAACCTCAACTCTCCGCGCCGGCGTTTTCATCGTGGCGCCGGTGAATGTTTTCCTCATCCTCACCCTCGAGTTGGTCGGCGAAACGACGCGAGGGCTCAACCTTGTGGCCACGGGAGCAGCCATGGGTATCATCGGCGGGGCTCTGGGGGCCGCTCTGGCCTTCCTTCTCCTTCCTCTTTTCGAGAGTATCTTTGGCTTTGTTACCCAGACCAAGCTCCTCGAGCTTTCCAATTCTGATTTGCCGATTTTCCGGCAGATGGCCATTACCGCGCCCGGGTCCTACCATCATTCCCTCATCGTCGCCACCCTGGCTGAGAAAGCAGCCGAAGAGATCCGTCTGGATTCCATGCTGGTCAAAGCTGGCGCTCTCTACCACGATATCGGCAAAATGAAAAGGCCGGAGTACTTCATCGAAAACATGACCCGCAACCCCGACGCTCACAAGGACCTGACGCCGAGCATGAGTGCGCTCGTCATCGTCAACCATGTCAAGGAAGGGGTGGAGATGGCCAGGAAGCTGCGACTCCCCCGCCAAATCCGCGAGGTCATCGAGCAACATCATGGCAATTCGCTTGTCCGATATTTCTATCAAAAAGCCAAGGAAAAGTATGACCCGGAGATGCAGAGGGTCGGCGAGGAAAGCTACCGCTATCCCGGACCGCGGCCGCAAAGCAAGGAAGCGGCCCTCATTATGCTGGCTGATTCAGTCGAAGCGGCCTCCCGAAGCCTGAAGGTCCCATCCCGCGAAAACCTCAAGCGGGTTATCACCGAAATTTTCGAGACTTACCTCCAGGATGGTCAGCTCGACGATTGCGATTTCTCCCTCCGTGAGCTCAGAGCTGTGGCCGCCTCATTCCACTCCACGCTTTACACCATCTTTCATCCGCGCCTGGAATACCCCGGCTTCGACTTTGAGAAAAAAGCGAAAAAGCCCGTTCCGTCGAAGAAAGCCGATGATCGAAGTGCTAAACCTCCAGCGTAAGTATTGCCTCCGCCTGGCCAGGTTTACGGACCTTCTCGATAAGCTGGTCCAGCGGTTCGGGCTCGAAGACCCTGAGATAACCCTCGCCTTCGTGGACACAAAAAGGATAAGAGCTTTGAACAAGAAGTTTTTGGGCCGGGACGCGCCAACCGATGTCCTTAGCTTTCCGGTCGGGAAGAAGGCCGCTGATGGAAAATTCTATCTGGGGGACATCCTCATTTCGGTTCCTCAAGCCTTCCGGCAATGCCTTCGTCAGCCGCATGGCCTTGAGGAGGAGCTCGAGGACCTGGTCATCCATGGATTCCTCCACCTCTTGGGTTACGAGCACGGCCGGGGCATCGAAAAAGAGGAGGAAAAAGCCCGCTTTTTCTGGAGAGGAGATAGGAAATAAGATGGCCGGCGGGATGTGGAAATGGGTGGGTCTGGCCGCAGTTTTCCTCTTTTGTCTTCTCCTCTCGCTTTTCCACGCCTCGCTGGGTTCCATCTCGAGGATTTCCCTCAGCCGGTTTCTTGAAGACGAATCGCGCCTCCGCCGTCAACGCGTGCTCGAGGGCTTCGAGGAGACAAGAATCGCTGTCGACAGCCTGCGGGCGGTCTTTCTCATCGGCTTCCTCACTTACCTCTTCGCTCTTTCGCTGCGGTACGAGTTCTGGCCGTTAGGCTTTTTCTTCCTCGCCATCGCCATCTATTTTATCTTCTTCGATTACCTCCCCCGCTTTTTCAATTCCCTGGACAGGCGGGCGGTGGTCAAGTTTTTCCTCCCCTACTTCGGTCTTGTCCAGGCGCTTGCGTTGCCGCTCATCTTTCTTTCCCGGAAGTTCGAAGCCCGGCAGATCAAGGAGGAGCTCGGTGAGGCCAAGGCCCGCGAAGCCAGCGAGGAAGAAATTTCCACCTTCGTCGACGAGGCCACTGAAGAAGGCATCATCGAAGAGGAGGAGAAAAAGTTGCTTCGGAGTGTCGTCGAATTTGGCGATACCCGAGTCCGGGAAATCATGACACCGCGGGTGGAGATGGTCTGCGTCAAAAAGGAGGCCACACTGGGTGCCTTGCGCGAACTCATCGAAAAGGAGAAGTACTCGCGCATCCCCGTGTACAGGGATCGAATCGACAACATCGAGGGCATGGTCATAGCCAAGGACCTGCTTGCCTATGCCGAAGACCGCTACCGCGAGATGCCCATCGAACCGATTATCCGTCCCGCCTACTTCGTCCCGGAATCGATGAAAGTGGCCGAGCTTCTCCGGGAATTCCAGAAACGAAAAGTTAAGATGGCCATCGTTATCGACGAGCACGGCGGTGTTTCGGGCCTGGTCACCATGGAAGACTTAATGGAAGAAATCGTCGGTGAAATCCAGGACGAATACGACACCGAGGAAGAGGCGGAAATCACACCCACCGGCCCTGGCGAATTCGTCCTCCGCGGCGAGGTCGAAGTCGAGGCTGTCGAGGAGCTCTACGACCTTGACTTGGCCGAGGAGGATTACATTACCGTCGCCGGTCTCGTCACCCACCACCTCGGCCGGCTGCCCGAGCGAGGCGAAACCATCACCATCAAGGGTTTGAGCTTTGAGATCTTGGATAGCGACCGCAAAAGAATCAAGAAGTTGAAAGTCCGCCGGGCGGATCAAACAAAGCGTCCCGACATCGGAGAGGAAAGCTTGGCCAAAATGAGAAGCGAAAAAGAAGGCAAGAAAGACAAGGACGAAGCTAAAAGATGAAAGTCGGGTATGTCGCCCTGGTGGGTCGGCCCAACGTGGGCAAGTCGACCCTCCTCAACAGCCTCCTCGGTCAGAAGGTGGCCATTATCTCTGACAAGCCTCAGACGACCAGAATTAGCATCCTGGGAATCAAGACGACACAGCAAGGACAAATCATCTTCATCGACAACCCGGGCATCCACAAACCCCTCCACACCCTCAACAAGCGGATGATGAGTTTCGTCTACTCGGCGCTCGAGACGAGCGACCTCATCTGCTTGCTCATCGACGCCACCCAGCCCTACGGCCACGGCGACGAGTTCGTCGTCGAAACGCTCCGCAAAGTAACAACACCCCTTTTCTTGCTCATCAACAAAGTCGATATCATCAAGAAAGAAAAAATCCTCCTCCTCATCGACAAATACAAGGACCTGCTCGACTTCAAAGAAATCATCCCCATCTCCGCTTTGCGTGGGACTAACCTCGATGTTCTGGAAAAAAGCATTTATCATTATCTTCCCGAGGCGGAAAAACTCTACGACGATGAGACGGTGACCCAATTGCCGCTCCGCTTCCAGCTGGCGGAAATCATCCGCGAGAAGCTCCTCAAACGGGTGGAGAAAGAGCTCCCCTTTGTGACGGCAGTCCTCGTCGAGAAGCTGGAGGAGAGGGGGACGGGGGGAACACTGGGAAAGAACGACCAAGACGCGCTGGCTCAAGAAACCTCCTCCCAAAATTCAACCCCGGCTCCAACTGCAACCGGCTTTCGTTTTCCAGAAAAACCCATCAAACCTGGAGAAAAACTCGAAGAAGAAATGGAGAAGAAAAGCCGAGCCAGCCGGCCTGACCGAGCGAGCGGCCAGCCGGCTGAGGGAAAAAAGAAAAAGGGAAAAAGAAAAGTCGTCTATCTCAGTGCCACCATTTTCGTCGAAAGGGAAAGCCATCGCAAAATCGTCATTGGCCGGCGTGGCCAGGTCATCAAGATGATCGGCATCGAAGCCCGCCGGGAGATCGAGACCATCCTGGGGGCCAAACTCTTTCTCGACCTTAAGGTCAAGGTCAAGGAGAAATGGCGGGACTCGCCCGAAGTCCTCGACCTCATCGAGGGCCAGCGCTAAGAATCTGGAAATCCGGAAACGTAAGTTCAGTTCAACCCGGGGTGCTCAAGGTTGGGTGGAATCAACGCCATCGTCAATGCATCCCAAAATTGCCGGCAAAAATACCCCACCGGTCCTGTCAGGTGCTTTAATCGGCAATTTCGGGTTCCATTCGCCATATTTACAGAATCCGGAGAAGGTGCTAAAATTGGCTCTTCCCCAGAGGCGGTGAGTGTAGCTCAACTGGTTAGAGCATCGGACTGTGGATCCGAAGGTTGGGGGTTCGAGACCCCTCACTCACCCCGCTTATCTTCACCAAAAAAGGTCGGTTTCTTCGAGCTCACCCTCTTCGTTCTTGAAAATAAACTTAACTCCCTCTTTTGTCCCTTCTTCATCCACTGTATAAATGACCATGAGGCCCAGTTCCTTTTCTTTATCAAAATATTCTTTGGCTTTGGCCGTGGCTACTTCGATAGTCGGGAAAGCTTCCTCGCTCTCGATAAGGAGCGTGTTCTCGTCCTCGAGGCTCTGCTTGGGCTTATGGCCCTCGATGAAAAACCTGTTCGTCATCCTCCTTTTCCTTTCTTTCTCATAAAGATCCCAGATTTTAGAGCTTACGGTTTCCATGGCCATCTATTTTAGCGGAAAAAAACTAAAAAAGACAAGCGAATTTAGCCCGGCCGCCTTCAATTGATATGGAGCGATCAAATGGATGCGTGAATGCAGGCAGTGGGAAAAAGTGCCAGGATGAGCGTCTTTTATCATTCCCGGAATTTTCGGGACATTGCCTGAGAGGGAGGGAGACATGAGCCCGAAACTTTCCCATGAAGAATTTGTCAAGAGGGCCATCCAAAGCCTGAGGACAGAGCCTTTCAAGGGCATCCATTCTGTTTACAGCGGGTTTAACGAAGCCTTCAAGAACTATTTTGATGGCGAGGACCCCGTTAAGGTTACAACCAGGTTGGCGGCTGAAGGAAAAATCGCCGTTCGTCCCGTCCGTGGCGGCGTCATCCTCTTCCTGCCCGAGGACGCGCCCAAGACGAGCCGAGCGGACGAGGCCCTCAAGAAAATGGGCCTCGCCTGAGGGATACGCGTGACGAACCAGGCCTCCCGGCTCATCTCGTTTATTGCCTCTTGATTCTGGCTAACTCCCATCGCCGTTGATATTAAGATTTATCTTTCATGTTGACCAGACAATGTAGCTTCTGGGCTGCATTATTTCGCCAAACGGGTATCGGAAGGCTCATTGGTTAAGAAGTCAAATTTCCGCTTTGCTCCAAACTTGATGAGAAGGAGATGCTGCCAAAGCCATTTCCTCGGAGCGGACCGGGCAGAGGTAAAGAACCCGAGGGTCGTCAGAGGAGCTTGTCGATTCTCTGGCTGACGTCGGCGGCAAACCTCCGGATATGGTCGCAGACAAACTCCTTGATATCGAGCGCGCTGTCCCGCACGAGAGGCGTCAGGTCCATGGCAAAAATCAAGGAGGTGGCCACATCCACGGCATGGGTCGCGTAGTAAGTGGCATGGGCGCGGCGCCGGCCGATCGTCGCCATATCGTATCCTTTTCCGCCCGAAACCTGGGAATCAAAGACGCTGACGAGGGAGGTAGCCAGGTTCTGGTGATCGGAAACATCGAGCCCGACCTTATCCTCGTCGACGAGCCAGTCGAGGTCGCGCCAAACCTCACAGCCGTAGACTTTCTCCGGCCGGAGTTCAGGGGGGAGCTCCCGGATGGCGGCGATCGTCCTCAGCCCGGCGGCGACATGGGTATCGTGCTTATCCGCCGGGTTGTGGGTGTAGACGATGGCGGGCTTGGCCAGCGTGATTAAGAGTTTGATATCCTCTTTGGGAAGGATGTTGGCTTTGTCCTTGAGCTCGGCGCTCGTGTAATTAAGGAAAGCCACACCCGCATACTCGCCGACGATGGCCGCTTTCTTCTGCTCCTTTTTGCGGACGGATTTCATCTCCTCGTCTGAAAAACGCTTGTAGAACCCGTCACGAGGGCTGCCCGCACCGTCGGTGGCCACAATCCCAAAAAACCAATCCGTCGGGCTGCCAAAGCAGCGGAGGATGCCGTGATAGGCCATGATCTCGAGGTCATCGGGATGAGCCGCCACACCCAGATGGGTCGTGCGTTCGATGGCCTGGGGAATGGCCGCGCCATCAGGAATAAAAATTTCATGTCCTTCTCTGTTGAGTCTGATTTCCATGGTCGTCTCTCTCTTTTCGATCAATTTTTCTTGTTGGCCGAAATGACGGGCAGGCTGGCTGCCGCCATGGCCTGACCGACTCTTCGGCTCCGCTCGTCAGGAAGGTGGAGCTGGAGTTGAGCTTTGAGTTGAGGAAACTCGATCGCCAGAACCTCCTTCGCCTTTTCCAGCAAAATGGGCCCCGCCTCGCCCGAGGTGACGCGGCCAAGGATAAGGACATGGTCGATTCCGTAAAAATCGGCGTAGTGGGCAATCCCATAGCCCAGGTAGACGCCGATGGTCTCAAAGACGAGCCGGGCCCGGCCATCGCCGCGGGCCAGGAGCTCCTGGATGGCCTTAAGCCTCTCCACCGGGCCGATGGTTTCGTCGAGCTCTATCCCGGCCGAAGCAGCCAGCCTGAAGACGGCCTGCTGGGAAAAGTACTGGACGCCGCAGCCAGCGTCCCCCGACCATTCATCGACGGGCGCCTGAGGGTCATAGTCAACGGGCGCGAAGGCCAGCTCATTCAACCAGCCCGTGATGTGGCCCTCGGCGTCGACATAACCTCCGGCCTGGCTTGAACCGAGGGAAAGGCCAAGAACACGGTTGGCTTCGAGTGACATTGACCCGGCCAGGGCTGTCACTTCGCCGTCGTTGGCGACTTCGAGCGGCACTTTCCATTCCCGGCCGAGGCGGATGAACATCTTCTTAATTCTTTTCTGGAAAAGGTCGCGGGGAATGCCCCGGAAAAGGGAGGCTACCCTGGCCTGGTTGTCAATGTAGATACCAGCCGCGCTCCCCCCGATAGCGTCTACCTGGGGAAGGAAGGAAGCGGCCTGGTGGAGGCCTGACTGGACTTGGTGATAATGATAACCCGGGTCGCTCTGGTTGCGGGGGTCCCACGGGACCTCCTCACTGAAGACCATCTCTCCTTCCCGAAGTGCGCAAACCTTGCGGTCGCTCGCGCCAAGGTCAAATCCAATGCGGCAGCCGTCCAGATGGCGTCCGAGCGGTCGCGTCTTCTCGAGAGGCGGCAGGACGCTGTCGGCCGGGATAATCTCGACAGCGAATTTCCTCCCGTAGGCCGTCGACATGAGCTCAACATCAAAAAAGCGTTCCCCCCGTCGGCTGTAAATTTTCTGGATGGCCCGGCCAATCTCAGCCGGCCCGCCGACAATGACTTTAAACCCTCCCCGCATCCAGAGCAAGCACTTGACGAGGCGCTCAACATAGCGGAGAGTTGCCGCCCATTTCCCATTTTCCGATAGAAACGATGGGAATACTCGAGTTTGATAGCGAGATAAGGAGCCGTCTGCCCTCTCCAGCCCGATGACCAGAGGTTCGCTCCGGCCCGCCTCGGCGACAGCCTCCTGGTAAGCCTTGTTCCAGAGGGCTGCTGGCTGGAAATGGGGATGGAGAGGGGGCTGGATTTTCGGTTTGACCAAGGAAGCGATGTCGAGTTTCATCTTTTCTCCTAAAACAAGATTTCGGTGGGGATACCGACCCGGGCGGCCTGCCCGGCCAGCGCCTGAGCCTGGCTATGGAAGAACCGCTCGGTCATCGCCTCTTCCATCTTGAGCTTGCGGTAGAAGGGGGCGATGGTGGGAAGATAATTCATCCTGTCGACGAGAATTCTGTCCACTTTGCCCTCGAGCTTCTCGAGGAGCCGCACCGGGTTGCCGGGAAGAAGAGGGCCGAGGAAGGCGAATGTCCGGATGCCTCGCGCCCGGAGAACGCCGAGCGCTTCGATGCGCGCCTCAACCGGTGAGGCGCCTGGCTCGAAGATGCGGGCCAGCCGTTCGTCGTCAGTCGTGATCGTCATTCCGACCTCAATATCCTCAAACTTCTCGATTAAGTCGAGGTCGCGAAGAACCAGGGCTGATTTGGTCTGGATGTTGACGGGGAACTGTCGGGCGGCGAGCTCAGCCAAGCACTGTCGGGTCAATTGGAAGGACTTCTCCAAAGGCTGATAGGGGTCGCAAACCGAGGAGACCCAGACCGTGCCTCGCTTGGCGCGAACAAGCTGGCGGCGGAGAATCTCGACGGCGTTAACCTTGACGTCAACAAATGTGCCCCATGGTTCGCTGTGGCCCGAATAGCGGGGGATGAACAGTCGGGCATAGCAATAGCGGCAGCTCACCTGGCAGCCGGTGTAGGCATTCAGACAATAATCGAAGATTTTGGACTTGTTGAGGATGCTTTTGGCTCGAACTTCGGTGACACGAACCATGACGAAGCCTCACCGCCATTTTAACATATTTTGCGCTCGAGCCCATGCTTCCCCTACTGACCCAAATTCGCCGATAGGGAGTTCTCGTCAGACAAAAGGGCTTGATCTTAAAAGAAATGA
>CAYUKK010000102.1:0-11584 GCA_964445305.1 uncultured Eubacteriales bacterium
GTTGATGACGTGATCGAAGAAATTTTCAGTCGCTTTTGCGTCGGGAAATGAAGTCGGCCAGCTCCTCAGCTTATGATTTTGACATCATCGTTGTCGGCGCGGGTCACGCCGGTTGCGAAGCTGCTTTCGCCGCCAGCAAGATGGGGCTGCGAACAATGCTCATCACCATTCATTTGGAAACCATTGCCCAGATGTCTTGTAACCCGGCGATAGGCGGCCTGGCCAAAGGCCATCTCGTACGGGAGATTGACGCGCTTGGGGGGCTAATGGGGCTTTTGGCTGACGAAACTGGAATTCAGTTCAGGCTCCTCAATCGGAGTCGAGGTGGGGCTGTCCAGGCGCCGAGAGCGCAGTGCGATAAGGCTCTTTATCGGTTGACAATGAAAAAATGGCTGGAGGACACAGAGAGCCTGACCCTTTTTCAGGGTATTGTCACCGACATTCTTATCTCCAGAGAAAGAGTGCAGGGCGTTAGGTTGCTCGACGGAAACAATTTTTCCAGCCGAGCAGTTATCATCACTCCCGGGACCTTTCTCAACGGGCTCATCCATATGGGCCTCCATTCCTACGCGGCTGGGAGAGCCAACGAACCAGCTGCTGTCGAACTCAGCCAGTCTCTGAGAAGATTAGGTTTAAAAATGTTCAGGCTGAAAACGGGAACGCCCATGCGTCTCGACAAGAACACCATCCATTGGCGAGCTTTTACCCCGCAGCCTGGAGACGACGTTCCGGTTCCGTTTTCTTTCCGCACCCGGCGGCCCCTCGAAAATAAGGTGGTCTGTCATCTCGGGTACACGAACGCCCGCACCCACGAGGTCATTCGGAGGAACCTGGACAAATCCCCGCTTTACTCCGGGAGAATCACCGGCATTGGGCCTCGGTATTGTCCTTCGATTGAGGATAAAGTCGTCAAGTTTCCCCATCATGAGAGACATCAGTTTTTTCTCGAGCCAGAGGGCTTGAATACAGCAGAAATCTATGTGAATGGACTTTCCTCCAGCCTTCCCCTCGAAGTCCAGAGAGAAATCTTGCAGACCATCCCAGGGCTTGAAGAAGCCAAGATACTCCGGCCAGCCTATGGCATTGAGTACGACGCCGTTTCGCCGACTGAATTGAAACCCACCCTGGAAACGCGCGCTATCGAGAACCTGTATTTAGCCGGACAAATCAACGGCACGTCTGGCTATGAGGAGGCAGCTGCCCAAGGACTGATGGCCGGGATTAATGCCAGCCTCAAGCTCCAGAAAAGAGCACCACTTGTCCTTCGGCGGGACGAGGCCTATATCGGCGTGCTTATTGACGACCTTGTCACAAAGGGCGTAGAGGAGCCCTACCGTCTCTTTACCTCGAGGGCAGAATACAGGTTGAACCTCCGAGCCGATAACGCTGATCAGAGGCTGACCGATTATGGCTATGAGCTGGGACTCATCGATAAAGAAGATTATCAGGCATTTCTTGAGAAAAAAGAGCGGCTGGCGCGCGTCCATGTTTACCTCAGGGGAAAGACGGTGCAGCCTGAGGGAGAAGAAAAAATCTCTTTGGAGGCGTGGCTAAAAAAACCTCATGTGCGGATGGAAAATGTGTTAGAATATACAAAACTTCCTGTGGAATTGACGGCCGAGGAGATGAGAGCGGTCGAATCAGAAATCAAGTACGAAGGTTATATCAGGCGGCAGGAAAAAGAGATTGCGCGGTTGAGGAAGATGGACAGGATGAGGATTCCGTCCGGGCTGGATTTCCAGGCCATCCCCGGCCTTACCCGGGAGGCCGTGGAAAAACTCAATAAAATAAAGCCTAAAACGGTGGGCGAACTGAGAAGGATTTCCGGAATAACGCCGGCTGCTGTCGTTAATATTTCCCTCTATCTCCAGTCTCGGCGAAAAAGAAAAGGCAAAATCCCGAGTTTCACGTGAAACATGGGCAGGGTTATCGCTATCGCTAATCAGAAAGGTGGAGTCGGAAAGACAACTACCGCGGTCAACTTAGCTGCTTCTCTTGCCCTGAAGAACAGAAGGACCCTCATTCTCGACCTCGACCCTCAGGGAATGGCAACTGCGAGTCTTGGGAAAAAGAAAGAGGCCAATAGGGGGATTTATCAGGCATTGATGAACGGTCAGGATATTATGGAGCTTATTCAGGGAACGGGGCTCGACAACTGCTACCTTTGTCCTTGTTCCCCCGAGCTGGCCGGGGCTGAGGTTGAGCTTTTCTCCATGCCCGACAGGGAAAAAAAGCTCAGCCAAGCCATGGAAAAGATGAAACACCAGTTTCATTTTATCCTCATCGACTGTCCGCCGTCGCTCGGGTTCCTGACGATCAACGCTCTGACAGCCGCCCATTCGGTCCTCATTCCCATCCAGTGTGAGTTCCTGTGCATGGAAGGAATACCTGATTTGCTCTCCTTGTTTGACCAAGTGAGAACCTATTTTAACCCCTCTCTTTCCATTGAAGGGATTGTCCTGACGATGTATGACGAGCGGACAAACCTCGCCAAGCAGGTAGCAGAAGAGATTCGGCGGTCACTCAGAGCAATAGTCTTTGAGGCGGTTATCCCGAGGAGCGTGCGGCTGGCTGAAGCGCCGAGCTTTGGCCAGCCCATTGTCCTTTACGATATCAAGTCCAGGGGAGCAGAAGCTTACCTTAGACTGGCTCAGGAGATACTGAGAAAATGACGAAAAAAGCACTGGGGAAAGGCTTGGGCGTTTTCCTGCCCGATGATTATGGGATTCTCAAGGATGAGCGGTATGCGGAAGTCGACATCGCAGCCGTCGTCCCTAACCCCGCTCAACCCCGATTGAAGTTTGATTCTCGGGCCATCGAAGAACTCGCCCAATCCATCAAGGAAACGGGAATTATCCAGCCTCTCTTGGTTACGCCAGAGGACGACCACTACAGGATCATTGTTGGCGAGCGAAGATGGCGAGCAGCTCAAAAAGCGGGACTGAAAAAAATCCCCGTACTCATCCGCTCCATTCCGAAAGACAAGGAACTGGAGGTTTCCCTTATCGAAAATTTGCATCGGGAGGACCTCAACCCTCTCGAAATCGCGCTTGTCTACAGGCGGCTGATTGACGAGCTGGGGTATACCCATGAGGAGCTGGCAACTCGAGTCGGAAAAGACAGGACCTCCGTAACGAATTATCTTCGGCTGCTCGCTCTTCCCCAGGCTGTTCAGGAGTGTCTTGCCGAGAACAGGATTTCGATGGGGCATGCTCGGGCTCTCGTTTCTCTTGAGAATGCCGAGCTCCAGGAAGCGGTAACGCGGAAAATCCTCGACCGGGACCTGACCGTGAGAGAAGTGGAGAGGCTGGTCGCCCGGCTGAAGAAAGGGCCCATAAGACCCAGACAAAAGGAGTTTGACCCCGACTTAAAAGCAGTAGAGGAAGACCTGATCCGCACACTCGGGACGAAGGTGGCCATCTCGGGAAGCCAGAAGAGAGGGATGATCAGGATTTTCTACTTCTCTCTGGATGACTTGAACAGGATTTATGAAAAAATCAAAGGAGAAAGGGCATGAAGGACAAGAAGAAGGAATACGATTCGGACAAGATTACGGGTTTCTTTGACAGGGATACAGAGTTCCAGGGAGACCTCTCGTTCAAAGGGTCTTTTCGCATCGATGGCCATTTCAAAGGCAAGATCACATCAGATTCCCTGTTGATCATCGGCGAAGAGGGAAAGGTGGAGGCGGATGTGAGAGTGGGGTTCCTGGTCATCAACGGCGAGGTAAAAGGGAACATCCAGGCAACGGACAAGGTAGAAATCCACTCTCGGGGCCGGGTCATCGGAACGCTCAGCACGCCTCGATTAGCGGTCGAGGAAGGGGCGTATATCGAGGCTAATTGTCTGGCTGGCGAGCATGTCTCTTTTCGTGGTGATGAAACGCCGGCCAAGCAAGGACCCGAATCTTGAGAAAAGCGGCGGTCGTCATCCCCTCCCGTTACCAGTCCAGTCGCTTTCCCGGTAAGCCCCTTGCCCCTATTTTGGGAAAGCCAATGATTCAGTGGGTTTATGAGGGTGTTGGCCGGGCAAAGTGCGTGGACAGGATTATCATTGCCACGGATGATGAACGAATCAAGCAGGTGGCTCAAAGCTTTGGCGCCGAAGTGGTAATGACATCAGCCCGGCATCAGACTGGAACAGACCGAGTGGCTGAGGTCGCTGGCCAACTCGACAGTGCCTTGATCATAAACGTCCAGGCCGATGAACCACTTATCCAGGGCGAGATGGTCGATTCTCTTGTCCTCGTGCTTCAGGAGAAGAATGTGTCCGTAGCTTCCCTGATGGCGAGAATAGAGGACATGGAGCTTATCCATAACCCGAATATCGTCAAGGTTGTGGTCGATAACGACGGGTTTTCTCTTTATTTTTCCAGAGCGCCTATTCCCTTTGGAGCGTCGAGCTTCTTTTTCCAGCACATCGGCTGCTACGGCTTCAGGCGCGAAGTTTTGTTCGAGTTTGTCCGGATGCGCCGCTCGAAGCTTGAAGAGATGGAGAAACTGGAACAGCTTCGGGCGCTTGAAAACGGGTATAAGATTCGGATGGTCGAAGTGGCTCAACCGCTCTTGAGTGTGGACACGCCCGAAGATATAATCAAGGTCGAGAATTTCCTCCGAGAGCGTCGAAATGGCTAGGACAAAGTTTATCTTCGTCACCGGCGGCGTTCTCTCGGCCTTGGGCAAGGGGGTGGCGGCAGCGTCCATCGGCCGACTCCTCGAGAGTCATGGATACAAAATCACGCTTCAAAAGTTTGACCCCTATCTCAACGTCGACCCGGGAACGATGAGCCCTTTCCAGCACGGTGAGGTTTACGTGACCGATGACGGCGCGGAGACGGACTTGGACCTCGGCCACTATGAACGGTTCACCTCAACACGGACGACGAGAGCCCATAACTGGACAGCCGGAAAGATTTACGAAGCCATCATCCGCAAAGAGAGGAAGGGCGAGTTCCTGGGGAAGACGGTGCAGGTAATTCCTCACGTCACGGATGAAATCAAGAATGCTTTTGCCGCTGTCTCGAACGACAATGATATCGTCATCGTCGAAATCGGGGGAACAGTTGGCGATATTGAGAGTCAGCCTTTTCTCGAAGCGACAAGGCAGATGAGGCTCAGCCTCGGACCGGAGAATACTCTATTCGTCCACCTGACTCTTGTCCCCTATGTCCCCACTTCCGGCGAACTCAAAACAAAGCCGACTCAGCATAGCGTGCGGGAGCTCAGGGCTATCGGAATTCAGCCGGATATCCTGCTCTGCCGGACCGACCGTTTCCTGACGCCCGATGTCAAGGCGAAGATATCGCTTTTTACCAATGTTCCCCTCGAAGCAGTGATTACGGCCAAGGATGTGGACATCATTTATGAAATCCCGCTCATCTTTGCCTCGGAAGGACTGGATATTTACATCCTCAAGAAGCTCAACCTCCCGGTTCGTCGCCGGAACCTTGGTCGATGGCGCTCTTTTGTCGAGAGGATGAAGAATCCCGGCGACGAAGTCACGATCGCGCTTGTGGGCAAATACGCTGGTCTTCATGATTCCTATCTCAGCCTGAAGGAAGCGCTTGTCCATGGTGGCGTCTCCCATGGACTGAAAGTGAACATTTGCTGGGTGGAGGCAGAAGATTTGGAGAAGGAGAAGGCGGAGCGAGTCCTGGGCGATAAGGACGGCATCCTGGTTCCGGGTGGGTTTGGTGTGAGGGGAATAGAGGGTAAGATTCGGGCTATCCGGTTTGCCAGGGAGAATAAAGTGCCGTTTTTTGGCATTTGCCTGGGGATGCAGTGTGCGACCATCGAGTTTTCGCGAAACGTTGCCAAGCTGGAAAGGGCTAACAGCACCGAGTTTGACCCGACGACGCCGCACAAGATTTTCTTCTTATGGCGGGAGCTCCAGCCTGAACATGACCTCGGCGGGACGATGCGGCTCGGTCAGTATGCCTGCGCGCTTCAAAAAGATTCTATATCCTATAGAACATATAGAAAAACTAAGATATACGAGCGGCACCGCCATCGCTACGAATTCAACCCGGCCTACGAAGACCAGCTGGCTCGGGCAGGACTCTTCTTCGCCGGCCGTAACCCGGAGCACAACCTGGTGGAAATCGTCGAGCTTAAAGACCACCCCTGGTTTGTCGGTTGCCAATTCCATCCGGAATTCAAGTCCAAGCCGCTCGCCCCCCATCCGCTTTTCAAAGGCTTTATTGGAGCAAGCTATGCTTACCGCCGAGAAAGGTCCAAAAGAAACAAGAGAAATAAGGGTCAGCGCTGAGGTTGTCGTTGGCGGAGAGACGCCGCTCTTCCTCATTGCTGGACCCTGTGTCATCGAAAGCGAAGAACACGCCCTCACCCTGGCCCGCGAGCTCAAAGGGATTTGTGGAAGGCTCAGCCTTCCCTTCATTTTCAAGGCTTCCTATGATAAGGCCAACCGTTCGTCCTTAAGGTCATTCCGGGGGCCGGGTCTGGAAAGAGGTCTCGCCGTCCTCAAGCGGGTGAAGGAGGAGGTGGGAGTTCCGGTGCTTTCAGATGTCCACGAGACGTCCCAGGTGGAGAAGGCGGCGGCTGTCCTCGATGTCCTCCAGATTCCGGCTTTCCTCTGCCGGCAAACAGATTTGATCCTGGAAGCGGCGAGAACAGGCAAGGCGGTGAACCTTAAAAAAGGGCAATTCCTTTCCCCCGAAGAGATGGCCAACGCCGTCGAGAAAGTCCTGAGCCAGGGGAATCAGAAAATTCTCCTCACCGAAAGGGGGACTTTTTTCGGCTACCATAACCTCGTCTTCGATGTCCGCTCCATCCCCATTATGAAGAGATGGGGTTTTCCGGTCGTCATCGACGCCTCCCATTCTGTCCAGAGACCGGGCGGCATGGGGAAGAGCTCGGGAGGGGAAGCGGAATTCATTCCCCTCATAGCCCGAACGGGGGTGGCGGCGGGAGCCGACGGTCTCTTCATCGAAGTCCATGAGGAGCCGTCACGGGCCCTCTCCGACCAGCATAACTCACTGAAAATAAATGACTTATGGTCGCTACTGCGGTCCGCCCTGGGGATTAAAAAGGCTCTTCTCGAGGCGGAATCGGAATGAGGACGGGGAAGCCATGAACAAGGACGACATTCTTGAAACCGGGAAAGAGGTGCTCGAAGTGGAGGCCGCTGCGCTGGCGAAGCTCGTGTCCAGGTTGGATGAGAGCTTTGTCCGAGCAGTAGAACTCCTGGCCAAAACGAAATCCCGAGTCATCGTCACGGGGATGGGGAAATCCGGCCTGGTCGGTCGCAAAATTGCCGCCACCCTGGCCAGCTGCGGCACCCCCGCCCTCTTTATCCACCCGGCTGAGGCGGGGCACGGCGACCTGGGCATGATTCTCAAGGACGATATCATCCTGGCTGTGTCCTACAGTGGCGAGACGCGGGAAATCATTGACCTTCTTGAATTTATCAAACGGATTGGCGTCAGACTCATCACCATAACCGGCAACAAGAACTCCCGCCTGGCCAAATACAGCGACATCGTCCTTGACGCCCGGGTGGAGAAGGAAGCAGGGCCAAGAGGAGTCATCCCCACTGCCAGCTCAACGGCGGCCCTGGCCCTCGGCGATGCTCTGGCCATTGCTTTGATGAAAAAGAAAGGTTTCCGAGAAGAGGATTTTGCCTTCTTCCATCCCAAGGGACAGCTGGGGAAAAAGCTGCTCAAGGTCGGAGCTCTCATGCACACGGGCGAGGAAGTGCCGCGCGTTCTTATCAGCACGCCGATGATTGAGGTCATCGAGGAAATGACGCGAAAAAAGCTGGGCATGACTTGCGTTGTGGACGCGGAAGACAGGCTTCGCGGGATTATTACCGACGGCGATTTGCGGCGGTCGATGCGCCGCTTCGGGGAAGAAATTTTTGACAAGACGGCCGCGGATTGCATGACTCCCAACCCCATCACGATTAACAAGGAAGGACTGGCCACAGAAGCCCTGAACTTAATGGAGGAAAAAAGGATAACCTCCCTCATCATCAAGAACAATGAAGGCAAAGTGGACGGGATTATCCACCTCCATGATTTATGGCGGACGGAGATGTTCTGATGGCTGATCAAAAAGAACGAGCTCGGCCGATCAAGATGATTCTCATGGACGTCGATGGAACCTTAACCGACGGCACCCTCTTTGTTCTGCCTGATGGAGAGGAAGTAAAATCCTACCATGTCCGGGATGGGCTGGGTATCCTGCTTGCCCAGCTGGCCGGCCTGAGAATTGGCATCATCACGGGCAAGACATCGAAAGCCTTGGAGAGGCGGGCAGCGAAGCTCGGCGTCGATGAGCTCCATCAGGGCGTGCTGGACAAGAAGAAAGTCCTCGATTCCATCCTCGAAAAACACGGCCTCCGGAGCGAGGAAGTCGCCTACATCGGGGATGACCTCGGCGACCTCGAGGTCATCCGCTCGGTCGGTCTCGCGGCGGCCGTAGCTGATGCTCATCCTTTAATCAAGGAGCATAGCCATTTTGTCTGTCAGAAAGAAGGCGGGAAGGGGGCGGTGCGTGAGTTCATCGAGTTCATCCTCGAATCCCAAGAGAAATGGAGGATGGTCCGGGAGAAAGTCAAGGATTTGTTCAATTCGAGGGCATAGAACCGGCAGAGTTCAAGCGCCCAGAAGCAAGGCCTTCCAGGAGCAGCCGTGGGGAGAAAGTCTGGAGGGATAAGGATGAAGATTAACCCAAAAATTTTTAGAGAATACGACATCCGTGGCATCGTGGGTAAGGACTTAACCCCTGAATTCGTCGAGTATCTGGGCCGCGGCCTGGGGAGCTACTTCCGGGAACGCGGGAAAGAGCAGGTCGTTCTGGGATGGGACTGTCGGTTGAGCTCACCCGGTTTCGCCAAAATCATCACTCGGGCTCTTCTTTCGACCGGGTGCAGCGTTTGCGATCTGGGGATGGTTCCGACTCCCCTTCTCTACTTTTCTGTTTTCCACAGGAAAAACGAAGCGGCCGTCATGATTACCGGCTCCCACAACCCTCCCGAGTATAACGGCTTTAAGATGATGGTCGGGGAAGAAACGCTTTACGGCCAGGCCATCCAGGATATCTACGCTCTCCTCAAGGACAAAAAAATCATCCAGGACAGAGAGGGGGAGGTGTCGAACTACCATATCATCCCGGAATACGAGGATTACGTGGTCAGGGATATCCGGCTCGAGAGAAAGCTCAAGGTTGTGCTGGATGCGGGCAACGGGACGGCCGGGTTTGTGGCTGTCCCCATCTTCAAGAAGTTGGGTTGCGAGGTGGTCGAGCTCTACTGCGAGCCGGATGGCCGATTCCCCCATCATCATCCCGACCCCACCCTGCCCGAGGCAATGGAGGAGCTCGTCAGGCGGGTCAAAGAAGAAGGGGCAGATTTTGGCGTTGGCTATGATGGCGACGGCGATAGACTCGGGGTGGTAGACGATCGGGGCCAGCTTCTCTGGGGTGACCAGCTGATGATTGTTTTCTCGCGGGACATTTTGCCACACCATCCGGGAGCGGCGGTCATTTCTGAGGTCAAAGCATCCAAGCTCCTCTATGAGGAAATCGCCAGGCTTGGCGGCCGGCCCATCATGTGGAAGACGGGTCACTCCCTGATCAAGAAGAAGATCAAGGAAGAGAAGGCTTTGCTGGCGGGAGAAATGAGCGGCCACATCTTTTTTGCTGACAGGTACTACGGCTTTGATGATGCCATCTATGCTTCAGCGAGGCTGGCCGAGATCATCAGCCGCTCGAGAGAAAAGCTATCGGCGCAGTTGGCCGACCTGCCGAGGACTTACTACACACCAGAAATCAGGGTTTATGCTTCCGACGAAGTAAAATTCCAGATTGTCGAGAACGTAAAGCAAGAGCTGGCGGCGAAGTACCCTGTTGTCGATATCGATGGGGTGCGGGTGAGCTACCCGAAAGGCTGGGCACTCGTCAGAGCCTCTAACACCCAGGCGGTGCTCGTGCTGCGGTTTGAAGCCGAGACGCCAGAGGACCTCAGTGCCATAAGGCACGAGGTCGAGAAGGCGGTTGAAAGGGCCATCCAGAAGCTGGGAAATTCATAATGGTTGCTTCGACGACCGAGGCCGCGACTTCCAAAACGAAAATTGGATGAAGTTTAACCCACCTGGACAAATTTGACGCCGAGGATGGCCGCGAGCTTCCGTATCTTCGAAGCGATATGGCCGACGCCGACCGCGCAATGATGGGCCGGGCCGTGCTTGACTTTCATCTCAATTGACAGGCCCTTCCCGGGTTTGCCGTGGAAAACCCCGAGCGGCTTGAGGATGGGTTTTCCTTCGGCAATGGCCACATGTCCGGGTCCATCATGTCCCATCAACACCACTTCGTCCTTGAAATCCATGGCGTAGAATTCAGTGAAAGAGCCACCGGCGCCGAAAGCGTCCATGATTTTCATGGCCAGAGCGTTCTTGACTTCGCATTCACCCGCCATGGGAACTCGTTTCCCAGCCTTGACATCTTTTTGAGGGATGATTTATGCTTGCCGGCGATGGTCAAATGGGCCAAGGAAAGGCAATTTCCTGTTTACGCGGTCATCATGGCGGGGGGCAGGGGGACGAGGTTCTGGCCCCTGAGTCGCGAGTCCCTGCCCAAGCAGTTCTTGCGTATCACGGGCGAAAAGACGATGATCGAGGAGACAGTCGAACGGCTTCTTCCCTGGTTGCCCTATTCCCGAATCCTCGTTATTTCGGATGGGGCCCTGGCTAAGCTCGTTCGGCGCTATGTGCCCAAGCTCGAGGAGGGGAACATCCTTGTTGAACCAGAGGCGAAGAATACAGCGGCGTCGCTCATCCTGGCTACGGCGAACCTCTACTTGAAGAATCCGCGCTCGGTTGTGGCCGCCCTGTGTGCCGACCACGTGATCACGAAGAAGGATGTTTTCCTGAGGAAGCTGAGGGCCTCGATTGAGGCGGCGGCTGAGGAGGAGGCGATCGTCACGTTTGGGATTCCGCCTGCCTATCCCGCCACAGGATATGGCTACATCCAGATATCCAGGCGAAACATTAAGAGGTTCGGTGGCGAGCGATTTTACCAGGTTCTCAAGTTCAAGGAGAAGCCCGGCCTCCGGAAAGCTAAGGAATTTATCGCCGACGGCGGGCACTTTTGGAATTCAGGTATGTTCGTCTGGCGGGCGGATGTGTTCGCTCGCAAGCTCGAGCAGTATGCGCCGGCATTTTACGGCTTCTGGGAGAGAATTCTCGCCGCGCTGAGGAGGGGGAATAGACAGGAAATCAGGGCTGCGTTCAAGGAAATTTCCCCCATATCCATCGATTATGCCCTGATGGAAAAAGCCGAGGGCGTTTTGATGGCCAGGGGCGATTTTGGCTGGTCCGACGTCGGTTCGTGGTCGTCAGCGGCTGAATTCTGGCCAAAGGACGAGGCCGGGAATGCGCTTCTCGGGAGAACCCTCGTTGTGGATTCCTCGGGTTGCATCGTCTACGGTTACGGCCCGCGCAAGCTTACGGCGCTTGTCGGGCTCAAGGACATCATCGTTGTGGACACCAAGGATGCGCTCTTGGTCTGCCGAAAGGATAAGGACCAACGGGTCAAAGACATCGTCAAACTCATCACCTGAGGGG
>CAYUKK010000103.1:0-2548 GCA_964445305.1 uncultured Eubacteriales bacterium
ACATTCAGTTCCACTTTTTCCACATCCCAAGGTTCCTCAAGACCCAAAACATACCGATAAAGCTCTGTATCTTGCATGACTCCGATCCTTTCGGAGCCATTTTATATCACCCTCGGACCCACAGAAAAGTCGGATGAACCTATAAGAAAAATAGACGATGAAGAGTCCGATGAAAAGCAAAGAATAAACACCATAGTAAGCACAGCTAAGTGCCTGCAGAATATAGAAAAAGCCAATGCCAGCCAGGTTGACGAAAGAAGGCCTGTCGAAAAAGCGAAGAAGAAAAAGGAAGCAAATAGGAATCCAGGGAGAAAAGAGAAGTTCGAGATGGCTGAGGTGGGCCATGCGGTAAGGGCAAAAAGCGAAGACAAGCCCGGCGATGAAAGCGGCCGTCGAGCTGCGGCTCAGATGACGCATCAGGAGGTACATGGTCAACGCCGACAGGATGAAGGAGAGAAGGAATAAAAGATTATAAGTCAGGATGAGATGCTTGGTAACCGCCAGCAGAGGAAAGGCGAGAAGAACAAGGGCTGGGAAATAGTCGGCGTAGAGGAGGGTTTGGGTGTGAGGATGAAAAATGTTGCCGTTCCAGAAATCCTGAAAGCCCTTTTTCAGGCTGTGGATTTCCCAATCGAGGACCCACACTGAATAGAGGGGGTCACCTAAATCGGAGGCTATGCTATCCTTAAGATGGAAAGAAAGCGGTAGGGTCATGATGATGGCGAGGACAACGTAAAGGAAGAGGACTCTACCTATATTTTTTTCCCGACGCATAGGAGGGAACAGCCAAAAGGAAAGCGGATGTTTCGGAGAAGAGGGGCCTCTGCTTGGAATATCCGCGAAAGGAGACAATTGAGCCCCTCATTTACCTTATTCAGATGGGATACAGGATGGTCTTCTCCCCGCCACAGTTTGTCCGCAAAACGGAAGACAGCAATGGGAAAGAAGAGAAAGAAATTGAAATAGGTCGACTTCTCGACCCGGAAGCCGGCTAAATCCATTTTTTGAACTATCTCTCGGGCGACGTATCTTTTCCGGATATGGAAGGCGCGGTCATGCCGGCTCCACAGGAAATTGAGGGCGGAATCAGAGAGGACGACGAGGCCACCTCTCTTCAGGATGCGATGGACATCCTGGAGGACACCGACATCGGAACCGATGCTCTCATGGGAGATGACATCGAGGAGGAAGACGAGGTCAAAAGTTCTATCGGGGAAGGGGAATTTCTGGACATCCCCCCGAACAAGACGCTTTAAACCCCTCCTCTGGCAGTAGCGGAGGGCTTCGGCTTCGAAATCGAGCCCGAACGTTTTGCCCAGCTTTTCATAAGTCACTAGATTCATGCCGGTGCCACAGCCAGCGTCGAGGATCTTCGCCTCGGAGGGAGAGAGGGGGAGACCCCTGAGGGTGTGCTCGATAATGGCTCGCCGACCGGCAAACCACCAGTGCGATTCTTCGAGCTCGAAATGTTTCCGGTATTCGTCTTTTTCCACCGTGCTTCTTCTCAGCTCATTGCTTGGCCAAAGCCTTGATTTCTTCCGCCACCCTTTCCATTTGATTCGGGGTCAGGGCTAAACCAGAAGGAAGATAGAGCCCCTTTCTTGACAGCGCTTCCGAAACAGGAAAGCTCCGGCCTTCATTTTCAGGCCGAAAGCGGAAAAGCGGTTGCTCGTGGACAGGAATAAAGAAAGTCCGCGTATCGATGCCCTTTTCGGCAAGTTTCCCCATCAGCTCATCCCGCGAGAGGCCAAATTCTTCCTCGACGAGGACGGCGTACATCCAGTAAACACTGCGGGCCCATTCTTTCTCTTGAGGAAGGGTTAGGCCCGGCACTTCCGCCAGCAGTTCTTCGTAAGCGCGAGCCATCCCCAGCTTGATGGCAATGAACCTGTCGATTTCTTCGAGCTGGGCCAGACCGATGGCCGCCTGGACGTTGGTCATGCGGTAGTTGAAGCCAAGCTCAGTATGGAAGAAACGTCTTTTTGGGTCATGGGCCAGGTCCTTGAGCCGACGGGCTCTATCCGCTAAATCGCTATCGTCGGTAACAACCATTCCACCTTCACCCGTCGTGATGATTTTGTTAGCGTAGAAACTGAAACAGCCCACCGTGCCTATCGTCCCAGCGAAGCGAGCCGCACCTTTTTTTCCGTCCGGGAAATAGAGAGCACCGTGCGCTTCGGCGGCGTCCTCGACAACGGCGAGATGGTAGTTTCTGGCAATAGCCAGGATTCTATTCATGTCACAGGGGTGGCCGTAGAGATGAACAGGGAGGATGGCCTTTATTCTTCCGCCCGTTTTCCGGTTGATGAGCTTCCCTTCCTTCTCGTCGAAGATACACTCGCGGTCGATAAACTCAGCGAGGAGGGTGGGGTCAAGGTTGTAAGTTTCGGATTCGACGTCAACAAGGACAGGATGAGCGCCCGTGTAGAGGACTGCATAGGGAACGGCGATCATGGTCAGGTCAGGAATGATGACTTCATCGCCGGGGCCAATGCCAAGGGTGGACAGGGCGAGATGGAGGGCAGTCGTGCCACTTGTCGTTGTTATG
>CAYUKK010000104.1:0-10966 GCA_964445305.1 uncultured Eubacteriales bacterium
GTCATCGACCCGGGTCATGGCGGACTCGAGAGCGGAGCCAAGGGGAAGTTCGGGACGCTCGAAAAAGATATTACTCTGGCCATCGGGCTCAAGCTCAAGAGGATTATCGAGCGCAACCTGGCCCTTCGGGTCGAGATGACCCGGGACAAGGACATCGATGTTTCCCTCGAAAACAGGGCGGCCATCGCCAACAACCACAAGGCGGACCTCTTCATCAGTGTCCACACCAACAGCTCTTATCGAAGGAACGCCCAGGGTTCGGAAACTTTTTTCCTCAGCCTCAACGCGACTGATGAGGAGGCGCGTCGGCTGGCCTACTTGGAGAATACTTCGGCCGACCTTGAAAAGCCGTTGATCGAGGAGAGCCAGGACGAGATCAAGATGATTCTCTGGGACATGGCTCAATCGGCCTACCTGAAACAGAGCCAGGCCCTGGCTGAGATCATTCAGGACGAGCTCAACACCCTGCTGGGGACAACCAACCGGGGTATCAAGCAAGCGCCGTTCAAGGTTCTCACCGGCGTGGCCTGTCCGGCGGTTCTCGTCGAGGTGGCTTTTATTTCCAACCCTGAGGAAGAAAAGGAGCTCGTCAAGGAGAGCTTCCAGGATAGCGTGGCCGAAGCCCTCTATCGGGCGCTGGTTCGCTATCTGAAGATCGCTTCCTGAGGTGGCGCGGGTCCATGGACACGAAAAGGTGGCTTTTTTTGGGCTTCTCGGCTGTCGTGCTCGTCGTTTTGGTCATCGTCTTCTTCCGAGGAGGCGGAGGAGAAAAGATCAAAGCGCCAGCCGAGCTTCTGCCCGAAGCGCCCCACCCTGTCGAGGAGACGCCGAAAGAGACGAGATTGGTGACACTCTTCTTCCCTTCAGAGGAGGACAGCCTCCTCCACCCAGAAGTTCGGGAGATAAAGACGTCGCCCTCGCTCGTTGATGGGGCCAAGCAGGTCGTCCATGAGCTCCTCAAAGGGTCGACCCAGGGTTATCTCTCTCCCTTCCCGGCTGAGACCAAGCTGAGGCAGCTTTTTGTCACCCGGGATGGGCTGGCCTACGTGGATTTCTCCCGCGAGCTGGCCGATTACCACCCCTCAGGGTCCTCAGCTGAGCTGGCCACGGTCTATTCGGTCGTCAACTCGCTCGCCTTCAACTTCAAGGCCATAAAAAAGGTCTTTATTCTGGTTGAAGGCCAGGAGAGAGAGACTCTGGGAGGGCATATCAACTTAAATCAGGCATTTTTGCCCCTTTATTCTCTGAACGCGCAATAGGCCAAATAATCAGGGCGCTGGCTCGACGCCCCCTCTAAATGGCGTTCAGAGTAGGTCAACTTCGATGAAGCCGCTGCCTCAAGTCGCCATCGTCGGATTTCCCAATGTCGGGAAATCGACGCTCTTCAACAGGTTACTCGGTCAGAGGAAATCGCTCGTTCATTCCCAACCCGGAATGACGAGGGACACGGTGTCAGCCGTCTTTTCTCTCGGCGGAAAGGCGTTCGTTCTCACCGACACCGGTGGCCTCGCCGACACCTCAGGCGAGCCGTTGAGCCAGGCTGTCTTCATGAGAGCCTGGAAAGCAGCCCGGCAGGCCGACCTTGTCCTCCTGGTCCTCGACGGTCGCCGGGAGCTCCTCCCGGCTGAAGAAGAGCTTTATGTGGCGCTCCGCAAGCTCGGCAAGCCCATGCTCGTCGTCCTCAATAAGATGGATGTTGAGACTCAGCATGCCGCGATGGGAGACTATTATAACCGTCTCAGGCTCGATTCCCTCTTCCCGGTTTCGGCCGAGCACGGGAGGAACATCGATGTCCTCGAAGAAGAGCTCGTCCGCCTTCTCCCTCAGCAAACTGGTGGAATCAAAAAAGTCGAGCCGCTCCGCCTGGCTATCGTCGGCCGGGTGAATGTCGGCAAATCGTCGCTCATCAACCGGCTGTGTGGAGAAGACCGTCTACTAACAAGCCCCGTGCCCGGGACAACACGTGACAGCACGGATACTTTTGTCCTCCGCCACAGGAAGATTTTCTGTCTTATTGACACGGCCGGCATTCGCAAGCTCAGCCGGACGCGAGACGAACGGGAAAAGGCGAGCATCTTGAGAGCGAGAAAGACCATCAGTCGTGCGGATGTGGTCTGCCAGATTCTCGATGCCACGGAATTCCCCACCCGCCAGGATCTGGCCATCGCCCATCTGGCTGAGGAATCTGGCAAACCGCTCGTCCTGGCGCTCAACAAATGGGACCTCGTGGGAGCGGCGGCGGCATCACTCAATTACCGCGACATCATCGCCCGGAAAATGGCTTTTGTCGGGTACGCTCCTGTCCTTACCGTCTCCGCCGCGACTGGCAAGAGAGTCGTCAAGATTCTTGATTTGGCCGAGCAGGTCTATGCCGCCAGCGCTCGTCGCATCGACACTTCCCGGCTCAATGAATTTTTAGCCTGGATCAACGCCACCCATCCTCCGCTCACGCGAAACCGGCGAAACCTGAAGGTCAAGTATATAACCCAGACGAGCGTCCGCCCGCCCACTTTTCTCCTTTTTGCGGCGCGGCCGTCGCCGCTTCTTCCCGCCTATGAAAAGCTCTTCCTCCAGCTCCTCCGGGAAAAATTTGGGCTCTGGGGAACGCCTTTGAGGCTCAAACTCCGCCATAGCTGAGCCGTCAGTTTTCTCGCAACGGTCATCGAATCTTTGGCCATCGACATTCATGATCCGAGAGGCGCCGCTCATTCCTTTGTTTTTCTTGACTTCATCCCCCATTCCATTGTAATTTATAAGACTCGATTTTTATTTTTGCGGTCGATGAATCCGCCATGAGGAGGCTGAGATGAATAAAAAAAGAACCGTGGCGATGATCGCCGGGCTCCTGGCACTCGTTTTCCTTCTGACTTTCACCGCTTGCCAGAAGCTTAGCACGAACAAGCTAAGGGCAAACTACCATTTTTCGAAAGCGAATCAATTCTTCAAGGACGGCAAATACCGGCGAGCTATCGCTGAGTACGAGAATACCTTGAAATACAACCCGAGCATGGTGGATGCCTATCGTTTCTTGGGCGAGAGCTACAAGAGCCTGTTCAAGACCCAGGACCAATCGCGGGAGAATCTGGAAATCGCCAATAAGGCTCTGGCCGCGCTAACGAAAGCCTTCGAATTCGAGCCGACGAATAAGGAAATCATTTATTCCCTGGGCGATATGTACGACAAGATGAGGAATTTCGAAGAAGCCGAGAAATATTACCTGAAGATCCTCGAGCTCGAGCCGACGAACATGAACAATTTTTATGTTGTCGCCGAATTCTACAAGCGATACGCGGGAGAAAGGGAAGAGCTGAAGCGCAAGGTCGAGGGAATGTACTTACGCCGCATCGAGCTCGACCCGGAGGAGCCGCAGGGATATGCTTATATTGCCAACTACTATGACCAGATTACCCCCATTCCAGATTTCGATAAAGCCGTTGAATTCCAGAAGCGCCGGCTCCAACTCGACCCCGACAACGCCGAAATTTATTACACCATCGGCGTCAACCGCTTTTTTAAAGCCTACCGTCTCCAGAACATTCTCTCCCTCGAAGAAAGGGAAAAACTGGGCAAGGAAAGCGAAGCAGCCTTGCTCAAAGCCATCGAGCTTAACCCTTCCTATCCTGATAGCTACGCTTATATCAACATGGTGCACAGGAACATTTTCGCTCATGTCTACCCGGATAGGGCCAGCCGGCATATCGCAGAGGCAGATCGGTGGATGGAGAAGTTCAACGAGGTCCGCAAGAGGGCTATGGAGAAGGCCAGGTTAGAGAAAGAGCTGAAGAGAGTCGAATAGGGCTCGGCGCCGAAAAACTGGCGACCGGATGTTTCTGCCGCTTCGGGACGAAAACCCGACTGTCCGCTTTCCCATCGTCACTGTCCTTCTCATTTCGGCGAATGTCCTCATTTTTCTCTACCAGGCGTTTTCCCCTCAAGGGTTGGATTATTATATTCTGAGGATGGGGGTCATCCCTTATGAAATTACCCATTTTCAGGCGCTTCCCCATCTCCATCGCGTCTTTCCGCCCTTCACCCTTCTCGCTTCCATGTTCCTTCATGGCAACCTGTTCCACCTCCTCGGCAACATGCTCTTCCTCTGGATTTTCGGGAATAACGTCGAGGACTACCTGGGGTCCTTCCGGTTCATCCCTTTCTATCTCTTGAGCGGTCTGGCCGCCAGCTTTACCCAGATTGCTTTCCATCCCAACTCCCGCGTCCCGATGATCGGTGCCAGCGGAGCGGTGGCCGGTGTTCTGGGAGCGTATTTTATCCTCTATCCCGGGGCCAGGGTGCTGACTCTCGTTTTCCTGTTCTTTTTTATCCGCATTATCCCCATTCCCGCCTTTTATGTGCTCGGCTTTTGGTTCTTGGCGCAAGTGCTGAACATCGGCCTGGGAGGAGGGGTGGCCTGGTTTGCCCATATCGGTGGGTTTCTCGTGGGCATCGCCCTTGTTCGGGTCATGGCCAGACGCCACCGCCGAAGGCTCTGGGTGAGCTGAACGCCTCCCAGCTGTTGACAACTCGGCCGATATTTAGTATTTTAGGACATCATTTTTGGTTTATTATTTATTATTGATTCCCCGGTATTTAGTCACTGAGGAAGACGCGGATGAAAACTTTTGTCCCCAAAAAGGACGCCGTCGAGAGGAAATGGTGGCTGGTCAACGCCGAGGGGAGGGTTCTCGGGCGTCTGGCCACAGAAGTGGCCACGCTCCTGCGCGGCAAGAAAAAGCCACAGTTCGCGGATTTCTGCGACACGGGGGATTTTGTCATTGTCGTCAATGCGGAGAAGGTCCGGGTCACCGGCCAGAAGATGGATAAAAAAATCTACTATTCCCATTCGGGATATCCTGGTGGGTTGAAGAGCGAAAGGCTTAAGGAGCTACTCCGGGACAAGCCAGAAGAGGTCATCCGGCGGGCCGTCTGGGGGATGATCCCCAAGAATAAGCTGGGCCGCCGGGTGTTGAAGAAACTGAAGGTTTACCGGGGGCCACATCATCCCCATGTGGCCCAGAATCCCCAGGAGTACCGGTTCTGAGTGGAGGAGGAAGTTTGAGTCTGATTCAGTACTATGGAACGGGCAAGCGAAAATCGTCCGTGGCAAGGGTTTTCTTGCGTTCGGGAAAAGGCGATATCACGTTGATTGTTGATAAAAAACCCCGCCCCTTCGCCGAATATTTTTCTTTACCTTCCCACCAATTTCTCATCCGCCAGCCGCTGCGGTTGACCGAAACAGAGGACAAGTTTGATATTTTTCTCCGCGTTGAGGGTGGCGGTGTCCGCGGGCAAGCGGAAGCTGTGCGGCTCGGGATTGCCCGGGCTCTCGTTGAATTCAACCGGGAGCTCAAGCCGATGCTCAAAAACGCCGGCTTGCTCACCCGGGATTCGCGGGTCAAAGAGCGCAAAAAGTATGGCCTTCTGGCCGCCCGAAAAGCGCCCCAGTACCACAAGAGATGAGGAGGGAAGAGAACGTGGTTTCTGTGACCATGAAGGAGCTGTTAGAGGCGGGCGTTCATTTCGGACATCAGACAAGAAGGTGGAACCCGAAGATGAAGGAGTACATCTTCGGGCAGCGTAACGGTATCTACATCATCGATTTGCAGAAGACGATCAAGATTTTCAAGGAAGCTCTCCAGTTCTTGAAGGGCGTGGCTGAAGCCAACAAAGATATCCTGTTTGTCGGCACGAAGAAACAGGCCCAGGACATCATTCGCGAGGCGGCCACGCGCTGTGAGTGTAGCTATGTCAACCAGCGCTGGCTGGGAGGCCTACTGACCAATTTTGCCGTGATCCGAAACAGCGTCGATAAGCTCATCGAGCTCGAAGAAATGAAAGAGGATGGCCGGTGGGAACTCCTCTCCAAAAAAGAGCAATCGAAGATGGAGAAGTTGTACCGGAAGCTGGCCAAGAACTTGGGCGGGATCAAGAACATGAAGGAAAGGCCGGGTGCCCTGTTCGTCGTCGATTCGGCCAAGGAGGAGATTGCCATCGAAGAAGCCCAGAGGCTGGGGATTCCTATTGTGGCTGTTGTCGACACCAACGGAGACCCTGAAAATATCGATTATCCTATCCCCGGTAACGACGACGCTGTCCGGGCTATCGAGCTCTTCGCTTCGAAAGTCGCCGAAGCCATCCTCGAAGGAAGGAAGAGCCGGCTGGAGAAGGAGCTCGAAGCAGCCAAGAGGGAAGAGGGAGCGAGTGAGGCAGAGGCCTCTCTGGCGGGACTCCATGCCTCCCCGGTAAAGGGCGAAGAGGAGGATCTCAGTTGAGCGAGGAGAAAAGGATGGACATCACAGCCGAAATGGTCAAGGAGCTTCGCCAGAGGACTGGCATTGGAGTGATGGAATGCAAAGCTGCTCTGGAAGAGAGCCAGGGAGACATGGACCGGGCCATCGCCATCCTGAGGAAGAAAGGGTATGCCCGGGCCAAAGAGAAGATGACCCGGGAAACGAGCCAGGGCCTCGTCCAATCTTATATCCACCTCGAGGGCAAACTGGGGGTGCTGGTCGAGGTCAACTGCGAGTCGGACTTTGTCGCCCGCAACGAAGAATTCAAGGAGCTGGTCAAGAACATTGCCATGCAGATTGCCGCGGCCAACCCCAGGTATATCTCCCCGGAGGAAATTCCGGCGGCCGAGCTTGAGCAGGAAAAAGAGATCATCCGCGCCCAGCTCAAGGACATGAAGAAGCCGCCTGAAATCATCGAGAAGATTGTCGAGGGGAAGCTGAAGAAGTTTTACGAGGAAGTCTGTCTCCTCCATCAGCCTTACATTAAAGACGATAAGATGAGCGTCCAGCAGCTCATCGCCTCCCACATCGCCAAGATCGGGGAAAACATCAGGGTCAGAAGGTTTGCCCGGTTTGAACTGGGCAAAGATTGATAAACCAGCCATGACGGGCCAGGGAGCGGCTTATCAGAGGATTCTCCTCAAGCTGTCGGGGGAATCGTTGCTGGGGAAGCTCGCTTACGGAATCGATTTCGAAAGGGCCCGCTCGATCGCCCGGGAAGTCAAGGAAGTCCACGATCTGGGTGTTCAGGTAGCAATCATGATTGGTGGTGGCAACATCTTCCGCGGGATTCGGGGAACGGAGGCGGGAATGGACCGCGCCGCCGCCGACCAGATGGGGTTGCTGGCGACGGTGATAAATGGCATTGCCCTTCAGGAGGCCCTCGAAAAGGAGGGCCTGATGTGCCGCCATGTCTCGGCTGTCGAGATCAAAGCCTTGGCTGAGCCGTTCATCCGTCGCCGCGTTATCCGCCATTTGGAGAAGGGAAGGGTCGTCGTCTTTAGCGCCGGTATCGGCAGCCCCTATTTCACGACTGATACGGCCGCCGCGCTCCGCGCCCTCGAAATCAAAGCCCAGGTCATCATGAAGGCGACGAAAGTTGACGGCGTCTACAGTGCCGACCCGCTCGTCGATAAGAAGGCCCGCCTCTACAAGGAGATTAGCTACCTGGAGGTCATCCGCAGAGGGCTTAAAGTCATGGATTCGACGGCTATCTCCCTGTGCAAGGATAACAACTTGCCCATCATCGTTTTCAACCTGAACAAAAAAGGCAATATCAAGCGAGCTGTCCTGGGCGAAAAAGTGGGCACCTCGGTTCGCTGAAAATCCTCTTGCATCCTGATGAGGAGAGGATGAGCCATGATCAGAGAGGTCCTGAAAGAATTGGAAAAAAGGATGAAGGTCTCCCTCGAGCACTTCCGCAAGGATTTGAGCAAGCTGCGGACGGGACGGGCCAACATCAACCTCTTCGAAGACATCAAGGTCGACTACTACGGCACGTTGATGCCCATTAACCAGGTGGCTACCCTGGGTGTTCCCGACCCGACCTTGGTGACCATTCAACCATGGGATCCCAGCCTGCTCGACACCATCGACAAGGCCATCCGGTCGGCCGACCTCGGTTTCAACCCGATCAACGACGGGAAGACGCTCAAGGTTCCCATCCCCCCTCTGGATGAGGAGCGCCGTCGAGAAATGGCCAAGCGCATCCGGAAGATGCTCGAGGAGGAGAAAACGGCGCTGCGGAACATGCGTCGAGAGAGCAAGGAACAGATTGAGAAGCTCGAGGAAGAAAAGAAAATCACGGAGGACGACAAGTTCAACGGCCTGGAGCAGCTCCAGAAAATCATGGACGAGTACACCAAGAAAATCGAGGAGATGGCCGAGGCCAAGGAAAGGGAAATCCTCGAGCTCTGAGCCTTCTTTTTCCGATTCTACGCTTTCTTCCTGAACCAGTTATCGGTCGTGCCGAATTTTGTGCGGATGACGACTCCCCAGCTGAGAAGGGTCAAGAAGAAGGAGATGAGGAGGCCAAGGAGGGGGATGAGGGTAATCAAGCTGACGATGAGGAGGCCGAGGAGGACGGCAACCCACGGCGCGACCGTCCGGCTGCTGAAGGCCCGGCCAAGGCTCTCGCCGAAGAAATGGAAAAGGGTGATTTGGCCGAAGATCTTGATGATGAGCCCAACGGCGATGAAGAAGAGCAAGAAGGGGATGCCGACGAGGAGGAAGGAAAACAGAGCGGAGAAGAGGACAAGGGTGACGAAAACGATGAGCGCGAGAGCCCCCGTGCCCACCGTTGGCCAGAAGGAGCTTCGAATCTGGGCCGAAGCAAAAGTGATTTGACGGGGGAAAATGGCGATCACGGCAATGGCGAGGAGAAGCCAGATGAACATGGTCATCACTTTGAGGATGAGGAGGACGGGGAGGAAGGGGAAAGAGAGGAGGCCGCCGCGGAAAAATCGGGAGAAGATCTCCGTTGATCTAAAATAAACCGTATCTCCCTGGATCAGGGCACCCGGTTCTTTGTTGAGGACACCGCCCAGGCAGATAAGGTCGCCCCTGATGACGGCGGTCGAGCGGAGCGAGATCGTCGAGCCGATGCCGACGACCGTATCGCCGACCTCTCCGTTGACGACGATGGCCCCGCCAAAGGCAACGACGCTCTCTTTGACCCGACCGTCGATGGTGATATTTCCGCCAAAGGCGACGATATTTTCCTGAACCTCATCCTTGGCGACGTAAACCGCTTGATTAACACTTATGTTCTCCAGACCCCGCAGGGGAGATACGAGGCCGCAAAGGAATAAGCTAAGTAAAACCCCGACAGCTTTTTTCTTCATGTCTTTTCTCCCGAGAGGAGCTTCTTTTTTAGCCCAAAATAGAGGGTTATGAAGAGCGCCACGGCTGAAATGAGGATGATCGCCTGGACTTCGGGGCTGATGAGGTTATGGAGAAGGGAGAAGCATTTGGCCATAGCGCTGAGGATGAGCCGGAGGGTTTTTCCGGCCGAAGAAAGAAGAATCATAACCTTGGCCAGAAAAACAGTCGCATTCTGGAAATAAGCGAGGAAAAAGCGGAGGAAGCCTGAAACGAAGGTTAAACCCGCCCCGCCGCCTGAGATGGCGAGCAAGAAACAGACGAGGCCGAGGGAGGAAAGCCCGACGACAAGCGCGGCGAACCAGCGCGGAAGGGGGCCCTCCTGATGGAGGATTGTGGCCATGACCCGTCGGGAAAAGTCGGGCGGGAGTTCGAGGTCAGGGAGGGTGGAGGCGGCTTGCTCGATGAGGCGCCTGGCTACCACAGCCTCCTCGCATCGGGGGCAGGCGGAGAGGTGACGTTCGAGTTCAGCCTGTTGAGCTGGAGGAAGGTTTCCCTCCAGGTAGTCATAGATTTCCCCGATTTTCAGGCAGTTCATGGGCTTTCCTCCAGGAGCCGACGGATCGCTTCCTTGGCCTGGTAAACGCGGTTTTTGACTGTCCCTACCGGCAGGCCCTTGATTTCGGCCATCTCCTCATAGCTAAGCCCGTTAATGTGGCGCCAGACGAAGAGCTCGCGCAATGCTCCGGGCAGTTTTTCGAGTGCTTTTTCGATCCTCCGTCCGAGCTCGGCGACCTCGAATTGGCGGAGGGGGGATGGCCTTTCGTCAGGAACATCCAGATTCAAATTACTATCTTCGAGAGGTTCGCTCAGAGAAAGGGCGGGGATTTTCTTTTTCCGCCAATGGTCGATGACCAGGTTGGAGGCGATGCGAAAGAGCCAGGTGCTGAACTTGTACTGGGGCTCGAAAGAGTGGAGAGAGGCATAAGCCCGAAGAAAGACCTCTTGCGTAAAATCGAGAGCGAGCTCTCGGTCCTGAACCATCCGGCCGATGTAGTTCATCAGGGGTCTTTCGTATTGACAGACGAGGGCTTCAAAGGCATTCTTTTCGCCCCGAAGGGTGCGCTGGATAAGCTCTTTTTCGGGCTCGTCCTTCATCGAGGACAACCTGTCCTCAAGGTTTTATACGGGGGAGGAGAAAAATGGTTCAAAGGCGCTTAACCGGCGGGGCATCTTCGATGACCTCGCAATCAGGGGGAACTTCAAGCTCGAAAAGGCTGGGCTGGAGTTTGGGGTTGAGTTTGACCCGGCTGAACCTGAACTCCTGCTTATTCCCTGCCCCATCGAAAAGGATAAGCTTTTGGAGAAACCAGGTTCTCTCGTCAACCTCGAGAAGAAGATAGCTAAAAGCTCCTTCCCGCTTGGGGATGAGCTTGATCTGCACAGGGTTATGCCTCTCGGAAGGAAAGGAAGCCGGCTCGATAAAATAGACATCTTCGAGCTTCCCTTTGCCGAGGAGAAGCCGGAAGAGGTCGGAATCCTTCTCTTCCGGGCTCAGCGTGTAGCGGAAGAGCTGGTTATCCTCGGGGAAATAGGCCAGGGACAGACCTTCCCGGTAGAGGTAGACGTACTTTTCTGGTTCTTTGTACTCCCAGCGCATAGAGTCTGGCTTCTGGAAAAAGAGCTTTCCTTTTTCCTGAAGGGGAGTCGAGATGGAGGCGGAATAGTAGAACTGTTCGAAATCGGCCTCGAGCGAACGGAGGGAGTAGAGCCTCTTCTCGAGGTTCAACGCCGCCTCCTGTGGCGTTGAGACCACCCCCACCAAAATAAGAATAAGGGGTCGGACCATGGTATCCTAT
>CAYUKK010000105.1:0-3276 GCA_964445305.1 uncultured Eubacteriales bacterium
CGCCGCGCTTGGACTGGGGTTTGTTTTTAGCCTTTCTTTTTCCCACATCGTGACGGCCTGGGAGACGATGATCTTCATCTGGGTGACGGTAATCCTTGTCCCGGCGACGCTCCGCTGGCACTGGTGGCGCTTCAGCGCCCGCGCCTTCGTCTGGAGCATGGGCCTTTCCGCCGTGTTTGTAGTGGCGCGGAAGTTGATGGTCAGTGGTTTGGCGGCAGCGTCTTCCCTTGCTCTGGATACAGGATTATGTCTGGCCACAACGCTCGTCGTCGCCTCCCTGAGTCGGCCGACTGAGATGGATGTTCTCGTCCGTTTCTACGCTCGCGTGCGGCCGTTCGGGTTCTGGGGCCCGGTTCGAAGGGAGGCGGCGAGGCGCGGCTTAGTCCCGCCAAGAGACCCGATTCCAGCTATCGATGCCGGCAATGGCCTTTTGACCGCCGTCTTCCAGTTTTCGCTGGCTCTCGTTCCTTTCTATATGTTCCTCCGGCGATGGCGAGCTTTTTCCCTCTGGCTGGCTGTTGCCTTAGCGCTCTCTCTCGTTCTCTATTTTACCTGGTACAAGAACCTTCCCTCGAAGGAGGAAGTCTGAGCTGTGAGAAGAAAGAAGCCGCGGCTCCACCTTATTTTAAACGCTCATCTCGACCCTGTCTGGCAGTGGCAATGGGAGGAGGGCGCGGCCGAGGCCGTGGCCACTTTCGGCCAGGCCGTGGCCATTCTCCGGGAGCACCCCCGGGTCATCTTCAACCATAACGAGGCGCTCCTCTACGAGTGGGTGGAGCTGTACGAGCCGGCGCTTTTCCGGGAGATCCAGCGGCTGGTGAGGGAAGGCCGCTGGGCGGTCAGCGGGGGCTGGTATCTTCAGCCCGACGTTAACTTGCCGGGGCTCGAGTCCCTCGTCCGCCACATCCTCGTCGGGCGGCGCTACTTTTGGGAGAAATTCCGCGCCCGGCCGAAAGTGGCCTATAACTTTGATTCTTTCGGGCATAGTGGCGGCTTGCCCCAGCTACTCCGGCTGGCGGGCTACAGGATGTACATCCACATGCGTCCGCAGCCCGATGAGCTCAGCCTGCCGGCCGACCTTTATCGCTGGCAGGGAGTTGATGGCTCTGAGGTTCTTGCCTTGCGTATCAGCGTGGGTCTCTATCATACCGAAAGGGATAACATCCATAACCGGCTGAAAGAAGCCCGAAACCTGGCTTTGAAGCTCAACCGGGATGTGCCAGTATTCTGGGGCTTGGGAAACCACGGCGGCGGCGCCACCCGCGAGGATATCGAAAGAATCGAGGCCTTCGAAAAGGAGGAGAAACGCGTCGACCTTGTCCACAGCACCCCCGATAAGCTCTACGAGGCGCTGCGCGAGGAAGGCCAGCGAGCGCCTGTTTTCCGCGGCGATTTGCAACGGGTTTTTACCGGCTGCTACAGCTCTTTATCCCGGGTTAAGCGTCGAGCCGAACAGAGCCTCGGTGGGCTCGTTCAGGCAGAAACTCTACGGGCGGCCTCGTGGTGGCTCGGCGGACAGCCATATCCGGCCGAAGAGCTGGAGGAGGCATGGCGGTTTCACCTCCTCAACGATTTTCATGATATTTTGACCGGGACATGCATTGAGCCAGCCGAAAAAGATGCCCTCGATTTCTACGGGGCTGTCGAGGCGATGACGAGGAGGCTGCGACTCGGGGCGGCGGCAGCCATGGCCGGTGGATCCGGGAAGACGACTTTTTGCCCAGAACGAGCTTCGCCCATCGTTGTCTTCAACGCCAACCCTTCTTTAACCTGTGTGCCTATAGAGCTTGAGTGCATGGCTGATTATCGTCCGCTGCCCGCAGGGAAGTGGCGGCTCCGTCTCTATGACCTTGAGGGAAACGAAGTCCGCTCCCAGGAAGAGCAGCCCGAAGCGATACTTCCTTTCAATGATTGGCGACGAAAGCTTTGTTTCCGCGCCGAGCTTCCTGGGGTGGGCGCATCTTTTTTTATAGCGGTTGCCGAGCCCGAGATGAAAGAGGAAGACCAAGAGGGAACCAAAGAAGAAAGGAAGGAAGAGAGAAGAGAAGATGAAAGAGAAGGGGAGGAAGGAAAGGGGAGCCCGGCGCCAGAGGAAGCCAAATCTTATTTAAAATATAGATTCGATAAGAATAGTGGACTTATCAACTGGCTCGATGCTGGCGCTGGCCGGTCTCTTCTCCGCGGCCTCCTTTTCGAGCCGCTCGCCGTCAAAGATACCGGCGACTCGTGGGGAACAGGCTGCTGGAGATACCGGGATGTTGAAGGTCGTTTCAGGCTGGTCGCTCAAAGTCTCCGCACCATCGCTCATGGTCCCATCCGGACGATTATCGAGTCTGTCCTCAGTAACGGCCCGAGCAAGATCATCTTCCACACCGTCTTCTACCCCGATTGGCCTGTCCTTGAGTTCAAGCTTCGCATTCACTGGAACGAGGAGCGCCGGATGCTCAAGCTGGCTGTGCCGACAGCTCTTTTTTCCCCATCTCTTCTCGTCGAAGTTCCCGGCGGTGCCATGGCCCGGCCTGCTGACGGCGAGGAGCACGTTTTTGGTAGGTGGGCAATGGTTCGTGGCCAAATGGGCGGTCGGGAAATGGCCCTGGCAGTTATCGGCAGCGGCCAGCATGGCCTCGACTTTTCTCGAGGGGAGCTCCGGGTTTCGTTGCTTCGCAGCGCCGCTTACTGCCATGAACGCGGTTTTCCTCTCTCGAGCTCGCCGGCTCGAAAGTACATGGACCTGGGAATTCACGAGTTTCGTTTGCTCGTCACAGCCGGCGAGGTTCAACCGGTCTTGCGCTCTCTGGCTTCTCTGGCTGATTGGTTGAATGCCCCGCCTTTTGCCCTCGCCCATCTTCCCTTTGCTCGGGCCCGGCGTCAGGATAAAGTCGAGCTCTTTTCCCTTGAGCCGATGAGCATCCGTTTGACGGCGGCCAAGTTGTCCATGGATCGAAGGGCTCTTGTTCTCCGTTTCCATGAAACGACTGGCGAAAAAACCGTCGCTCGTATCAAGCTTCGTCATCCGGCGAAAGAAATTCTTCTTACCTTCCAGCCTTTTGAGCTCAAGACAATCCGCCTCGAGCGGTCGGGCCAATGGCGGGAGGTCAGTTTTGTTCATGAGAAATGAGCCCGCGTTTCGACCACAAGAAAGCTCGCCCGAGGGAAAGAAAGAAGCGGGCCGAGTGGAGCTGAAGAGGGCCGGGAAGCGAATGGTCTTTTTTCCGGCCAGGAAAGAATAAAAAGGAGGGAGAAGGAGGATGAAGCCTCGCGAGATCATCAAGGCCA
>CAYUKK010000106.1:0-9862 GCA_964445305.1 uncultured Eubacteriales bacterium
GTCTGGAAAACCTACGGTCCGCGCGTTTATGGCTCCAAGTACTACAACATGGAAAGCCCGTTCATGGACCTGAACAAGCTTCCTTCCAGGCCCGACTACATCATCCTGACCAAGGAATTTACCCAACGCTATCTGCCTAAATCTGGCGGCACCGAGATTTTCAGGCACTTTTATCTCGAGAAACAACGATACAAGATTATCTACCGGTACAAAACCCCTCTCGACTGGTTGCCCTTGAGCAACCGCAAAGTCCAGGAGCAAATCAACGTCATCAACCCGGAGATTTTGATCTTAAAGCAGCGGGGAAGTCCGCCACTTCTGGCCCATCGAGCGCCCAACTTGAAAGAATTTTTTCACAAAGAGAACGTGACCATCGCCGTCACGGATTCTGGGCTGGGCGGTCTTTCGGTCATGGCTGAAGCTGTCCGTCGGATGAAGGAAGAGCGGGTCTTCAGGAGCGCCCGGTTTGTCTTCTTCAACGCTCTTTTCTCTCTGGAGGGGGGGTATAACAGCCTGAAGACGCGCCAGGAAAAAATCGACGTTCTTACGAGTGCGCTCGAGAGCTTAGAAAAAAAGTTCTTGCCCGACGTCATCCTCATCGGCTGCAACACACTGTCTGTCCTCTACCCTGATACGCCCTTGGCCAAGAAAACAAAAATTCCCGTCACCGGCATCGTCGAGGCGGGAGTTAGCATGATCGCTGAAAGCCTGCGAACTCACCCTGAGGCCAAGGCCATTCTATTTGGCACGCCGACCACCGTTTCAGAAGCAACGCACAAAAAGATGCTCATGGCCCAGGGTTTTGGCGAAGACCGGCTTCTTCTCCAGAGCTGCCCCGAGCTGGAAAATTACATTGAGCGTGATCACACCGGCGAGGAGACCGGGATGCTCATTGCCGCTTGCGTTGACGAGGCCCTCCAGAAAATGGCTTCTCCCCCGCCACCTTTCTTTGTTAGCCTCAACTGCACGCACTATGGCTATTCCCTTCCCCTGTGGGAAAAGGCGTTTGAGGAGGCCGGGACAAAGCCGCTGGCCATCCTCAACCCGAATTCCCGGATGGTTGACGTCCTTTTCCCAACTGAATACCGTCGTCGATTTGAAAAAACCACCATCTCTGTTCAAGTCGTTTCCATGGTCGAGATTGCTCCAGAAAAGAGGTTGAGCCTCGGACGATGGCTGGAAAAAATCTCTCCCGAGGTGGCCGCCGCCCTCCGTCATTATGAGCTCAACCCCTCGCTCTTTGAATGGCCAAAATCCGCTAAGTGACTCTGACAATTTTCTTGACAAGACAGATGGCCATGAATATCCTAAACGGTTAAGGAGCTGGTGTGAGAAAAGAGGCGCTGGTGGGAGGCTTGGCTCTCCTGACTCTCCTCGTATTTCCGAATTGCGCTTCCTTCCAGGTCAGGAAACAAGCAGCCGTCCATTACCGAGATATGCCCTTCGAGACTGTTTGGAATGCGGCCATCCAATCCCTCGAAGAAATGGGCTTCGAAGTCAAAGACTCTAAAAAAGAGAAAATTGGCTTACCTGCCTATAGCGAGTGGACGGGGAGCATCTTCGCCGAAGGCAAAAGAAACATCTTCACCCAGGTCGCGGCACCCCAAATGAATGTGACGATCAAGAGGCAGGGAGGAAAGGTTCAAGTTCTCTGTGAGGCCGTTCAGCCCAAACAATTCGTCGATTACGGGGGGAGCAAGAAAAATATTGAAAAGTTCTACTCCCTTCTGAACAGAAACCTGCAAAAATAAACCGTCGGATGATATAAAAACATGTCTGTGACGGGAAAAACCATAGGCAGGTTCAAGATCATAGGGGAAATTGGAAGAGGCGGGATGGGGGTTGTCTACAAGGCCATTCAAATTTCCCTCAACCGGACTGTGGCTCTCAAGATGTTGCCCACGCAGATGGCTCTTTCCCAGGAATTCCGGGAGAGGTTCGAGAGAGAAGCCAGGATTCTCGCCCGGTTGAACCATAAGAATATCGTCCACATCTACGATTTGGAAGAGCTCAAAGGGGCCTATTTCATCGTCATGGAATATATCGAAGGGGAAAGCCTGGCCAAGATCATCGCTTCTCGGGCACCGTTGCCGACCTCGTTCATCAAGAAAGTGGCCATGGGGGTAACATCGGCCCTTTCCGCCGCCCATAAAGCCGGCATCATCCACCGAGACATCAAGCCGGAAAATGTCATGATTGACAGCTATGGCGAGGTCAAGGTGATGGATTTTGGAATAGCTCGCGCTGCCGACCAAACCTGCAAGACGCGCTCGGGCATCCGCTTGGGCACGCCTGAGTATATGTCCCCAGAGCAGGCCAAGGGCCTTCAAGTGGGCCCTCCATCTGACCTCTACTCTCTGGGAATCGTCCTCTACGAGATGGCCTGCGGAAAGGTCCCGTTTACCGGCGAGGACTCACTGGGAATCGCACTGAAGCACATTCAAGAAGAACCTGCGCCGCCCTCCAGCTTGAATCCCCGGATTGACGCCGATTTGGAGAAAGTCATTCTCAAGTCTCTGGAAAAAGAGCCCAGCTCCCGGTATGGCGATGCGGATGAACTTTACAAAGCTCTCGACAGGATTGCTGTGCCGGAGGAGGAAGGAGAGGAAGGAAGAGAAGAGCATGATAAGGAGCCGCTAAGATTCCTCTATTGCCCTTCCTGCGGGGCATCCCTCAAGGAAGAATCTTTGCGTTGTCCGGAATGCGGCTTGGTCGTCCGACGTCAATGCCCTTATTGTCTTGAGGTCTTCGACGCTATCTATCAGGTCTGCCCCCACTGCTCGAGGGAGCTCCCCGTTCTGAGGCCTGAGGCCGTGCCCAAGACCATCGTCGAAGAGACTTCCATTGCCCGATCGTCGGCGGCAGAAAGAGGAAAAGAGCAGCCTTTTCAGGTTCCATCCGCGCTCGCGGCAAAAGAAACATGGCAACGTGCACGCACGTTTTTCAGGCGACAAAAAAAATGGCTCCTTCTCGGCGTCGGCTCTCTGGCTGGCGTGGTTCTGGCGCTTGTCCTTCTTTCCGGTGGCAAGAAACCCCCTCCTCCTTTTGCTCCCCCAATGGGTTCGAGCGAGGCTTCTTCCACAATCCTCAAGACCCCACCCTCAGTTCCTCCCGAACAAACGCCATCCCTCAAGCTTGATACCCCGCCCGGGCCGGCCGAGGTTCAGGAAATGCTATCCCGAGCTCAAGAATACTTCGACGTCGGAGCTTTTGACCTTTGCATCGAGCAATGCGGAGAAATCCTGAGATGGAATGCCGATGAAAGCAGAGCCCGGAGCCTCATCCAGAAATCGGAAGGCGCAAAACCTAAAGTCGCTCAATACCTCAACGCCGCCCAGAAAGCTCTCCAAGAGGGGCGTTACCAGGATTGCTTGAAGGAATGTGAAAAAATTTTGGCCATTAGTCCAAAACACACTCAGGGCCTGAATCTTTTAAGCCTGGCCAAAGCTCAAGTCTCCGTCCCCACTGGTTCTGTCTCTGGTGCTCCGGCCGAGAAGAAAGAAAGCCTCCCCGAGGATCCCGAATACGTCAGCATCCAGAATATTATCGAACGCCAGAAAAGGGCCATGGAGACGGAAAACATAGCCCTTCTCCTTCAAGATATTGCTGCCGAACTCCAACAACAAATCCTTCAGGATGCTCAGGCCTTTTTCGCCCAAAATAAAGTCCTCAAGGTGATTTTTTCCAAAATCAAGGTCCAGATATTTGGAGTTGAGGCCCGCGTTTCCTTGGTCAGCACGATCACCTACTCGCCGGTCGGGAGCGAGGAGGCAACGACCCAATCCTCGGTTGCCAGCTGGCAGCTAAAAAAAATAAACGGTGTGTGGAAAATCACCAGCTTTTAGGCCCATGGGAGTCGAAAGAATGAGAGTGGCCGTGGGTTTTGGCACGAGCCGGGGACGAGTCCGCGAAATCAACGAGGACAGCTATTGCGTATTCACTCCCTATCCTGGTTCTGAAGATTCATCGGAGTTCTCCGCTGTGCTCGGGGTAGCGGATGGGATGGGCGGCCATCAGGCTGGAGATGTGGCCAGCAGCTTTGTCGTCGAAAAGCTCAACACGGCTTTTGTCCGGGGTGGATACAGAGAAAAATACGGAATGCTTCCTGACCTCGCCCTCATCCTCAAGAATGTGATAAGGGATATCAACCAGGAACTCTTCCTCCTCTCCCGAAAGGGCAAGAGTCCGGCTCAGATGGGAAGCACCCTGACTTTTGGCTTTATCAAAGACAAAACGCTCTGGGTGGCTCATGTCGGCGACAGCCGCTGCTATGTCTTAGCCGAGGGAAAGGTCGAACAACTGACCAAGGATCACTCCTGGGTGGCGGAACAGGTCAGGCACGGGATTCTTTCTAAGGAAGAAGCAATCGGTCATCCCCAGGATAATGTCATCACCCAAGCAATCGGCATTGATCCGAATGTCGAGCCGCAAATTTTGGTCAGGGAAGTCAAAGAGGGTGAACAATACCTCTTTTGTACCGATGGGTTAACGAAGCATGTCAGCGAAAAAGATATTCTCGAGACGGTAAACTCTCATCCGCATCCTCAGCGAGCCTGCGACCGGCTTATTGAGCTAGCCAACCAAAGGGGCGGCGAAGATAACATCACTGTCGTCCTGGGCTATGTCGGCGTTCGAGAAGAGAAAAAGACCGAAGAGGAGGTCATTCAACCAGGGGAAAAAGCTGGAAAGGGCCGCTCGTGGGCCAGAGCAGGCAAAATTTTTTGGTCAACCTTCTGCGTTCTGACCTTGCTTATGGCGGGCTTTTTTATGGGTATCGCTTATCAAAAGCGCGATTGGGCAAAAAAAGTCGATAAGCTCCTCGTCCAGGGAGAAATGTATTTCCAAACCGGGGAAATGGACAAAGCAGCAGCCCTGGCTCAGTCTGTTCTCAGCATCGACAGGAAAAACAAGGCTGCTCAGGAGCTTAGAGATAAAATCAAAAAAGAGGAGGAAAAAAGGAGGCAAGAATGAGTGACAAGGGGAAGACTTTAAGAACTTGTTCCAAAGGCCATCCGATGGACCCGTCCTGGAAGATCTGTCCCTACTGCGGAGAAGGCGGCCAAGCAGTATCAGCCGACTCGAAGAAGACGGTAAGCGAGAGCGTGCCCCGGGAATTGAAGAAGACGGTAAAGGAAGAAGTGGCCCTGGAGAAAGAGAAAGAAAAAGAGCTGGCTGTGAAGAAGACGAAAATTCTGAAAGAAAGACCAGCTGAGGTAAAGGCGGTCGCCTGGCTGGTGGCGCTTGACGAGCCCGTGCGAGCAACCATTTATCAGGTCATCAAAGACAAGACAATTGTCGGAAGCTCGGTCGAATGCGACGTCCAGCTGGACGATGAATTCGTCTCCAGCCGTCATTGCAGCATCCATTTCGAAAAAGGCAAGTACACGATCACCGACCTCGATAGCGCCAACGGGACATTTGTCAACGGCAGGAAAGTAGCCAAAAGGGTGATCGCCGATGGCGATACACTCAAGATCGGCGAAAGAAGCTATGTTTTTAAGTGCCATGTCTTTTGAGATGATTTGGGAATTTGAGGGAGGAAGCCATGAGACAACTCAGCAAAACGAAAAAATTTCTCGTATCGCTGGCCATTTTATCGGGCTGGCTTGGCACTCCCGGCCTCGCCCAGACTCGACCCTTGAGTCAGCAGCAGATGATTGAGCTGGCTACGCCAGCCGTCGTCTTTATCGAATATTTTTACAAGGGATTCGTCTTTTACAAAGGTCAGCAATTCGGCTCGACCCGGGATCCCGGCCAGCCCTTCTTCGAACCGTTTTTCGGAAAGGTTCAGGCGGGACCGTTTGAGGAAGGCAACGGCGCGTCCGGGTTCATCATTCATCCCGATGGCTATATCCTGACCGCGGGACACTGCGTCCAGGACTACCCGCAAGAGGGAACGATGCTCATCCTCCAAGCGTTCCTCAGAGACTACATCATTCCGTCTTTCGTCCAGCAGGCTGGACGGATGCCCGACGAGAAAGAGCTCCAGAACCTTTTCCAGAAAATCATCAAAGAGGGGGCCCAGGTTGTTGATTTGACAAAAGAGATTTATGTCCGCACCGGAAACTGGAGCGCTTATAAGGCCGATGTCCTGGTGGTCAGCGAATTCAAGAAAGGGAAGGATGTGGCCATCATCAAGATTCCGGGAAAGAATTTTCCCACGATTCCGCTGGGAAATTCGGATGCCGTCAAAGAAGGCCACGAGCTTCTGGTTATTGGGTATCCGGGCATCGTTCAGGATCTGACCTCGGGACGCGCCTTAAGCGTGGTCAGCCTCCTGATTCCGACCGTCAGCAAAGGGATCGTCAGCGCCTTGAGAACAGACGTCACCGGAAGCCCGGTCATTCAGACGGATGCGACGATTTCGGGAGGAAACAGCGGCGGGCCGGCGGTCAATACCGACGGCGAGGTGATCGGCATCGCGAGCTGGATGGCGGGCCGGACAGCGCATCGGGAGGGTGGCAGCTACGGGATGTTCGTGCCGATCAACCAGGCCAAGGTCTTTGTCAACCAGGCTGGCTTTACCCCGCAATCCGGTTTGACCGACCAAATCTACCGGAGAGCCCTCGAGCTTTTCTGGGATGGAAAATACGTGAAGGCTCTCGCCGAATTCAAGCGAGTTGAAGAATTCTATCCCCGCCATCCGACTGCCCAAAAATACATCCTCGAGTGCAACGAGCGAATCGCCAAGGGTGAGACAGGCCGAGGCTTGGCCATTCCGTCCTGGTTGCTGACGGCGGTCATCGCCGTTGCTGCAGTAGCCCTTCTGATTCTCGTGATAATTTTCGTGAGGAAGAGCCTGGCCGCGGCGCCGAAAAAAGCGAATTTCGGGTTCCTGGTGGGACAAGAAGGTCCACTGGCCGGCAATCGATTTGAGATTGGGAAGGGCGGCCTGTGCATTGGTCGAGACCCAGCCAAGTGCAAAATCGTTCTGGCGGAGGATATCGTCTCAAGGGAACACGCCATTGTTGAGCCATCTTCTGACGGGAAGACCATTAAGGTCAAGAACTTAAGCGCCACCAACCCCACTTACATCAATGATCGGCCCATCACCGAGGCTCAGCTCACGGTTGGAGATAGACTCCGCGTTGGCAAGTCCGTATTTGTTTACAAAAGCGAATAGCGGGAGCCTGAGGACTCAGGCTCGAGGTGCTCGACGAAGGTAAGCTATCATCTTCGGAACGACAAGAGGAACGACCTCGGGCAGCATTTTGGGCATGAGGTTATCCATAACCTTCGGCATGAGCTCGGGCATCTGTTCCCTCATGTAATCCGGCATCGGAATCATCTTCCCGATTCGCTCGAGCATCACGGGCATGACCTTGGGCATCATCCGAGGTAAGAGCCGGGGAAAAAGGATGGGAAAGGCTGGCTTCATAAGCTTGAACAGGAAACCACCCATCGGCCCCAGCCGTCCAATTCCTTCCATCATTCTGCCCATCCCGAGCGGCATGGCCCCCAGAAGCTCCGGCCACATCGTGTCCATCAACTCGGCAAACCCTCGGGCGGTCATGAGGGCAATCATCCCCTCGAAGACCTTCCACTGCCGGCTGACCTCCAGGCTCGGGTCAGCAAAATTTTTGCCCAGCGCCTCGCAGGCAAAAGAGGCCAAATCCCGCACCTCAACCGAAGCGCCTCTCTTTTCCCTGGCGACGCGGAACTGGAACTCACAGCAGGGACAGAGAGCCACGACCGTGTCGGCACCCACTGCCACGGCTTCGTCGAGTCGCATCTTCCCGATATCGTGGGCGACTGGCGGATCCTTGATGAGCGTCAGGACGCTGCCGCAGCAATGGGCTTCCTCATGGTGAAAGGGCATTTCCACGAAATTGATGCCCGGAATAGCTTTGAGGAGTTGCCGTGGCTCCTCGTAAACCCCTGAAACCCGGCCGATATGGCAGGAATCATGCCAGGTGACCCGCCGGGGAATGGATTCCGTGAACCGGAACTCGCCCCGCCGGATCTTCTCGGCTACGAGTTCGCTGTAATGTCGGGCCGTAATTCCATAATCCAGGCCAAGCTTCGCCGCCCATTCGGGGTAGACATGCCGCCACATCATATCGCAGGCAGGACAGGAGCTTATCACCGTATCAGCGCCCACGCTCTTGACGGCGGCGATGTTCCTGCGCATCGTCTCTTCGAACACATCCCACTTGCCGGCGACAAGCATGGGCGTGCCGCAGCAATTTTCGGCATGGCCCAGATAAGTAAAATCGACACCGGCAGCATTGAGAAGGGTGACGGACGAAGCGCCGATATCGTGCTCAACATAGGAGGCGGTGCAACCGGCAAAGTAGACGTTCTTGCTTTTCGTCCCCGGTCCATGCTTGGCTTTGAGCTCGTCGGGAAACCAGGCGGTTCGGTCCTTGCGGTACCCGGCCCAGATATTGCCCTCGGCCCTCGTCGCTGCGGCCATCATTTCGAAAGGAGGGAAGGTCATGTGTCCATCCTCGCCGACGAGCTTACCGCGGAGCTTCATCCAGCTCGACTCAATCGGCAAACCCGCCGAGCAACGCAGGTTGCACAATTCGCACGTTGTGCAGACGAGAAAGGTGTCGACCATGAACGGATTCCACTCCGTCTTTCCCTCGAGGTATTGACGCAGCCAGTACCATTTGCCGCGCGGCGATTGGCTTTCCCAGCCGCGGCCGTAAAACTGGTCACACTCATCGATGCAGTAGCCGCACTGCGAGCAGCCGTAAGCATACCAGGCGACATCCGCCGGGATGCCGCGCCGGGACTGGGTCGGTCGCTCGCCGACTCGCGTCGTAACGTTGTTCCCGAAGGGACGGACGATGGGTTCCAGCACGCTGGCCACTTCGAGAGCCCGACTGACCAGCGTCCGTTTCACCACCTTTCCCGGGTTGAGGATGCCGCCGCCGTCCACTTCCTTCTTGAACTCTTTCATCCGAGCCGCCCGCTCCCGGCCCAGAATTTCCTCTGCTCGGCCGGTAAAATAAAGCCCGGTGGAATAGGGCCTGCCGCCATGCCGGGTGGCAATCTTCATGATGGTCAGGACGAGGCCATAAACGAAATTGTAGGAAAAGCGGCGCTCATCGCTGGGGATAAAGCCGAGGATAACCACTTCCGGGGCGCCATGGCGGCCTTTCCGGATGACAACACCCTCCTTGACGACTGGCTGGTTAACCTTGTTTTCAATTTCCTCCATCACCTCGCCGAGCTTCGCCAGCGGGACGACGACTTCTGCGGGGACAAGAGAAGGGCCGAGCCGCTTGACAATCATGAGCCGGAACCTGTTCTTCCATTCGTGGTCAGCTATCTCCTGGCTCAGGATTTCGCCCTGGCAAGCGTGGAGGATTTCGGGGAGGAATGGCTCGATTTTCTCCCGATCGGGCTCGCGGAAAGCCAGGGTGGCGATATAGGCGGCGGGGAGAATGACCTTATGCTCAGCGGGATGACCATGATGGGTTCGGACCGGCGCCCTGTTCTTGAGCTCGGCCATGCGCGGGTTAATGAAAACAACCGACCAGAGCGGCAGGTCGCGGCGAACAAATTCCTCGAACACGGCGGTCAGTCTGTCGGCGTCGGGGCAGGCTATGGCCACGACCCTCAGCTCATGCCTCTTTTGCACACGCAGCGTGAGCTGGCTGATAACTCCGGTCGTTCCTTCGGCATCGGCGATGAGCCCCATCCCCTCGCCCTCGAGCTCTTTCACTTCGCCCGAGGGAAGAACGACGCGAGCTCGAACGACATTATCAGAGAACCAGCCGTATTCATAGGAGCCGATGCCCGCCCCTCCCTGGGCGAGCCATCCGCCGGCTGAGGACGAGGGATAGCTCGTCGGGTAAAGCCTCAAGGTCAGCCCGCGGCTCATCAGGATGCGGTCGAGCTGCTCCCAGGT
>CAYUKK010000107.1:0-3251 GCA_964445305.1 uncultured Eubacteriales bacterium
TCGCCAGAGAGACTATCGCGAAGGCTGAGGGAAGCGCTGATTTCTGGCACAGCCACTCTCATCGTCGTCTTCTCGATGGACAGTCCCAGGCTGAAGGAGCCGTTTGTTCCTCCTGGATACCACCGGATTTCGAACCCAAAATTGTTGCCACTCGAATCAAAAGCAACATCCTGGCTGTAAGCGGATTCCTCGAGAGTCGGGTAATCAACCTGGATATCAGAAAGGAACTTGTCCTTGAGCTCCGATTCCAGAGCATCGCTCAGGCCTCCCTCAATAAGAGACCGGAGAAGGTTGATGCTCCATTTGGAATAATGGAACCCGAGTTCAAAATGCCCCTGGCCCCATGCTGGCGGCGCTTGCGCCAGCAGGCCAAGAGAAAAAAATCCGGCCATGGATAGGCAAATGACTTTTTTCATCCTTTCTCTCCTTAACAAAGGGATGGAGTGGCATTTTAGAACAAAAAACTTTTCTCCTCAATTCTTTAGTCGTCGAAGGAAGGAGCAAAACGTTAGCCATCCGAGGAGTCGAGCCCGATTTGAATCGAACTTCGATTTCTGATATTTTCTGGATTCTAAAAAATTTTGAGGAGGAGGAAATGGCCAAAACACTCACCGCCCTCATGACGGCCGCTCTCGTCCTTTTGCTCTCCGGCCTATCCGCGGTCCAGGCTGCCAACCCAAAGGTGATCATGAAAACAAGCAAGGGTGATATTACCCTCGAGCTTTTCCAGGACAAAGCGCCGATCACCGTCAAGAACTTTCTTTCTTACGTCGACGAGAAATTCTATGACGGAACGATTTTTCACCGCGTCATCAAAGGCTTCATGATCCAGGGGGGTGGTTTGACACCTGATTTCAAGGAAAAGCCGTCCAATCCGCCCATCCAGAACGAAGCCACCAACGGTCTCAAGAATGAGCGGGGGACGATCGCTATGGCTCGTTTGCCGGAGCCCCACAGCGCGACGTGTCAGTTTTTTATTAACCACGTGGATAATGCCTTCCTGAATCATCGAAACAATACACCCGAAGGCTTTGGCTATGCTGTTTTTGGCCGGGTCATCGCCGGCCTGGAGGTGGTCGACGCCATCGCCAACGTTCGGACGGCCACCATCAAGGGTTACGCCGACGCTCCGGTCGAAACGGTGACGATTCTTTCCATCCGCCGGGTTGATGAGACAAGGGAAAAGCCCTAAGCTTCTCGTTCTAAAGAAGCATCGTTAGTTTAAGGGATGGGGAGAAGTAAGTAAAAAATGTATTGACCGTGCCGGGTTCTAAATGTTTCGAGTGTTTGAAAACTTCCCGTGAACGGGGCCCCGGGCTGAGATTTATTTTGCCCTGACAGGGCAAACGAAAGGAGGCAAAAGAATGAACAAGTCTTCGATTTGGCTTCAAAGGCTAAGGGTTCAATACGCTTTGCTCCTCCTGGCCCTGCCTCTTGCTGCCGGCCCATTGAAATTCGACCGAAACGTCGCCAGAGCTTACGAATCCATCCAACCCGAGCGTGTCTATGCCGTTTGTAAAGCTCTGGCCTCACCCCAATTCTCGGGCCGGCTGACTGGCGACAAGGGCTATACCGCTGCAGCCAGATGGGTAGCCGGACAATTCAAAGCCTGGGGTCTAAAGCCCTTCGACGGGAAAAACGGCTATCTTCAGGCATTCCCCTCCCCTTGCGTCCTCGTCAGGGAAGCTGAAATGACCCTTTATCTCGAAGAAAAAAACGAAGCGTCCGACCAGGGTGCACCCAAAGAAATTCCCCTCCAACTGGAGAAGGATTTTCTCCCCCTTCTTTTTAGCGACAGTGGGGAGCGGACCGGCGAGCTCGTTTTTGCCGGCTGGGCAATCAGCGCTCCAGAGCTCGGCTATGATGATTACGAAGGAGTTGATGTCCGTCAGAAGTTCGTCCTCTGCTTCCGCGGAACCCCGGATGCATCCGACAAGCGTTACGAGCCCCACGATGAACACCGGCACCGCATGAGGACGGCCCGAGACAAGGGTGCCCTGGGGATCATCTACATTTATCCAGAATCGGTTTCCAACCCGAACGGGGACTGGCTAGAAGGCTTTACTCCCGCTCTAATCACAGAGCGAGTCGCCGACATGATTTTTAAGGCCAAGGGAGTAACCTCAGCCGATTTGAAAAAGGACCTCAGCACCTATAAAAAACCCCTTTCTTTTGGTCTGCCCGGCAAAATCCGGTTACGTGTCAAGTCCACCCATGTTGCCGAGGCCACCGGGTATAACGTCGTCGGCTGGGTGGAGGGGTCTGATGCGCGATTGAAGAAAGAGTTTATCGTCATCGGGGGGCATCTCGACCACAACGGCCAGCACGCCGGGCTCCTCTTTCCTGGCGCCGACGATAACGCCAGCGGAAGTGCCGTGGTCATGGAAATCGCGGCGGCGTTCGCCAAGCTAAGCCGCAAGCCCAAGCGCTCCGTCATCTTCATTCTTTTCGGGGGCGAGGAAAAAGGGCTGCAAGGCTCGACTTATTTTGTCGAGCATCCCTTGCCGGGCCTCGAGAAGATGGATGCGATGTTCAATTTCGACATGGTTGGCGCGGGGGATGGAGCTGGCTGCGGGTACAGTGCCGATTTTTCTGAGCTCAAATCCCTTATCGAAGCAGCTGACGAGTCGGTCAAAATTCTCAAACAGACTTCCCCCATCCGGGCTGTCGGTGTCCGCGGCTCTGACCACGCACCCTTCTTCCTCAAGGGCATACCCTGCCTCTCTTTCCACTCCAATGGCCCCCATCTTTATTATCACCAGACAAGGGATACCATCTACCGCATCAACCCCGAAATCATGGCCGATATTGCCCGGCTGGCTTTCCTGGCTGCCCTGGCCCGGGCCGACAGGTAACGCTCCAAAGAAACCCGACGAGAATGAGGAACCCGGCAGTCCGAATGAGAATCCAGAGAAAAAACAGCCGCAAGATCGGCGTTATCGCCATTGCCGGAGCCCTCTTCGCGGCGCTCATCATTCTTTCCTTGCCATTTCTTCATGAGAAGGAAGTCCGACTCGCCGCTGTGTCCATCCCCCTTCCCTCCGCGGAAGTCCCCGCGGCCGTACCCCTCGTCGAATACAAAGAGCGCCTTCGCCCTGGCGACACCGTTGCAAGTCTTCTCTCCAACTACGGTCTCGACCCGAAAAGAATTTATCTTCTTTACGAGGAGGTGAAGCCTGTTTATGACCTCCGATTGATCAAAGCCGGGCAGGAGTTCAGGGTCTATGCGAACGAAGAGGGACAGGTTGTTC
>CAYUKK010000108.1:0-16001 GCA_964445305.1 uncultured Eubacteriales bacterium
CTTTTTATACCATAAAAACCCGATTTTGGCAATTCCTCTCCCCCCTTGCCCTCTCCCCGCTTTTATGGAGGTGAAAACAGGAAGGCGTCTCCGATCGTCCTGATTTCTTTTCCCGAGTACTTTTGGAAGAGAGGCCGAAGAACTTGTCAATGCTCCTCAAGGAGCTCAAGGGCAAGGGCTTCATTTTTCTGAGAACGAGAGGAGTAGCCGACGATGTCCGTGAACATGAGGGCGGACAGCCGCCGGCCTTCCTTCGTCATTCCTTCATGACCCTGCTTTCTGGCTATAGAGCGAGCTTTTCCGGAATCGGCCGTGAGGAGCCAAGGGAGCTAATTGACTATCCAGCCGATGGCCCTCATCGCTTGCTTGGCCTGGGCGAATTCGTTGCTCGACCCCCCGTAAAGATCATAGGCCGATTGGAGAATGGCATTAGCCGCATCGATAAAAATGGATGTCTTCGTGAGATAGTAGACCCACGCCCGATAGAATATTTTCGTGGCCTTTTCGAGCCCGATTCCCGAGACGCTTATCCTGGACACCCGGTTTGTTCCTCCTGCGGCCAGAAGATAAAAAGCATGCGGATAGATGGTGCAGTTGATGTGGACTCCGCCCCGGTCTAGATTAAAGGGGACATTGTAGTACTGAGATAGGTGGCATGGGTCTGGTCCCAGATACCAGCCAGTCTGGCTGAACCGGTTGGGGTCTTCGAGACTTCGAACATAACCCCTGGTGATGCCGAAATCATAGTACGGGAAGGCATCCTCGCCGATGAGCCACTCGGCGCGATAGAGTCCCGTTCCCTGGGGATGCCAGAAGAATTCTGCGGCGCATCCCATGATGTCGGAGAAAGACTCGTTGAGGGCACCGGGCTGGTATTCGTAGATAAGGTCAGAGGAATAATCCGTAACGCCATGGGAGAATTCGTGGCCAACGACATCCAGGGCGGCCGCATACTGGGCCTGCTGATTTCCGGAAACGTAGAAATTCAGACTGATACCGTTCCAGGAGGCGTTATCGCTGGTCTGGGAGTTGTGGGTCACAATCAGCGTGTCCATGTTCCTGTTGTCCATTCCCTTGCGACCGAGATAGAGGTAATAGAAATCGTACACTAAGCCGACGTTGGCGTGGGCGCTGACATTGGTTCCGTCACGATCCCAGTAATTATCATTGTCCGAGGGAATATAGAGAGCTATCCGATAATCGAAAACGGCCTGGTTGTACGGTCTTACTCCGTGCTCATCATAAAGGTAAAAGACGTTATTTTCTTTATAGGTCGGGAGTTTTCGAAGATAACTGTGGTAGTCGATACCAAGCCCGATTTCGGCATTGCCCGACGCAGCCAGGCCCGTTGCTGGCTGGGGGGCGCTAATCGAAGCCGCATCGGCCGGGTTTCCAGATATCCTCCCTCCTTTTGAGTTTCTCGCCGGGTCGGGGAAGAAACCTTCTCGTTCGCTCGCCAGCCAGGGCATGCGCAAGCCAAAAAGATTCTGGATGTAACTCTCGAGCCTCCGCCGCGTCGAGAGCGGCTGTCGATATCCAGCAACATTCGCCATGGGGCCGATAGCCTGGTGTCCAAAAATAAGGGTTGTGTCACGAGCCAGGACCTTTCCTGTGTCCCCATCGATATAGCCAATTTCGTATTCGGCCGGGCCCTTTTTCAATTTGACCTCGTAGCCGAGCCGATAGTTCCCATCCGGTAAAGGAAAAATCATCTCCCTGACATCCCCGGATTTTTCTAAAATGGTGTTTACTCCGACGATTTTCTGAAAGGCTGAAACGGCCTCCTCCCTCGATAGCTCCGGCGACAGGTCAGCCTCTTCGATCCGATAATAATGACCATTCATGTGGAGCAGATTGTTGTAGAGAAAATGCTGGATGATTTCACCGCCAAAAACCTGGATGCCCTGGTAATGCTGAACGTATCGTCGATGCTCCAGCCCCTCGACGAAAGAGTCCTCCATCTTCGTCTTAAAGACCAGATTCCCTCTGGCCATTTCTCCGGAGATGAATGCCCAGAGGTCTTCAGTCTGCACTGACAGAGCCTTGATTTTTGCTCCCCCGAGAGGGTCGTAGCTGACAAACATCTTACCCACATAATCCGAGAAGCCAGGATGAAACATGAGAAAAAATAGAGCTAAGCCAATCGCCTTTTTCATCGTCTTCCTCCTCAAGGTTCTCATCGGATTGACCCATTAAAAAACAAATTTGATCCCCCCGGTCGCTCTTATCCCGCCTGTCTTGATGGAGACTTTATTTCCCTCCATTTCCATTTCCGCTGTTCCATCCGAGTATCTGACGTTAAGGTTCAGGCCAAGGGCGGGGGTAATGAAAAAATCGAATCCGCCGCCGGCATTGAAGCCGAAGGTATCCTTGGAATAGAGCGAATACTGGGGGCTTACGCTCACGTCGAGATAAGGGTATCCATTTTCGTTCCAGTTGATGAGCTTAAGGTTTTCGACCTTGATGCCAGAGAAATAGGTTCCTCCCGCAGTCAAATAGATGCTAAGCTTGGAAAAGAGAGGCTGGCTAAACAGGAGGTTGAGGTTGATTTCTGAAGCCGAATACTTCAGGTTGGCATTCTCCCAGGTTGTCTCCCGCGGGGACTCGAAGTAGAGAGGATGCGGAAAGGAAGCGGTGAAAATCCCCTTAGTCTTCCCCGAGGCCGGAATAAATGAGACTTCGATGGCCATGTTCTTATAGAAATAAAACCCGATTCCGGCGTCAAACGCCGATCCCGAAGCGTCAATGCTGTAATCCTCGGTGACTTGCCCCTCTTCGTGATAGAGGTTAAAATTCCAGCTGTGGCCGTAGGAGTAAGATTTGGAGCCGTATCCGCCGCCCAGCCGGACGAAGAATTTTTTTCTCAACGCCGATCGTGAGGAAACTTCTTCTCTGTGGACCGGGGGAGAAGAGGGCAGCGGGGAGAATTGCTCTTGCTTCTGGGCGGGCGCCTCTTTCCCCACCTTCTCTGGTTGAGGCTGGATGCTCGGGCCAGGACGAGGGGTTTCCTCCACGACTTCTTTGACCACGCTTTGATGGATAAACCCGGTCAAAACCACACCTTCTCTATCGGGGGGGAGTTCAATGGAATACCAGTCGCCGACTCTCCCTATCACCTTGAAAACTTGTCCATCAGTCGCTTTGCCAATGACCGCGCTGTCAAGGCTCGGCTTGAACCGGATGTTGGCCACCCTGACTGAAACCTGGACCTTCAAATCGGCACTTCCCCAGAGCAAGGAGGGTTGGAAGAAAAGCATCAGCATGAAAAGAACCATCGCATAGCCAGTAACTTTAAGGATGTTTCCTGTCATGGGTTCCTCCTTTTAGAGGCTTGAGTATTCGACGCACACATGTCAGTTCCTTGATTTTTCAGTATTATTTTTTTGGGTTCAAGGCTTTGGCAGTCAATCACCGCCCACGATGATTTGGAAGGTTAATTTCAAGCACCGCTAAAGGGGATGGAAAAAGAAAAAGGTAGGGGGGAAAATCGAAAACCGATTTCCTATTCTAAGCTATTCTAAGCCGAACCGCCGTCGGAAAGCCTCGAGCGTGTTCTTCATCAACATCGCCACCGTAAGAAGCCCGACCCCGCCCGGAACGGGAGTCATGAAGGCGGCCCGATCGATGGCCCGCGGGTCCACATCCCCGACGACGGTGTAACCTTTTTCCCGGATGTCCTGAAGTCGCCTCTCGTCTTCCCCGAAAAGCTGGCGGGCTTTATCTGCATCAGCCAGTTGATTAATGCCCACATCGATGACCGTCGCCCCTTCCTTGACAAATTCAGGCGTGATGAAAGCGGCTCGACCCATGGCGGCAATGAGGATATCGGCCCGGGCAGCGACTCTGGCCAGTTCCTTGGTCCTCGAATGGCAGATGGTCACCGTGGCGTTCTCGTTGGTGAGCATGGCCGCCAGGGGCTTGCCGACGATCAGGCTGCGGCCAATGACCACCACCTCCTTACCCTCGATGGGGATCCCGTTATACTTTAGTAATTCGATTATTCCCATCGGAGTACAAGGTTTTAGACCGGGTTGTTGGGCGAGGAGGCAACCCAGGTTAAAGGGGTGAAAGCCATCGACATCTTTCTCGGGTGATATGGAGCAAATGATGTCATGGGCGCTCAGATGGGAGGGGAGGGGCAATTGAACGAGGATGCCGTCCACTTCTTCCTGCCCGTTGAGCTCCTCAATCTCGGCCACCAGGGCCTCCCGCTCGATGGAAGCGGGGAAATTCAAAATCCTTGAGGAAATCCCCAGGGCCTGACTTGTTCTCTCCTTGCTTCGCAGGTAAATTTGGGAGGCCCGGTGCTCTCCGACGAGGATGCCGACGAGGCCCGGCGGACGCCCGACTTTCTCCCGCCAGGCCGCTACTTGGCTTTTCACTTCTTCCTTAATCTTTTCGGCCAGGACTTTGCCTTCGAGCCAGATACCCATAGCGCCTCCTTTCTCTTCAGGCGGGGCGTCATTATAACCTGAGCCCCGATTTAAGACAAATAAAAGAGAGGCGAAAGGTTTCGAAGCGGCAGATGCCGGAATTGCTGGATTTGGCACGCGACTTACAGCTCCTGCGAAAGGAAATATTCTTTAAGAACCCCGGCGCTTGACGAAAGACCGCAAAAAGGGTACTTTCGGAAATGGGAGATCATGCTTCGATTGACTGTGAAAACAACGGCTATGTTTCTCGGCCTCAGCTTGATCGTTCTCTTCTTTTTTGGTGCCTGCTCAACCCATCGTCCCATCAACCAGCTCGAGTTCGGGGTCTGGGCGGCTGAGAAGGACCTCTGGGAGGAAGCCATCTTTCGCTGGAAAAAAGTTCTCCTCAGCGACCCGAACTCTGTCGCCGCCCACAACAACCTGGCCGTTGCCTACGAAAAGATTGGCCTCTGGGAGGAAGCAAGAAAAGAATACGAAATCGCCCTGAAGCTGGCACCACAAAATTCCTGGGTCAAGGCCAACTACAAATCTTTCCAGGCTAACCTCGAGTCGGCCGAAAAAGCGAAGAAAGAAAAGAAAGAGGAATTAAAGAAAAAAAATGATAAAAAACTGTAGTGCGCTCGTCTGGCTCTTCTTCCTCCTGGCCGCCTGTAGCGGCGACACTTATCGAAAAATCCGCCTCGACCTTCCTCCCTTCTCCCCGGTCAGGCTGGCTGACTATGATGAAATCCTCATCACCGACTTTCTCGTGACCAAGGCGCCGGAAGGGTTGGACTTGAACAAGGAAGTGGCTCAATATTTCAAGCTGGAACTGGAGAAGAAATTCCGCGGCAACGTCTTCCACCTCCCCTTCCCCATCGACCGCGACGAGGCCTTCCAGGATGCGGCTACCTGGAAACCTCTCGCCTCTGCCTCCGGCTCGCGCTTGGTCATGACCGGCAAAGCGGCGCTCAGCCAGGAAACGCGTAAGGCCATCCTGAGCCGGCCGGTGAGACGAACGGAAGAAGAAACTCTTTCCCCAGCCAAGAAGATCGAGGAGCGCCGCGTTTTCACCCTCGAGCTCAGCGTGTATCTCATCCGGCCGGACACGGGCGAGGTCCTCCTCCATCGGGATTTCAAAGAGACGATCACCTACACCAACCTCCAGCAACGGGCTGATTTTGCCTTTCATGACCTGGCCCAGCGGGTCCGGGTTCAATTCTTCCGGCCCCTCCTGGGCGAAGAGCGCCTCCAGGAAAGGTATCTTCTTCTACGATAAAAAGGAGCTGGGATGAAAATTTGGCGCACCTTCTTCTTCGTCAGCCTCTTCCTGGCCGTCCTTTTTCCCCTTCGTGGCCAGGAGTTCTTCTATTATCCCTATTACGGGAAGAATAAAATCATGTATGAGGACTTCCAGTGGAAAAGTTACCCGACTGACCATTTCCGCATCTATTTTTATGTCGAAAATCCCCAAACTCTCAAGGACCTTGCCGCCGTAGCCGAAAGCGCCTATCAAAAAATTAGCGACCTGCTCAAGCACCAGCTGGCCGACCCTGTGCCCCTTATCTATTACTCCACTTATACCGATTTCGAGCAGACCAACCTCTTCAACATCTCCGAGGGTGTCCTGGGTGTGAGCGAGCCTATCCTCCACCGCATTGCCATCCACGGCGACATGCCGCTCGATGAACTCCAGAACCTTGTCGAGCACGAACTGACCCACATTTTTCAGTTCGATATCCTCTGGGGAAGGCCGGGCGCTGCACTCTATGCCCTTAACGTTCCCCCCCTCTGGCTTTTCGAAGGCCTTTCTGAGTACAACACCCGGCGGTGGACATCCTGGTCCCAAATGCTCGTTCGCGACGCTGTTCTCAACGACCGCATCCCTGAGTACACGGAGGCGGGAGAGCTTTACTCTCGCTATCCGATGCCCCGCGACCCGGCCTACGATTTCGGCCACGCCATCTACGATTTCCTCGAAGAAAAATTCGGGCCGAACGGGATCAAAGACCTCTGGCTGGCCTTGAAAAATTCCCCGCTTGTCGGCCGGATCTCGCCCTTAAAGAAGGCGTTCAACCTCAAGCCCCACGAATTCAACTACGAATTCAAGAAATATCTCCGCGAGAAAAACCGGAAGTTCCTCATGCGAGAAAACCCCGAGGATTACAGCATCGCCCTTGGGCCCAAGTTTCCCCAGAATCCCTACTATTTCACTTTTTCCCACGCCCTCTCCCCTTCGGGTGACATCATCGCCGCCCTGACTTACAACGTCACGGCCATGGATATCGACCTCGTCCTTATCTCGACGAAGGACGGCTCCATCCTCAAGAACATCACCCGCGGTTTCACCACGGCTTATGAATACATCAAGTATGAATACGACCCATCGCTGGGCAAGAGCCTGGCCTGGTCGCCCGACGGCGACACGATTGTCTTCTTTGGCCGAGACGAAAGAAGATACTCTCTCTACTTTCTTGACCCATGGCGCGGCAAGGTGAAAAGAAAAATTCGCATCGGCTACGACCGCCCGGCTTCGCCCTGCTTTTTCCCCGACGGTAAGGCCATCCTCTTCACCGCCTTTTCCAGAGGCTGGCATGACCTTTTCCGCCTCGACCTTGAAACCGAAATCGTCACTAACCTGACCCAGGATTCTCTTTTTGAGAAGGCACCGGCTATTTCGCCCGACGGAAAGCTCGTCGCTTACTCCCTCCATCTCGGCACGTTCGACAAGCTCTTCCTCTCTCCTCTTGACAATCTCGCTCAGAGGACTCAGTTAACCTTCGGCGATGGCAACACCATCTGTCCCTCTTTCTCCCCCGATTCTAAGGTTATCTATTTTTCGGGAGACGCCAGGGAAGCGATCAACATCTATTCGCTCCACCTTGAGACCGGCGAGTTGAAGAGGCTGACCGATGTCCGGACGGGGAACTTTTTCCCCGTTCCCCACCCAGAGCAGCCACGCCGGATTATCTTCGCCTCTTTTAACAAGGGAGCCTACCAGATTTTCTCGACCGAGCTCACGGGACTGGTCGAGGACAGGGTGACGTTCGCCCGCGATGTCAGGGTTGACGATAAGGGCTTTAGCCTTCCCGTGAGCCTCGAAATCGACACGGAAAAAATCAAGCCCTACCAGGGCATGGAAGACCTCTACGTTTCGGGCCGACCGCCGGTCGACATCGTCGTCTCGACGGACGGCTCCATCTACGGCGGAACGGCTATCTCCTTCGGCGACCTTCTCGGCGACCATAACTTCTACGCCCTCCTTTTCCAGACCCGCGGCTATCGCTCTTATTATTTTGCCTACCTTAATCAAAAAAGACGCCTCCAGTTCATGCCCAGCCTGTTTGAATACACGCTCTTCTACTACCTCCCTTATGCCTATTATGACCCGACTTTGTACTATCGCCTGAGCTACCAGGACGCCATTGCTTACCGAAAAATATCAAGCGCTAACATCACCGCCTTCTATCCTCTCAACCGTTATTACCGCCTGGAAGGGAATTTGGGGTTTTACCGCTACGAAGAGAACTTTTCCAGCCTTTACACGCTGGGGCTATTCTCCACCGGCCAGTACAGCTATTTCTGGAATGGCAATGCTCTCTCCCTGTCGCTGGCTCTCGTTGGCGAAACGACGCAGTTCAACCCCTCTTACGGGCCCAGGGCTGGCTCGACTTTCCGGCTGGCGCTCAGCCAAAGCCTGCCCGTTGGCGAGGCGTTCTTCAGCAACACCACCTTCCAGGCAGACCTCCGCCAATATCTTCATTTGGGGGGAGAGGCTCTTCTGGCGCTGCGTTTTAATGGCTGGGCCAGCCGGGGCAGGGACCCCTATGTTTTTTATTACGGCGGGAATAATCAGGTCCGCTCTTCCTATTATTATAATATCGTCTCGACAGAAGGATGGTTTGCCAATGCCGAGGTCCGTTTCCCCCTCATCAGTGTTGCCAACACCATTCTCGGCCCCCTGGGGCCAGTCCGAGGGGTCCTCTTTTTCGATATCACCCGCTCCAAGCTCAAGGGCTTTCCCGCTAAGTTTTATACCTACACCTACCCCGGCCTCCCGCCCCTGGCCTACGACGCTATCGGCTCCTACGGATATGGAATCCAGCTTTTTGTCCTTGGCCTTCCCATCCACATTGAGTTCGCTAAAAGGCTCCAGTGGTCGGATATATCCAGGCCGCTCGACATCGAGGGCGTCGGTAAATTCGAAACCAAGTTCTGGATTGGCTTCGACTTCTGATTTTTTTTGTTTTGGGTAAAAATCACCCTTGAAATCCGATTTATCGCGTGCTATGATTTCCTCGCCTTCTCGGGCACCGGGGAGCACAACCTGAAGCTGAAGGTTTTCCACAGATGTGGAAATTTCTGTGGAAATCTTAAGGGCCAGCATGGAAGATAAAGAAAAGCCTAATTGTTGGCTGCAAATCCTTCAGAACATCAAAAAAAAGGTCGACCAGAATAGCTACGAGACGTGGTTTGAGCCAACGCTGTATATCGGACGAGAAAAAGATATACTCTACATCAAAGTCCCCAATTCGTATTTTCGTGACTGGCTCTCCTTCCACTATTCAAGCCTCCTCTCCGAAAGCTCGGAGGAGCTTTTTGGCCAGCCGCTCGAAATCAAATACATTTTCGACGAAACTCCTTCCCCGTTCATGCGCAAATCCCCTGAAGAGCGCCGCTCCCAGCACGGGGCCCTCATCAACCCCAACCTTAATCCAAACTACACGTTCGAAAACTTTGTTGTTGGCGCCTGCAACCAGTTCGCCCAGGCTGCTGCCCTGGCCGTGGCCAAGAACCCAGCCAAATCCTATAACCCCCTCTATATCTATGGTGGGGCCGGCCTCGGGAAAACGCACCTCATGAACGCCATTGGCCACTACACGATGAACAAGCACTACCGCCTCAAAATCCTCTATGTAACTACCGAAAAGTTCATGAATGACCTCATCAACCACCTCCAGTATGGTAAAATCCTCGACTTTCGCCAGAAATACCGCAGCGTTGATGTTCTCCTCATCGATGATATTCATTACCTGAGCGGCCGCGAGAGAACGAAAGAGGAGTTTTTCCACACTTTCAACCACCTCTATGAGAACCAGAAGCAGATTGTCATCTCGAGTGATTGTCCACCCAAAGAAATTCCCCAGCTCGAGGAGCGCTTTAGCTCGCGCTTCGAGTGGGGCCTCATCGCTGACTTAAAGCCGCCCGATATCGAAACCCGAATCGCTATCTTAAAGAAAAAAGCCGAAATCGAGGGGGTCAACCTCCCTGAAAGCGTCGCCCTTTTCATCGCCGATAAGGTCCACTCCAACATCCGCGAGCTTGAAGGCTATCTCCGCCGCGTCATCGCCTACGCTTCTCTTAAAGGTGAGAAAGTGGACCTTGAAATCGCCAAAGAAGCGTTAAAGAGCCTTCTTGAATCAGCTGCATCTGTCGTCACTGTGGATAAAATCCAAAAACTCATCTGCCATCATTTCAAAATCAAGCTCGCCCAGCTCAAATCGAGGAACAATTCTCCGAAAATCGCCTTCCCCCGCCAGGTGGCCATGTACCTTTCTAAGGAACTGGCCAACGCTTCTTTATCCGAAATCGGTAAAAAATTCGGTGGAAAACACCATACAACTGTGCTCCACAGCATCCGGAAAATAGAAAAGATGCGGCGTAAGGACCAGGAATTCAACAAAGAGATCCACAACCTCATCGGACTCATCCAGTAGGAAAATGAAGTAGTTGGTGCAGGTTTGCACATTTCCATTTGATTTTATTATTCTTATTGAATAGATTACCTAATATAAAGAATAAAGAGAAGATTATGAGGGAAAGGTGAAGAAATGAAATTTTCTATTATCAAAGAAACCATAGCCGATGAGCTTCAACTCCTTCAGGGAATCATCGAAAAGAGAAACACGATGCCCATATTGGCTAATATTCTCATCGATGCAGGAAGAGATGAAGTGGAAATGTTGGGAACAGACTTGGAGGTGGGTCTAAAGACCCGTCTGCCGGCCCAAGTAGAGGGAACAGGGTCGGTTACTGTTTCCGGGAAGAAGCTATTTGAGATCGTCAAGTCACTTCCCGACGGGCAGATGATTACATTCAAGGAAAATGAGGACCTGATGATGGAGATTAGCTCTGGGAAAAGCGAATTCAAAGTGCTCTGCTTGCCGAAAGAGGATTTTCCCCAGATGCCGGAAGGAAAATTCGACAGGAACATCGCCATTCCCTTGAGTACGTTAAAAGGGATGATCGACCGCGTTTACTATGCCATTGCTCAAGAGCAAAGATATTATCTCAACGGAGCCTTGCTCATCCTGAAGAAAAATAGTATCGAGCTCGTGAGCACGGATGGTCACCGTCTCGCCTATACGTCCTCGTTTATCGAGGGTTTGGAGCCAGAAGCAGAAATTCGGGTCATTGTGGCCAAAAAAACCCTGGGCGAAATCAGGAAGATGAGCGAGGAGAAGATGGACTTCGATTTGGACGAGAACAACCTCTTCTTCCGGACAGATAAGCGGATGCTCATTTCCCGCATCATCGAGAGCAAGTTTCCGAATTTTGAGGCTGTCATCCCCAAGGATAATCCCCATGTCGTTATTCTTCCGCGAGAAGCTTTTACCCAGGCTCTCCGTCGGGTCGCGCTTCTGGCCACAGAAAGGTCGAAGGGGGTCAAGCTGACCTTCAGGAAGAATGAACTTCAGCTCTTCTCTTCAAACCCGGAAATCGGGGAGGCTCGCGATAACCTCGAGGTAGAATATACTGGCTCGGAGCTTGAAATCGGGTTTAATTCGCAGTATCTCATCGATTTTCTCTTGTCGGTTGATGGGGAAAAGGTCCGTTTTGAGCTCAAGGATGATAACAGTGCAGCGGTCATGAAGCCTGACTTGGAGCAGGACATTAAATACACTTATGTCCTCATGCCGATGAAAATTTAATCAGCGTTTTCGCTATTCTCCTTCCTGAAGAGCTTTAAAAAAGAAAGATTTTCCCATACGGGCTATGGAGCCATGGTCATCAACAACGATGGCGCCGTAAGCAGGATACCTATTCAGGACCAACTCAGGAGTGGAGCTCACGAAAAGCGCCGTGGATAGGGCGTCGCAGATGACCGCTTCTGGACCGACGACGGTTACACTTCTCTTGCCTTGAGCGGGAAAGCCTGTTCTGGGGTCAAATATATGGTGATAGCGGCGGCCATCTCTCTCAAAAAACCTCTGATAATCTCCCGATGTTGCGACCGCTGTATCTGTAGCTATAATGACGCCGAGATAGGCCGGGCCGCGGGGGTTTTTGACGCCGATGCGCCACGCGGTTCCCTCAGGATTCTGTCCCCAGCAATAAAGGTCGCCACCAGCGTTAATAAAGCCGTCTTGGATACCCATTTTTTTCAGGCTTCTGCCAGCCAGGTCGACTGCCCACCCCTTGGCGATTCCGCCCCAATCGAGCTTCATCCCCGGGGCGAGAGAAAGCCCCTCGCTTCGGAGCTGGATTTTTTGCATCCCCACCGCGGGGAGCACGGCCTGGATCTCTTCGCTCGACGGGACTCGATAAGCTCCGGAGCGGAAGCCCCAGAGGTCGAGGAGGGGACCGACCGTTATGTCAAAGCTGCCCGACGAGTCGTGGTGGACGGGCAGGGCTTTTTGATAGAGCTCGACAACGAGTGGGGAGGAGACATCCTGCCGGCTGGGCGCAAAGTGCTCCTCGATCACAGCAAAAGCGCGTTCGACTTCCTCCTGCGCCGCGGCAAGCTTTTCATCGGGGCAGCGGAGCTTAACATCACAGATTGTATCAAAAAAGAGGAGGGTGTAGGCGTGCCATTTTTCCCCGTTGCGACGTGAACAAGAGGAGATAAGGAAAAGGGCGAGGAAAAGACAGCCTGTTTTTTTAACCGGTGACCGTATCGACAAAGCGGGGCCCTTCAACTTCTAAGAGAAACCGCCTCGGCACACAGACGATGCGCTCGCTGACATAACAGACCGGCGGGGTGGAGACACAGATTTGATGCCGGCACGTCGAGGCCACAACCCTGGCTTGCCCGGCCTCGATGGCGATAACCACCTGGTCGCTTTGGGCGGGGATGGCCTCGATACGGTCTTTGTCGAGGCGAAAGGACGCCACTCTTTTTCCTCCTGTGAACACGGCGGCGATGCGACCTTGGCGAAGAAAATGATTTGGGGAGGGGAAAGAGGCGATGGTCAGGAGGGAGGAGGGGGGAAAGGCGGAGTTCATCCGTTCCCAGAGACGGAGGAGGTTAAAGACCCGGACATCCTGGATCTTGCCCCGCCGTGTCAGGGTAAAAGAAGGAGAGACGGGATTTCTGAGGACCTCGAAGGAAAGGGACATTGTCGGAGGGGAAGGCAGGGGGGCGCGGCTCCAGCCGGCCTGGCGGAGAGCGCGCTCAATGGTTTCCGCTTCTGGGTGAGAGCTATCCAGAGAAAAAGTCCGCTCCTTGAGGCCGAGTCGAGGAGAGATTTCTCGAAGAATGGACGGGAGAAAAAGGTCCGGGGTATCACTGATGAGATAGAGGGCCGAGGGGGAAGCTGAAGTTTTCGCTTGGCCGAGTGACGGTGCGGCCAGGGCTGTCGCCAGTAACGATTTGAGAAAATCACGCCTTTCCATGAGCACCTCCACAGGCAAGGATGTCCACAATAACGGGGAGACCGGCTTCTTTTTGTTGTTTCCGGTAGTAGCGGAGAAGTCCGGTACCCGCAGCTAAAATGCCGATGAGAAGGCCAACGAGCGCGTTGGCGTTGAGGCCAAGAAAGCCGACGGGCCGAGCGATATAGCCCACTCCAAACCCGGCCACGGAAGAAGCAAGGAGGACGCTGAATATACGGGTCATGTCTCTCTGGTAATGAGCTTCGGGGACTTCGATTTCGACCTCATCGCCCGGCTGGGCGTCGAGAGGATTGCGGACAGCAAGGCGGCCCGAAGCGTCCTGGCGGCCGAGGCATAGGTGTTTGGCGGCGCATTCTCCGCAGACGGCCTGCGGCTTGACGCGGACCCAGGCCAGCGGACCCTCGACACTCAAGACGACCGCCCTATCCTTCATCGTCCTTCTTCAGCCGGCCGATGGCCCCGGTCGGGCATTTTTCGATGGCCGGAATCTTTTCATCCGGAATTTTTTTAGCATCCTTGATGACGGCTAAGTACTTCTCCATGATTATAGCTTCGGGGCAAGCCCGGACGCAAATGTTGCAAGCGATGCATGCGTTGCGGCAGGCCTTTCGGGAAACCTGGGGCCGGTCGTGGGAGCGGCAGAAAACGAGGATGTTCTCGGTGAGGGGATGGAGCTCGAGCAAGCCTCGCGGGCAAGCCTGAACACATTTCCCGCAGGCCGTACACTTATCCTCGAAGATGATGGGCAGGCCGTCCTGGCCCATGGCCATGGCGTCGAAAGGACACGCGCGGACGCAATCCCAGAGCCCCAGGCAGCCATAGGTGCACAGTTTATCCCCGCCCATGAGGTGGGAAGCAAAACACGTTTGGAGGCCCATATAACGGCTTCGGCGCGGCGCGGCCTCATGCGTTCCGCGGCAATGGAGGCGGGCGACTTTCTTAACCACTTCACCCGCTTCGACGCCGAGGATGGCCGCGATGCGGGAAACGGCTTGCGCCCCGCCTACGGGGCAGCTTCCGGCCTCAGCCTTGCCCGCAGCGATGGCTTCGGCCAGGGCCCTGCAACCAGCATAGCCGCAGGCGCCGCAGTTGGCTTGCGGGAGGGCTTCGTTGATTTTTTCAACGCGCGGGTCCACCTCGACGGCCAGTTTCTTGTAAGCGAAGACGAGGCCGAGCGAAAAGAGGAGTCCAAGCAAAGTCATGGTCAAGATGGGAACGAGAACCGCTGTCACTTGAGCACTCCCGAGAAACCAAGAAAAGCCAGGGCCATGATCCCCGCCACGAGGAGAGCGATCCCCGCTCCCTGGAGAGGCCGGGGAACATCGGCGAGCTCGAGTTGCTCGCGGATAGCCGCCATGAGGACGATAGCCAGGGTGAAACCCAGCCCTGAGCCAACTCCGAAGACGACGGCCTCAGCGAAATCATAGTTTTTCAAGGAAATAAGAAGGGCCAACCCCATGATGGCGCAGTTGGTGGTGATGAGGGGCAGGTAAATTCCCATAGCCTGGTAGAGGGGCGGGCTTGTCTTACGAATGAACATCTCGACGAGCTGGACGAGCGAGGCGATGACGAGGATGAAAGCGACAATCTGGAGGTAATCGAGACCGTAAGGAAGGAGAATCCAGTGGTTAACGACCCAGGAGACAACCGCCGTGATGGTCATGACAAAGGTGACAGCCAGGCCCATGGACACGGCTGAATCGATTTTTTTGGAAACGCCGAGGAAGGGACAGATGCCAAGGAAATAGTGGAGGACGAAATTGTTGATCAGGATGGCGCCGAAGAAAAGGCTGAAAAGCTCCACGGCTATCCTCCCTTTCGTCTCTTTTCCAGCTGGATGCTGATGGCCATGAGCAGGCCCAGGGTGATGAAGGCGCCGGGGGGGAGGAGCATGATGACCCAGGGCTCAAACCACTCACCCAAGACGGGGTGGCCCAAGAGCGTTCCGCTTCCGAGGAGCTCCCGGATGGAGCTGAGGAGGAGGAGGGCCAGGAAGAAGCCGAGGCTCATACCGACGGCATCGATAACCGAGCGTCCGACCTTGTTCTTGGAGGCGAACGCTTCGGCGCGACCGAGGATGATGCAGTTAACGACGATGAGAGGCACAAAGGGCCCAAGCGCTTTGGAGATGGCGGGGAAAAAGCCGGCCAGGACGCGATCGGCGATGGTGACGAAAGAAGCGATGATGACGATGTAGGAGGCAATCCGGACCTGGTTGGGGATGAGCCGCTTGATGCTCGAGATGACGAGCGAACTAAAAATGAGGACAAAAGAGGTGGCCAGGCCCATGGCGATGCCGTTGATGACAGCGTTGGTCACAGCCAGCGTGGGGCACATGCCCAGCATTTGACGAAAAATCGGGTTTTCAGAGCTCAACCCCTTGAGGAAATCTTGCCTGGCTGTCCTATCGGGCATTTTCTTCCCCCGTAACGAGCTTGCCGGCTTCAGCCAGTTTTTTAACCTTTTCCCTGGCCGAGTTGACGATGTCGACGACGGCCTGTGAGGATATGGTCGCGCCGGTGATGGTGTTCACCTCGGATGAAGCCAGCCTGGCCGACGAATCTACGGGCGGCTTGCGCAAGCGGAGAGGCTGGGTAAAATCCCTGCCTTCCCAATAAATCAAGAAAGAGGCCTTATCGGTGATTTTGGCTCCCAGGCCAGGTGTTTCTTTCTGTTCGAGAACAGCCAGATTGTGGATCTTGGTCAGGTCTTTGTCGATGCCGACCACAAGAGAAATCTTATCTTGAAATCCGACGCCTGACGCATAAACGGCGTAGCCGACCGTACTGCCCATCGCATCCATGCCACCATAAACAGTCAGGTCTTTTTCTTCATAGAGAAGCCGGCTGGAGGAAGAGCCGGGGACGACGGTCATGATGGCTCTTTCAATCTCGAGCTTCTTGTTGAGGGCGATACGGTCTTTGGTCAGGAGGCCGACGGTCATCAGGAACGTGCCCGAGAGGAGGCCGACCG
>CAYUKK010000109.1:0-3408 GCA_964445305.1 uncultured Eubacteriales bacterium
TTACGAAGTAGCTCCGACTGAAGATTCGGCTCCCAACCTGGATAGCCGGCCGGTTGGGCGACGCGGGCGCCAGCGAGCTCGGCCGTGGCCTTGATGATCTGACGGACAAAGGCAAGGGCGGTGGCCACCGAACTCCGGCTACTGCAAATGACCTGAGCTTTTTTCCTTTCGCAGCGGATAATGGCCAGGTTGGTCGATGTTTCCACCAAACCAGCGATTTCAGGGTGCATGGAGACGACGCCGTGGGGGAGAGTGAGGAGGAGGCGGAGGAGGTTTTTTTGGCAGGCGGCGGTCATCGGCTGGGCGCCTGAGGGTTCGACTCTGTCCAGAGAAAAACTTGACTCCTTTTCGACGGCCTTATATTCGTTCTGAATGCCAGCGAACTGGCTCAGGAGGAATGCCCGGAGCTTCTTGATGATAGCCCGGTCGACGAGAATATCAGCCCACGCCTCCCGAGGAATGGCGTTTCTCTTGTTCCCTCCTTCGAAATGGATGAGCTCGAACTTGAATTTTTCCTGGGCACTCCAGAGCAGACGAGCGAGGAGGCGGATGGCGTTTCCTCGTCCGGCGTGGATATCCAGGCCAGAATGCCCGCCGCGGAACCCGAAGAGCTTGAGACGGTAAAGCTCGCCGCGGGCCCCTTTCTTCCGCTCGAGCGGAAAAGTAATTTCAGAGTCCGCGCCCCCGGAGCAGCCGATGGTGAAGGCGCCTTCCTCCTCGCTGTCCAGGTTGAGGAGCATCTTTCCCGACAGCCATCCCTTCTGGAGTTTGTTGGCGCCCGTGAGGCCCGTTTCCTCGTCAACAGTGAAGAGGCACTCGAGCGGGCCGTGGACTAAATCCTGGCTCTCGAGGACGGCCAGGGCGGCGGCGACACCAATGCCGTTATCCGAGCCGAGCGTCGTTCCCTTGGCTTGAATCCAGTCCCCTTTCTTTTCGGGCTGGATGGGGTCGCGGGAGAAATCATGGGCCACATCCGAGTTTTTCTCGCAAACCATATCGAGATGGCCTTGGAGGACGACCCCGCCAGCTTTCTCGTGACCGGGAGAGGCAGGTTTGCTGACCACGACATTTCCGACTCTGTCTCGCTTGAAGGACAGCCCCAATCTTTGGGCGACGGAGATGACATAATCGCCCACCGGCTTTTCGTTTCCCGAGCAGTGAGGAAGCTTCAAAATCTCAGCAAAGTGCTTCCATAGCAAGGCAGGCTTGAGCTCATCCCATATTCCTGTCATCCTTACCTCCGTAATTTCTCGTTCCTGAATTCATAGCTTGAAGCGAAGAGAATCATGCCACAATTTCTCTCCCCCTTCAAGCGTTTTAGAGTTGATTTGGGGGGATAGTCAATATAAAATGGCGGTGCGTTGGCTTAACATGTGGCCATCCGAACAAGAGCTCTTCTTCAAGATTTTCGGCTCGAATCCTGAAGTTCTCGCCTCTGCTCCGGGGAGGATTAACCTCATCGGTGAGCATACCGATTACAACGGTGGCTATGTTCTGCCCGCAGCCATCCATCTTCGCAATCATTGCTTTCTTTCCCGCCGCCCCAACCACGACGTTCGGGTCTGGTCCAAAAATTTTGAACAGATGGACATTTTTTCCCTGGAAAACATAGAACCCGACCCCACCGTCAAGTGGGCCAATTATGTTCGTGGTATCTTCTCGGTTCTCCAACAAGAGGGGGCCACCCTTGGCGGCGTAGACATCCTTATCTGGGGGGATGTGCCTCTCGAATCTGGCCTCAGCTCTTCGGCCGCTCTCGAAGTTAGCGTCATCAAGGGGCTGAGCGAGCTTTTTGGTTTGTCCATCGCCCCCCCAAGGCTGGCTTTGCTTGCCCAGAAAGCCGAGCACGAGTTCGCCGGTGTCAAGTGCGGAATCATGGACCAGTTCATAGCCGTTTTTGCCCAGCCAAGAAGCGCCCTCTTCCTTGACTGTGAGACTCTCCATTTTAAGTCCATCCCGCTTAACCTCGAGCCGAGCGGGCTGGAAATTCTCGTCTGCGACACCCGTGTCCCTCGTAAACTCGCTTCTTCAGAGTACAACCGGAGACGCCAAGAAGCCCGGTCCGCCCTGGCCGCCCTTCGGAGAATCGGCATTCCCTCTTATAGAGAAGCGACACTCGAGGCACTCGACAAGGTGCGACCGATGATCGACGCCACGTCTTACCGCCGCGCCCGTCACGTCATCAGCGAAAACGCTCGCGTCCTTGCCTCTGTCGAAGCGCTCTCCAGAGACGATTTCCAGTCTCTCGGCCAGCTCCTCTTTGCCTCCCACGAAAGCTTGCGCGATGACTATGAGGTTTCTTGCCCTGAACTCGATTTCATCTATGAGATAGCCCGGGGTTTTTCCGGCTGCCTCGGCGCCCGGCTCGTCGGCGCGGGTTTTGGCGGCTCGGCCATTGCCCTCATTCAGAAGAAAAGAGTTCCAGCTTTTCAGGAGAAACTCTTGTCCGGAACGAGGACAAAGGGGTTCATCCCCATGCAGTTTACGGAAGTCCAGGTCGGGGAGGGAGCCTCCGCCGAGCGTCTGCCCCGGGCTTGATCAAAGGTCGAGGCTTAACCTTGAGCGGATGAGCAAGGTCAAAAGACGAGGAGAACCCGGAAGCAAGTCAGGGGTCGACTTTCCTTCACCCTCCGCCCTTGGCCCACTAACGCGACGCTCCGCCATCCAGGGCCAAGAACGGGTGCAACCGTCTCGTCCGCCTTCTCTGCCCCGATTGTCCGCTCCACGAGAAGCTCCCCATGCCCGTCCTGTTCTTGCGCCGATGGCCATTCTCCTTGCTGCTGTCCTCATTCGGAGTCTCCTTTGCTCCTTTCTCTCGACCTGGCGTTCGCCCTCCCTGAAGCAATTCCGTCCCCATTCATCATCATCTTCTTCATTTTCATTGTCATCGCCATCGTCAATGTCGCCAAAAACAATACTCTCATCAACATCGGCACCAGCTGCAGCTCCTTATCCTTGGCCTCTTGACCGCACCTCGCATTCTGCCAGCTCAAAGATTTCCATCGTCACCACCATCTTCCCTCTTCAAGAGTTCGCCCGGGCTGTCGCCGGCGAAAGAGGGGAGGTAAGCCTCCTCCTTCCTCCGGGTGCTGGAGTCCATACCTGGCAGCCCCGATCCAGTGACATCCGTCGCCTCCACCAGGCCCGTCTCCTCATCCTCATCGGCGCCGGCCTTGAGCCCTGGGTTGGGGATATCCTCCGCAGCCTTCCGCCTCCAGGGCCGAGGGTTCTGGCTGCGGCCGATTCTCTCCCCCTTATGGAAGAAAAAGGTGGAGGCGAAGCAATTGAAACGAGTAAAGCCCATGAGCCCCACGCCGTCCCTGCTCGTGACCCCCACATCTGGCTTGACTTCACTCTGGCCCAGCACGTTGTCCAGCAAATCGCCCAAGCTCTGAGCGAGATGGACCC
>CAYUKK010000110.1:0-37220 GCA_964445305.1 uncultured Eubacteriales bacterium
ACCTGTGTTTCCGCAGTATTGGCACATCAGCTACCCATAAAATCCTTAGACAATTACCTGAGCATCCCGTTAACGACAAGATCAATGGCCTCCTCCTCACTAAGACCTCTGGCCATGAGCGTCTGGACTTGTTTTTTATCCACTCTCCCTATGGCGGCTTCGTGAGTTACCCGGGCAAGCTCATTGGTCACATTGACAATGGGGATCGCCTTTGCTTGGGCCATCCCTTGAATAACTTCCAGACAATCGACGTGTCCTCTGGCCTCAGGTGCCGCCGCGGTCAGCTCATTGATGATTTCGCTAATGGCCTTATCCCTGACGGCGATACGGCTTTTAATCAAACCCCGCGAAGATGCGCCGTCCAGCCAGCCAGCCTCTCTGATCTTAATCCTATCTTCGCCATAACCGTAAATTTTTGTCGTCATGGCGAGGCTCGAATTTTCCTGAATGCGGACTTCATAATCAAGGTCAAAGACACCAACCCGGCCATTAAGGAGAGAAAAATTTGTCGCAAAATGACTGTTCTTTCCTACGTTCACTCTCGCTCTGGGAACGACTTCTATGCCGCCATCTTCACCATGGAAATGAACCTCATTATATTCATAATAGGCATTATCGCCGATCTCTATATCGGCCTCCATCCGATGAACCACTTTTATGGCGTTGGGAAAAACACAGTGAGCCAGAAGCTTTAACTGGGCCCCGTCTTCAATTTTTGCTTTGATATTAATTTCTTGAATACCTTCTTTCGGCAAAATTCCAAAACAAAGATGAACGGGGTTTTCTATTTTGGTTCCCCTTTCAATTTTTAAATTGATATCGACGCCGGAGGACGTCTCCCTGGGCTCCAGAATGAGCCCCTGGACCGAATGCTTACCGATGACCCTATTCTTATGGATGACTAAATGAGCAATCTTAGAATCTTTGAAGACAGAAGGCTCACCGCCTGCCTGTTTGTAGGCCCCTAACATATATGCATAGTCCTGTATCATTTGACTTCCTCTATTTCGTCCTCTTCAGCTGGATAGACACGAGTCGGGCAGGGGATACATTTTTCTTTAAAGTATCTACCGACCTCTTGGGGGGTGCCTTCTTTGACCACAAAACCTGAACAGATAAGAGATGTCCTATCAGCGATCTGGGCCACTTCTTCCCGATGGGTAATCAAGAGGATCGTTGTGCCCTCTTCTCTTAATCCCTTTATCATCTCAACAATATTATCTAAGGCCAAAATATCAATCCCCGAATCCGGTTCATCCAGGATAGCCAATTTTGGTTTCATGGCCAGCACGGCGGCCAGTTCAATGCGCTTTCTCTCGCCGCCGCTGAGCGTTTTATCGATGATTCTATTTAAATAATTTTTGGGCTCTAATAAGACCTGATAGAGCGCTTTTTCTGTTTGCTCCGAGTCTTTGTTTTTCATCCCCACAGCAATGTAGTCTTTTACGGTCAGCCCTTCAAAGCGAGCCGGTTCCTGCCAGGCCAGGGTTAGCCCCATTCTGGCTCTCTCGTCCAGGGGCAAAGTCGTTATGTCTTTTCCCAAAAAATAGATCTTGCCGCTTTGGGGAAGATAATCGCAACAGCCCATCAAGCAATAAGCAAGGCTTGATTTGCCGGCAGCATTAGGACCAAGAAGAGAATGAATGGTGCCGCCTTCGACCGAAAAGCTCAGATCCTTTAAAACCTGCCTCCCCTCCAGGCGCAGGGAAATTTTTTCAACCCTCAATATTTCCATCTAACCCTTTCCTCTGGGCTCAACGGCTTTTCAAAATTAATCCTTCTTCAAGAGCCCCTGCCTCTCGGCTGCTTCCAGGATATCCTTCTCAGTGACACCGAATTTTGCTTGTCCCGCTGTCATTTCCAACAATGTATTTTTATCCGGGAGGTCGCCGATGGCCGCCAGGGTATCTCCAATGTAAAGCAAAGGGTAGATAGCGTCACCGAAGTATTTCTCAGCCACGGAGGCTAATTCATCGGGCTGCCAATTTTGCTGCTGCTTATCGATCACTTCCAACTCATCTTCCTCCCTAAGCCAACTTTTCACGACCTCGCGAACTAACTCCAGTGGATAGCTGGAGCAGCATGAGCTCAAACCGCCGTTTAGCACAATTTTTACTTTCATCTTGTCTCCTTTCTATTATTATTTACCGCTCAAATGCTGACGGCGATATTCTACCCCCACGGGTGTTAAAGTATAATCCGGCATTTGGGGAAAACCGATATCAAAGGGTGTCGGATAAGCGGCGACATTTGCCGTTTGCCGCATCCCCTCTAAAATCTTATCGTACATACTATAAGAAAAAGCCACGGTCACTTCATCCTCTTGGGCTAAAGCGGTTTTACGGTCGCCGAAGCAGGGCAATCCCAGCGCGATATCTTGCGAAACGTAAGCTTGGGCAATGCTATCGGCGCACAGACTCCATTCACCGCCAGTGGAAAAATGAACCCTTCCACCCTTTTCATACAGATATCCCTGGACGACTCGCATGACTTGCGCCGTGTTGCCATACATGACCACGATATCCGGCTCAAAGTTTATTTTAGCCATAGGAGCTACCGCCACAGATTTAAACTTTCCAAAAGGGATTTTTGCCACTTGCGTGGTAAACTCGCGCGCTGATTTCAAATCAGCATGGAGCATTTTGGCTATCTCACCGTTTTTCATGATCTCCGGCTCTGGAATTAACCCCATGGTCACCCCACCTACGATACAAGCCATATCCTCCGCGGTGAAATACATGGATCGGCCATAATACCGCACGATGGCGGTAATCTGGCAGGTATTCATAGGATGACGCGGCCTGCTTGTCCCAGCAGGCCTTTCCTCCAGGGTTTTATAAAATTTCACCCCAAACGGATAGGTCTTAGGCCGGAGCATAGCCGATAATTCACAGCATACTTCAACACTTCCTTTCTTATTTGTCATTCTAATACCTCCTCGAGAGATAATTTTTGCTCGTTGATTCTGAAAAGATTTTTTTGAGCTCGATTCTTACTCAGCAAAAACATAAAAGTTGCCACAATCTTCTCTTCAAGTCCGCACTTGCCGTGACTGCTGCCAGGCTCCCAAGAAGACAGCAAATACGGGCATGCTCGCAACGGGGATGAGCGTCAAAGCTGTCTCCAGGAGCTCTTCCTCACTGGCTCCGGCTTTCATTGCTCCAATGATATGCATGGCTGTCGTCTCACGGTCGTGTTGCGAAGCAGTAATGGCCGCATGAATCAAAAACTTATGCTTTTTTGAAACCGCGCCTTCGTTGAGGGTCAGTTCGTGCATTTTTAAGAAAGCTGCACATAATTCGGGATTTTTCTGCCGCAAAAATGCGACCGGATCCAGAACCTTCCCGAATTCCTCGCTAAAAGCCGTCAGGCTCTTGCCAAGCTGGTTTTTTATCTCATCATCACTCACACTCGACTTCGTTTTGTTGGCCATCTCGCTGCCTCCTCTTATTTCCTATTAGGAATTTGTTTTTTATTTTGACCTGCGCGACCAGAAGGACTTCTGTTCTCCGGCGGCGATGATGGCGTCCGCTACCAGCTTAACCTCATCATCAGTAAATGCCAGACTGCTGAAAGGGCCCTGCTTGGCAAGGCCCAAGTCTGTCTCCAGGTTCAGGTAGACATCGGGTTCGAGACCCTTTTCCACCAGCAAGTGCCTGGCACACGCATTACGGCAGCCATCGATAACCATTAGATTTTCGATTTGCTTCACCAAGGCTGATTGTCTGGGAACCCGGTTCAAGACGGCCGGCAAAGAGCAGATACCGACCGTTTTGCTTCCCAGGCGTCTTACCGCCTCAAGCGCGGCCAGACCGGCGAGAGAGCCGGTGTTTGAGCCGCCGCTGAAGCAGGCAAATAGCCCAACTTTTGGTAATGTCATCTTCTTCTGCGTTTCCATCCGACCTCCTTATCACCGCGGCTGCACGGGTGATCGTCGGGGCTCAGATGCTGTCTCTTCCAGGCGGCGGGCGATGGGGGCAAACGCCTCCGTCGGAACCAATTCAATATTTCCTTCATCACACAACCTGGAGATGCTGGGGTCGAGGGGAATCTTGCCCAGGAAAGGCACTCCCAGCCGCCGGCCCATATCCTCCCCGTGGCTGGGGCCGAAGATCTCATATTTCCGGCCACTATCGGGGCAGACAAAGTAGCTCATGTTTTCCACAAGCCCGAGCAGAGGAACCTCCATCTTCTGAGCCATACGGGTGGCCTTGCGCACAACCATCTCCGCCAGTTCTTGAGGTGAACTGACTAGCACCACACCTGAAAGGGGGAGTGATTGCATCACCGTCAGCGCGGCATCGGACGTCCCAGGGGGCAGGTCAACCACCAGCCAATCCAGGTTACCCCACAGGACGTCGCCCCAGAACTGCTTGATGACCGAACTGATGAGTGGACCGCGCCAAATCACCGCCTCATCCTCGCTGGGCAGGAGCAAATTTATGGACATGACCTTGATACCTGATTTGCTCAGCACCGGAAGGAGACCCAAGGGGATGCCCTCGGGCTTTTCTTCAAGCCCGAATAGTTTCGGAATGCTCGGGCCGGTGATATCGGCATCGAGCACGCCGACCTCCTTGTGGTCCTGCCTGAGAACCACAGCCAGCAGGGCCGTCACCAAAGACTTACCCACCCCGCCCTTGCCGCTCATCACAGCGACAACATGACGAATGTGATTGAAACGTTCGGCTACACCCGGCTGCCCCGGTCCTCCGAGACCGATCCTCTGTTTCTCCTCAGCCGTCATCTCTGTCAGGTCAACCTCCACTCCCTCGACTCCGTCCAGGCCCAGCACAGCCGCCCTGGCCTCGGCCACGATCTGGTCCTTCAGCGGGCATGCCGGAACAGTCAGCGCCAGAGTGAATTTCACCCGGGTGTTCTTAATCTGAATATTCCGCACCATACCCAACTCCACCAGGCTGCGCTTCAGTTCGGGGTCCATCACCCTGGCCAGCGCTTGTTTTACTTGTTCCTCAGTTACCAGGGCCACTTTTCCTTCTTTCAGTGCAATTTTTCAGGATGGTCCGCCAGGCGGCCTTCAATGTAGGCTTGCACTGCCTCATCAATGTCGGCAATGTCCGTCACCATTGGGCTGATACCTGCTTGCTTGATACTTTCGTAAGCCCCGGCTCCCACCCCCCGTGCCAGCAGCACCTGGCAATCGGCGATGGCGGCGGCCATCAGCTCGTGTCGGCTCTTGGCGGACGGGTCAAAGCCATGACCACGCCGGTCGGCACCGTGGGACTCTTCGGCGTGTGGCTGGCTTGCAAACTGGGCATGCCCCATCTTATCGCGAGTCTCACGCGAAACAATTTTCCCGTCTTTAACGGTAACGAGTACATAGAACGGGGCGCGACCAAAGTGCTGGCTGATGGTGACGCCATCTTCTGATACAGCTGCGATTTTCATTTTCTTCTCCTTTTATGAGCCGTTGGGTTCAGAAACTCCCAAAGCCTCGTTGGCAATCTTCTTGGCGATGCGGTCGACATCAGCCATGTCAAAGTCGAGGGTGGGCACCTTCTCCACGCCTTCTCTGGCGATTACGATCTCATAGGCATAGGGAATGTTCAGTCTTTCCAGTACCTTGCTGGCACAGCGATTGGCGCAGCCGTTGATGATAATGAGCTTCCTCGCCCGCCGGGCAATATCCACATGCGCTTTCGACTCCGCGGCTACAGCCGTGATACAACACATCCGGGCATTTTCGTGGGCATTAGTCAACTCAACCGCCACCTGATGACCGACCTGGCCAATGCTGGCCGCGCCGTCGCAGGCGAGAATAATGTTTAGCTTTTCGGCCTCTTTGGCACAAAGCGGAAGAATCCTTGGAGGCTTTTTTTGATTTTCTTTCTCCGGCATTTGCATTCTTCCTTTATGAAAGACTAATTTGCAGGCAGGCGTTTTATTCTGATGGCTATCCTATCCTCCTTCCTTAGGATGCTCCTCGTGGTACTTCTTGATCACCTCCTGGATTTCCTTCATCGAAGGGAAGGAAATGGCTTCCTGGGTGCAGAGATTCTGACAAGCGCTGCAACCGATAACGCAATTAAAGGGTTGCACCACCCTGGGACAATTTTTCTCCTCGTCCCACTCAAAAACGCCATTTTTGCAGAAGTCGAAGCATTCCCCACAGCCGATACACTTATCTTCATCAATCGTGGGGTACCAGGGAATATATTCACGGGGGACCTTGAACATTTCCTCCTCCTCATCTTCGGGAAAGACTTCTTGGCCGGGGAGAGGGAGATTTTCCCTCTCCCCACCCAATGAGTCCGGGAAACTATTTCTTCGCTTCCACGGCTTCCCGGACTTTTTTAATCGCCTCCTCGGTGGTCAAATTTCTCAGGTCAAGGGGAATCACCTGCTTTTCGAAATCCGCACCGACTTCCTGGAAGGCTTCCTTCATCATCTTTCTCTGCATCTTGGGGTCGCAGGCTCCGATGATATAAAGGCCATTATTTTGAATATAATCTTTGATGAACCTGTCCCCGTCATCGACGCAGAGCTGGGGATGGACAACGGCGTACTCGACATCCATTTCCCGGCGCACTGTGTTGATGAGCTCCCAGAGGTCCAGAGTTTTAAAACCCGGACATTGACCCGTGCAAATGCACATAATGAACCTTGGTTTTTTTGACATTCAACGACCTCCTTGATATTGGAAAGATTTTATGGCGAAAACCAAACAGACATCATGGACTGTCTTGATTTGGCTTTCTTCACACTTCATGACGGCTCGGTCGGACCAGGATCCCGGCGGCATCCAGACGGTCGAAATTCCCAGCTCCACACACGTGTCAACGACCTCCTCCGTGATGGCCGGTGGCACAACCGTAACGACCACCTCAGGATTTTCGGGGAGCTGCCGCAAGGATTTATAACAGGGATGGCCGTCGATAGAGTCATACTTTGGGTTGATGGGATAGGCCTTATAGCCGGCATCGAGCAAAGCCCTGAAAACCTCATAACCGTATTTTTCTTTACTCCCGGAGACCCCGACGACAGCAAAAATTTTCTTTTCCTTCAAAATATCGGTGACATAGGACATGGTGCCCTCCTTTCTTTCATTTTCTCCCGCCTTTGCCCCTTCTAAACTTCCTCAAAAATTTGAGAAAGCCACGGGAGTCTTGCTTCACGGACGGAGTCGAGACCTTTTTCGCGCCATAGCGCCTTTCGACATAGGAACGGTACTCGCGGAGAAGCGCTTCGCCATATAAGGTTTCTCTCTCGGCCGGAATAAAATTTTTTGTCTTTATTTTTTCGAGGAGCTTGTCTCTTACGGCGTCCTCATCCTCGATTTGAAGAAAATAGACTTCTCTTATCGTTTGTTCGAGGTCGATGACGCCGACGTCACCGTCGCCGATTCTAATGATCTTGACATTCGACGGCATCATTGAACAGGTGCATTTCATCGGCTTCTTTTCTCCCCTATAATTCTGCCTTTATCCATTCTTTGATCTCGGCGACGGAAGGGATGCGCCCGTAGCATTTCACTTTGCCGTTGATCACAAGAGCGGGTGTACCCATGATCCTGTACTCGGCGATCTTCTTCAAATCCGTGATCTTTTGCACGTCCGCACCGATGTTGAGGTCAGCCAAAGCATTGATCGTTCGCTTCTCGACTTCGTGGCATCGCGGGCATCCCGGACCCAAAATTCTAATTTCCATATCTTTAACCTCCCATTTTTTTATTTAAAAGATGAAATTCGAACTGAACCAGCCTACGGCAGTGCCTAAAATGACGATGGTGATGATATAAACAACGGCTTTTTTCAGGCCGAAGACTCTCATGATGGCCAGCATGCTCGGAAGGCTCATCCCCGGACCGGTGAGAAGAAGGGCTAAGGCTGGGCCTTTGCCCATTCCTAACTTTAAGAGAGTATCCACAAAAGGAGCCTCCGTCATAGTCGCAAAATAGCTAATGGCCCCGATGAGCGTTGCCAGGAACGAAGGCAGGATCCCTTTTCCTCCGAGCCAATTCTGGATGAAACTCGGGGGCAATATCTTTCCGATAATGCCCACCACAAAAACTCCAACCAAAAGGAGAGGAAAAATGATCTTCACAAACCACCACGTTTCGGTGAGCCAGCCCTTAATCTCTTCCCTAGTCTTGCCATAGATGGCAAAAGCAATGACGAGAAGAGTCGCCACAGCCCAGACATAAATTTTATGAAGATAAGGGCCTTTTCTGATCAAATAATTGGGTGCTAAGAGGGAAGCCAGAATAAGCAGCAGTAAAACGATATCGTTCCGCTTAATAATTCTCTTCGTCCCCGATTCTATCTGAAACCCCCGGCCTCTCTCTTCCTTAAAGAAAAAGGCGCTCATGATGCTTCCGACGATAAAAGCCATCAGCAAAGCTGCGATGACCCTTATGAGGGCCATGTTATAGCCGAGGATAGCCCCCGTATACATTAAAGCCAAGATGTTGGCCGCGGGGGCAACCCAGAGGATGATAAAGGCCGAGCCGATACCCGCTCCCTGGAAATACAGCCCGCTGGCCACCGGAATCACCGTGCAGGAACAAACAGCGACAAAAAAACTGCTGACCGAGGCTAAAAGAAAGGAGTAGACTCGATTCGCGGCCGCGCCCAGATAACGGATGATGGCTTCTTTGGAAATAAAACTGACCATGGCACCGGCCAGGAGAAAGGCGGGGATAAGACAGGTAAGAACGTGGAGAGCGATGTACTCCTTCAGAGCGATGAAACCTCCGGTGATAATATCCCAGATCATTTTTCCTTCCTCTTTTTCTTTTCGAGCTTTTTGTCCCTTTGGACTCCCCAAATTTTCACCCGGTGGATCTTTCCCTTGACGGCGAGAGGAAGCTCGCTATTCTTCTCAATCGCCTGAACAATCGGGTTCTTCTTGACCTTTTCGGGCACGGAATAAACAATCCATCGCCCATCTTGCCTGGCTTCAACCAAGCCAAAGAATTTTAATGTTCGCAACTGATGAGAAAGACGGGATTGTTCTATATCCAGGATCGCTTGCAATTCACAGACACAAGCATCCCTGGCCAAAAGTGCAAGAAACAAGCGGAAACGGTTTTCATTAGCCAGGCCGTTCAAAATGTCCAATGTCTTTTTCATCGAAGATTCATGAATATATGATAATATTTTCATATATAATATAGAGGAAAGGCTCCCTTTTGTCAAGCGACGGAAAAACCCAAAAAGGGGCTGCCGTTAATCAAAGCCGGATGATGAGGCCTGCCCTCGATGCATGGCGCCGCTCCCGACTGGATCAAAAGAACTTGCTGCAGCCTGCTCAGTGACCCCGAGAACGCCGGGGATATCGCCGGCACAAATAAACTGAAGGACTACTCCTCATCGAAATCCACCTTAGGCGCCGCCTCCATTATGGCTTGAATGGGGTTGCCGTGACCAAGCCATTAGCTCGAGAGAATGAAAAGGTTCAGCTTCGCCTCATCCCTGAGCAGGAGAAGCTGGCTTATGGGAGAGGTAGCGGCGGATTTCGTTGAGAAGGACTTCCCGGTTATAGGGCTTGGAAAGAAAAGAAATGATATCCTTCTTCCCGCCGACCTTCTCTTCGCCTTTGGATATCAACACAGATAGAAAAATAATCGGGATGGCCTTTGTTCTCTCGCCCTTCCTCAAGATTTCAGCCACTTCTCCCCCGTCCATGTCGGGCATCATGATGTCGAGAATGATGACGCTGGGAGTCCGCTCTGTGGCCAGCTGGATGGCTTCCCGGCCCGTGGAGGCGACGACAGAACGGTAGCCTGCCTGGCCGAGAGTCGTTTTGAGCATATTTTGCGTGATGATATCGTCGTCAACGATCAGGATTTCATCGTTTTTCATCTTGCACCCCTCCCTTGGCCAAGCGTGGCCTCGTCCACTTCTCCACTTTAGCGATCAACTCCTTCGCCTGGATGGGCTTAAAGACATAATCGTTCATGCCCACTCTCAGGCAACGCTCCTTTTCTTCTTTGATTGCGTTCGCGGTCAAAGCGATGATGGGAAGAGAACGGAACCGGCCTGAGTTCTGGCGGATGAGCTCGGTGGCCCTGAGCCCGTCCATCTCGGGCATCTGCACGTCCATAAGGACGAGGTCGACAGGAATTCTACTCAATGCCTCAAGCGCCTTTCTGCCGTTGTCCACAACATCCACCGCATACCCCGCCTTTTCGAGAATGGCGGCCGTGACTTTCTGGTTGATCCGATTATCCTCAACGAGCAGAATCCTAAACCTCTTTCGCTTCGACCCCGTTGCTACCGCTCTGAGTCCCCTCGATGGAAGGCGAGGTGCTGGCGGAGATATCGCTGAGAGACTGGACCGTGAAGGGGCCAGGCCCTCCTCCTTCGTTTTTGCCTGAGGAGCGAGGGGGACTTTAAACCAGAAACAGCTGCCCCCATTTTTCCCCGGCCGCAGGGGGCTTTCCATGCCGATCTCCCCTCCCATCATCTCGACCAATCGCTTGGAAATGCTCAACCCCAGGCCGGTTCCTCCGAATCTTCGCGTAACCGAAGAATCGGCTTGCGTGAAATCGTTAAAAATCGCCGCCTGGCTTTCGGGGGGAATGCCGATTCCCGTGTCGATGACGGAGAAGCGGACGATAACCCTCCCGTCCTCCTCGCTTTCGCGCTCGACGCGGATGGCGACGCTTCCCCTCTCGGTAAACTTGACGGCATTGTCCCCCAGGTTCAACAAAATCTGCCGGAGCCGCTGCGGGTCGCCTTTGAACAAGGACGGAAGCCCAGGTTCCATTTGACAGGCAAACTTCAGTCCTTTCTGCTTGGCCCGATTGGCCAGGACTTCGCACACGCCACCGACGGCCTCCCGGATGTCGAAGGCAATCGAATCCAGCTCAACCCTTCCGACTTCAATTTTTGAAAAATCCAGAATGTCATTGACGATGGCGAGCAAGGCGCTTGAGCTTTCCTGGATCATCTGGAGATAATCTTTCTGCTCGGCGTCAAGCTTGGTCTCCAGCAGGAGATCACTGATGCCAATGATGGCGTTGAGGGGTGTCCGTATTTCGTGGCTCATGTTGGCCAGGAAGTTGCTCTTGGCCCGGCTGGCTGCCATGGCCTGCTCCTTGGCCAAGACGAGCTCGGTGACGTCGATGATGTTGACGACCGAACCCTCGTAAACCCCCTGCCGGTAGATAGGGTTGACCCGGACGACAGTCTTGAGGCCAGCGATATTCTTCTGGATGACCACGGGCCCGTGGCCGTCGTTTGAGTGCGCCTGGGCAGAGAGAGGACGTAAGTCCTCAAAATCTTTCCCCGCTTCGTTGTCCCATAAAATTCGGCCGAGGATTGACTCCCTGGCCAGGTTGAAAAGCTTGAGGAAATACTCGTTGACCTCGACTACCCTCCCCTCCCGGTCGACGAAAACGACACCCTCTTCCATCCCCTCGATCATGGCCGCCAGCTTGCTGGCTTCCCGCTGGAGTGCCTCCTCAAAGAGCTTCCGCTCGGTGATATCATGGAGAACGCCAAAAGTCCCGATGAATTCACCTTTGGAATTGAACCGGGGGGAGCCGGTGACGAGAAGAAAACGTGTCTCGCCATCGGGTCGACGGATGCGGAGTTCGTAGCGGCTCGTCTGGCCGGCCAGGCGACGCACGTTCTCCGCTTGGAGGATGGCCAGGTTCTCCTCATCCAGAAACTCCCCCAGATACTTCCCCACAAGGGTGCCGGGGGGGACGCCGAAAATTTCGTGGGCAGCCTGGTTGGCAAAGATAAAGCGTTCTTCTGTGTCGGCCTGAGCAATCCCCTCCTGGAGGCTTTCGACAAGAGTGCGGTAGTGCTCCTCCTTTTGTCTCAGCTCCCTGTCCATCTTCCACTTGAAGAGCGCCGTTTCAACCGTCATCCGCAGCTCTTTTTCTTCGAAGGGCTTGAGAAGGTAGCCAATGGGGCCCGTTAGCTTGGAGCGCTGGAAGACAGTCTCTTCAGCGTGGGCAGTGACAAAAATAACGGGGATACCGTAAAGGTCGCGAATCCGGGCTGCCGCTTCGACTCCATCCATGGTTCCCTGGAGCCTGATGTCCATGAGGATTAAATCGGGCAGGAGCTTGCCAGCTTGAGCCACGGCTTCCTCGCCCGTGCGAACGATGCCGACGACTTCGTAGCCAAAATGCTCGAGCATACTCTCGGTGTCCCTGGCGACCAGGATTTCGTCCTCGACAATGAGAACCCGTACCTTCTCCCTTATCTCAGGCGGACCCATTCCCGTTCTCACGCTCCTTTTTCAGGATAAGAAGTTGCTCGAAATAGAGAATCGCCCCTGAAGATGATTCTGGGGGTGAAATTGGGGAAGACCAGGAGAGGAGGGGGGACGCCCCGCTCGTTGAATTTTTAGCCAGCCAGACTTAAAATTGAAAATTGTTTAACGGGAGGAAAATCTGATGATCATCGCTGAATTGGCCATCTTCCCGACAAGCGAAGGTGCTTCGGTTAGCCGGTACGTCAAAGAGGCTATCCGGGCGATTGAATCCTCCGGCCTCCATAGCCAGACAGGTGGCATGTCGACAACCATTGAATCACCCGACCTCGACAGCCTCTTCCGCGTCATCAAAGAAGCGCACGCAGCTATCCTCCGCATGGGAGCAAAGAGGGTCCACATCGACCTCCGGGTCGACCATCGGGTGGACAAGGAAGCCACCATAGCCTCTAAACTCAAGGCCATCGGCAAGCCTTAGCCCGACAGAGACCGTCGGGTGCTCTGATCGGCAATTTCGGGGGGGAGAGGTTTCTTGCGCCCCACGCTCCTCTCGTGTATACTACTAATTGAGCATATCTATCGATTTAATAGATTATATAGGGATAAAGGAGAAAATCCATGATGGACAAGAGAGGTTTTTCTGAAAACGCTCTCAAGATTCTCCGCGCCCGTTACTTCATGCGAAACGAGAAGGGGGAACTCCTGGATAAAGAACCGGCTGACCTCTTCTGGCGGGTAGCCCAATTCATCGCCTCGGCCGAACGTACCAAGAAGGAGCAGACTGGCTGGGCCCGTCAGTTTTTCGAGGCCATGATGGCTCGCGATTTCCTTCCCAACAGCCCCACCTTGACCGGCGCAGGCCGGGACATGTGTCTGAGTGCCTGTTTCGTCCTCCCCCTCGAGGACTCGCTCGATTCGATATTTGAGACGGTTAAAAACGCCGCCTTGGTCCACAAGGAAGGCGGAGGAACGGGCTTCGACTTCAGCCTGCTCCGACCGAGAGGAAGTTTTGTCCGCAAAACGCAGGGTATCGCCTCGGGCCCGGTCTCCTTCCTCCGCGTTATCGACGCCGCCACCGAAGCCGTCAAGCAGGGGGGGACGCGCCGGGGCGCCAACATGGGCATCCTCAGGGCCGACCACCCCGATATCGAGGAATTCATCCGCATGAAAATCGATGGCCGGAGCGTCAACAACTTCAACATCTCGGTAGCCGCAACCGATGTTTTCATGGAGGCGGTTAAGAACAACGCCAGCTACGACATCTATGACCCTTACCGGGAGGCGGTGGTCGATAAGAAAAAAGCGCGGCCAATCTTCGACATGATTGTCGAGTCGGCCTGGGCGGTTGGCGACCCCGGTTTGATCTTCATCGACCGCATCAACAAATACAACCCCACCCGGGCTCTTGGCCCCATCCGGGCGACCAACCCTTGCGGCGAACAACCACTCCACGAATACGAATCCTGCAACCTCGGCTCCATCAACCTCAGCCATTTCTATGACCCGAAGAAAAAGGACCAGTTCGACTGGGAAAGGTTTGCCGCCATGGTCCGCCTGGCTGTCCGTTTCCTCGATGACGTCATCGACGTCAACAAGTACCCGCTCCCGGAAATCGAGAGGATGACCAAGGCCAACCGGCGCATCGGCCTGGGAGTCATGGGTTGGGCCGACCTTCTCCTCCAGATGAAAATCAAGTACGATTCGGTAGCCGCCCTCAGGCTGGCCGAGAAAATCATGTCCTTCATGCGGCGCGAGGCGACGGAAGAATCGTCCCGCTTGGCCGAGGAACGCGGTAACTTCCCCAACATCGGAAAGTCCATCTACCGGGGAAAGAAGATGCGGAACGCCACGACCCTGACCATCGCCCCGACCGGCACCATCTCCCGCATCGCTGGCTGCTCCTCTTCCATCGAGCCCATCTTCGCCTTCGAGTTCACCTCAAAAATCATCGACCGGGAAATCAAGGATGTCCATCCCCTTTATGAGGAATGGAAGAACAAGCATGGGAACGAGCCTCTCCCCGAGTACTTCCGCACTGCCCACGACATATCCCCGGAGTGGCATATCCGCATGCAGGCTGCCTTCCAGAAGCATGTCGATAACTCGGTGTCCAAGACGATCAATTTCCCTAACCGGGCCACGACTCAGGACGTCGAGAAGGCCTACCTATTAGCCTATGAGCTCAACACCAAGGGAATCACCATCTACCGGGATGGCAGTCGGGCCGAGCAAGTTCTCTACAAGTCATCGCCCGAGGCCAAGCTCTATCCCAAGGAAAGGCCGAGCTCTCTGCCCTCGGTGACCGACAAGATCAAGACAGGTTTCGGCAACCTCTACGTGACCATCTCCTATTACAACCAAAAGCCCTTTGAAGTGTTCACCAGCATCGGGAAGAGCGGCTACACGACAATGGCCGACGCAGAGGCCCTGGGGAGGCTCATCTCGCTCGCCCTGCGGAGCGGCGTCGACGCTAAGGAGGTCATCAGCCAGCTCAAGGGTATCGGCGGCTCAGAGCCCATCTTCACCGAAGGGGGGCTTGTCCAATCCATCCCCGATGCCATCGCCAAAATCCTGGAGAGGCACATCGGCCAGGTCCAGAACAACGCCAAGGACATCTTCCAAATCATCTGCCGGGTTTGCGGGGCCACTCTCCCCGACGAAAAATGCCCCGTCTGTCCCAACTGTGGGTGGAACCGCTGCTCTTGAGGTTTTTCTCTCCCTTTTTTTACAAACTGAACCGGTAAGAAAATTTGATGAGAAAAATATTATCCCCGGGGGCGGTCAACAAGGTGCCCAGGTCCCTGCCCAAGGAAAAATCTCCCGGATGGGAATAATCGGCCCGGTTTTGCGTCCAGACGAGATAGAACAGCGAACCCGGCCGGAATTCCCACCTTAAGACGGCCGTGCCGCGCATGGATTTGTAGTTAAAATCGGGGCTGGAGAGAGAAAACGATGGAGCGGGCCCAGAGCCATCGGGATCGACGCTGTACTGACCATCGCGTTCCACAATCGTCGACCCATTCTCTCCGAAAACAAGATAATCGTAAGTCCGCGGTTTATTGAGCTGCTTGAACCGGTCGTATTTCCCCACGGCGATAAACGGCTGGAGGTAGACCTGCAGGCTCAAGCGCGGCGTAAAGATCCAGTTGACCCGTATTTCGCTGGCTACAATCTTCTGGTCGATCCTGCCGAATATATAGCGCGTCCCGTAAGTTTCCGTCATGAGCGGGTCCACCACCCGCGTTACCCATTGGGTTTCATTCAATTCTTTTCCGATGAGGGGACCGACTGATAGGCTCATATTGCTTCTCGGTTTCCAGCGCAGAGAAAATTTGGCGCTTTCCTCGGTAACCCATTCGCCCAATTTTTGAAAAGAAAAATTGCCTTCAAAGACGATGGGTTTCCTGGAATCGCTCTCGATACGCCATTGTGTCATGAAGCCAGGGGGGAAAAGGGCCAGCGGCCCGCCTCGCGTGAGCTTGTTGCTCAAGGTTTGGGGCAGGTAAACGAAGAGATACTCAAATCGCCACCAGTTTTTCAGAACAGGTTGGAAGACCACAGCCCAACAGTCAAAAATCTTGTTCCCGCCAAAGTCATACTGCCGCGAAAAGCCCGCAATGAGCATGGCCTGTCTGAAGAGCTTCCCTGGTTTGGTCCATTGATAACCATACAAGCCCGTCATATCGATAAGGTCAGACCCCGAGCTCTGATACCCGGCATCGTTAGGGTTGAAGCCGGGTGAGAGAGCTCCCGCCGTAAACAACATTAAAGAATGTCCCTGCTGACGAGCAAGTTTGAGCTGCCCCGCCCAGCCCGAAAGGCTGGTCGCAGCAGGGTCCAGTTCCACGTGGGTCGCATCCGGCCGCTGGAAATAATGCATCGAAGATTGTTGCAGCCTCGAGATGCTTTCCGGACTCCCGCCAAGGAACGTTCCTCCAAGCCATCCTCCAACCACCCAGGCTCGCTTTTTATCCAGGAAAGACCAGCCATCAGCCGCCAGGCTGAAGGCGTTCCTATTCAAGATGGCGGCGAGGGTTTCATTCTTCAAATCCCTCACCACGCCTGTAGCCAAGAAACCAACTCCCTGCTGTCCGCCATGGATATCTTTCTGGGCGCGCAACACGCCATAATACGTCAGAGGCTCAACCTCGTCTTCATAGCGAACACCCAGTGAATCCACTGAGGCAAACTCCCTTCCCGTCAGAGCGCTGATAAACCCGACGTTCCATCCAGACTGGAGCCTGCCCGTCAGCTTGAACGCTCCCAGAATGGTGGTCCTGTCCGGAAAGCTGACATATCCATCATGAATCACATCCCCTTGGGGCGCTCGGCCGACTCTCCGGCTGTAGAAAAAGCGAGGATTCGGCCAGTTGATGTTGGCGTTGACGTAAACGCCGCCCCGGCCGAAATTATCGAAGATCGAGGACCCCTCGATAAAAAATGGCCTCTTTTCCTGGTAGTAAGTCTCGTAGGCTGTTAAATTGATGACCGCCGGGTCTACCTCAACCTGGCCGAAATCGGGGTTGACCGTGACATCGAGATTCAAATTGCTCTTGAGCCCAAGTTTCAAATCAAAGCCAGTATTCCCTAAGTATTTATGCCCAATTTCAAACGGGTTTCCCGGCTCAGCCGGCCTGAACTTGGCCTGGCCTACGGAATAAGGGTAAAGCTCAATTCGACGGCCCGGGTTGATTTTCTCGATTCCCTCGAGGCGGGCAAAGCGCGAGACAAAGGCGTTGTCCTCTTTCGGCACCCAAGCAAAGGCGACCCTTTCGTTCTTTCTTTTTATCGTCCGCTGAAAATTGACTCCCCACACATATTTACTTTTTGGGGGAAAACGCAGCTGGTTGAAAGGAATGCGCATTTCCAGAGTCCACCCGTCTTCAACCAGGGCCGTCCTGGCTTCCCAGATGCCATCCCAGCTCTCATCTTCGTTGACATCGTTGGAAAGCACCTGGTCAATGAGCGATCCGGCCGGGTTCACGCCGAAAAGATATCCGCTGCGGCGGTCAAAGTAGGGGTCGACCGAAAAGAAGAACCAATCCGAATCAACAAAGGAATCGCGCCGGCCAAGAAGTCCGAGAATCCGCTTGGGGTCAGAATCGTGGCAATAGGCCGCCACATACAAATGGGATTCATCGTAAGCAACCCAAACCTCGGTCTTCTCGCTCGCTTTTTCCCCGTCCACGGGGTCTCTCTGCAAAAAATCGCTGGCCGGCTCATGGGTTTTCCAGATTTCCTCATCCAGTCGGCCGTCGAATTTGATGGGGCCATTCAGCCTGAAGGCCTGAACAACCTTCTGCTCCTGCAATTTCCTCAGCGCTTCTTTGTCAATCTCTGTGCTCTTTCTCCCATTTTTATCCGAAAATGCACCGGACAAACTCAGGGTGAAGAATAGAATCCAAAGGCTGAAAAGGAAAAGTCGACAAAAGCTGTGGCTATCCTTTCTGTTCCTTTCTTCCTGCATCTTTTTCTCCGTCCGAGCTTTTTCTTTCTCCATGTTTAAGACGAAAAAAGAACAAAAAAGGTTCACCCTCGGCTCCGGCCCTCAGCCCCAGGATGAGGGCGTGGGAAACCCTGCCTATGTTTAGATGTCCCGCATTTTTCCCTGCTGGAGTAAGCTCAGGCTCCCCATGTCGCTCTCGTCGGTCTTCCCTTGCCGAGGCGGCTCCTTCTATCGGCCGGGGCAGCGCCTCTACTGAGTTTCTTGGACAATACCGGGAGTCGACAGGAGGCCGCAGACAGTTTCTTTTCGCCCCGCTTGTCGGTGGCTATCGGACAAGCCAGGGTGCTTTAAAGCCGGGCGGCCTGGCCTTGATGACTGGCCTTTTGGGCATGAATCGGATATCGATGGATTCTGTGCGGCCAGGCCCTATTCGGTAAAGAAGCGACTGATAGGGCTCGAACCGAAGCGATAGGTCTTCTTTCCCGTAAGGAAGATGCACAGTAATGGGAATCTCGATGGTCTCCGTCGTGAAAGATTGGCCATACTCAAGCGGGAATTTCAAGCCTTTGGCTTTGGGATGGCCGAAGAAAAAATAAAACGTGTCGCCTTCCTGGCGGCACCAATAAGGCGGTAGCCTTTTGCCCTCCAGAAGGGGCTGGTGATGGCTCGGCATCTCCCGATGGACAGAGGGGAGTCTTTCTAACCTCCTGGCCAAATCATCATAATCTCCATGGGAGCGAGCGCTGGGCTCGCGGACCCGCTTTTTATAGATGATGGGCAGCCCTCCCTGGGCCAGCTCGACGAGCCGTTTGAGCACCCGATAATCCAGATAACTTGTATCCACATACAATGCTCTAAAACGACAATCCCCGACCGTGAAAATCCCGTCCTCCACTTTCCCTTTTTCCAGGAACTCAGAGTTGATCCAGACGGGATGGAACCCGGCCAGCTCTTCGGGGAAATAGACGTAGCGCATTTCGTAAAATCCCCATGCCCATTTGAATTGTTTTTCTTTCGGCATCTCGCCGGCCATCCAGGCGTCCTCGAGGGGCAAGTAGACGGCCACATCGGAATAGGTTTTTCCTCTCTTCATCACGCTCGATACCGCTTGCAGGTAGCGGTTGAAGGCTGGAATCTCTTCAGCCAGAGCTCCCTCCGGCCCCACGTGGACGCTGGCATAGAAACTGACCGTGTCCTCTCCCCGACGGTTGTGTGGCTTGCCATGCCAGATGATTTGATTGACACCGTTGGCGAAGAGGGCGTCGGCGAGGAGCTTCAAATCTGCCGTTTGCTCCTCGCGGATAAAATCCGCCGGCCAGCCGTAGAGACAGGTAAAGGCCTCGGCGCTGACAACCTTTTTGCCTGAGAGCGCCGCCGCTGAAGCCGGAATGGTGTTGTATTCTGGCTCATAAAGCAAGGCTTCCCCTTCGGGGATATCCAGACAGGCGTAAGCGGAAAGAATATCGGCTGGAGCGCCGGCGCATTGCCCACGAGACAAAATACCCTGGGCATTGACGTAAGAATCAAAAGCTTTATAGAAATCGATGACCTTTTCAGATATGAGCGACATATAATCGTACAAATGCGAGGCCTGGGAGGGCTCGTAGATTCGTTGCATGAAGGGCACGATGTCGTAGCCGTATTTCCTCTTGAAATCCTCCTCTAAACCTGCCGTCCAGAGGCGCCGTGTTTCTACCTCCCAGCTATCGATGAAATAGTTCTGGGGAATTTTGGTTTTTGGCCGGGGGAAAGCCCTCAACAAGCGCTCCAAATAGGGAATGTAATTCTTCGGATTCAGATGGTCGACAACATAGCCTTCTTTGGGATATTCCCAGGACCGGGTAATTTTCTGCCGCCAGCCGGAATCTCCGAAGCGCTGCGTCGCCTGGCTAAAAGGCACCTGACTGTCGCCAAACGGCCAAAGGGTTCCAAATGTAAGGTCGCATTCCAGGCCGATGCTATCAGCATAGGAAACGGCGAAGGCCACGATTTTCTGCCATTCAGGGCTCAGCCACTCCTGCCGGGGAGTGGAGAAAGTCTGACCTTTGATTCTTGCGTTGAGGGGATAGACCCAGGCCAACTCGACTCCTCCAAAGCCATTCTTCTTCAACCAATCCAAATTAGCGCGAACATCTTCTTCCTGGATATGGGAGGCAAACCACCAATACCGAGCGTAGGGAGCAGAGCGGCCACCAAAAGGCTCTTTCCAGAAGCTCTTTTCTTCAACCGCCCTGGCTAAACCCTGATGACTGCTCAGAGCCACAAGAGCGATGGCCATTAAAAGGAAGGCTTTTTTCATCTCCATGGTTCTGCTTGGCCGATGAGTCCTCAGCTCGAAAGGGCTAAAACTTGTAGCCTATTTTACGGAGGAATTCTTTCCGGAACTTGATATCGGCCTCACCTTCAACACCCTTCGTCCTGAGCCCGTCGATCACACCGAGGATGCCGCGGCCCGCCTCTGTCTCGGCGATGACGACCTCAACGGGGTTGGCCGTCGCGCAGAAAATGTTACACACCTCAGGAATATTCTTGACGGCGTTGAGGATGTTGATGGGATAGCCTTTGTCCATAAAAATGATGAAGCTATGTCCGGCGGCAATTCGCAGGGCATTTTTTTTCGCTAAGTCGATGAGTCGATCGTCATTTCCCGAAAAACGGACAAGCGCTGGCCCCGATGATTCACAGAAGGCCAGGCCGAACCGCAGATGAGGCGCAGTGGTGACGATGGCTTCGTGAATATCCTCGACCGTCTTGATGAAATGGGACTGGCCGAGGATGAAGTTCATTTCTTCCGGCTTTTCAATGGGGATAACTTTGATTTCCATTCTTGCCCTCCTGGAGCTTATTATATATGCTCGTCGTCAATTTCCCAACCAAAAAATGCGCCAGGTGAGCGTCTTTCATTCCGTGATGAGAATGGGCCTTGCCCCCTTCGCGTCCCCGTCCGTCCTCGCGTCAAGAGCCAAGTATCTCCGACTAAATTCTTGCCCCAACCCAGCATGGAGAGAATTATGGTGTTGACAAAGCTTTCTGGGATACGGCAATATAAGAGGCGGAGAGGAAAATGAAGATTGGTCAAAAGTCTTGTTTTCGCTTGATCGTTTCCATTTCTGCGCTTTGTCTTATGGCGGTTTCAGTCCAGGCTGCCGCTAATGTTTCGAGGAGCCCTAACGTCGCTTCCTGGGCACCCCGCATCGCTGTTGATTCAGCTGGAAACCTGCACGTCGTCTGGGCTGAATACTACACTCCTCCCACCGAAGCTCCCAATTCGGGAACGGGCGACGTCTTCTATTCCAAGTACGATATCAGCACCCAGGAATGGAGTGTTCCCCTCAACCTCAGCAATACCTCTCAAGTGAACAGTAGCGAATATCGTCCCGTCGGCATCGATATCGATAGCGCGAACAACATCTATGTTGTTTATATCGACTACAAGACGACCATCAAGCTGAGAATTTATTCTACCGGAGCAGGGTGGAGCGCCCCTTTCGAGATTGCCAGCGGCAACGATGAACTAGATTGTGCCCGCGTCGCTGTGGACTCAAGCGGGAACATCTTTACCACGTGGTGGACAATCTACACTGGCGTTGTTTATTCGAGAGCCCGGGTCGGGGGGAACTGGGAAAGCGTCAAGGTCGTGAGCGCCGGCCGGAGGTCAAAATTCCCGGATATCGCCGTCGGGAACAATGAGGTATGGATTGCCTTTGTCCAGCGCGACCCGAATGAATATTACACCTACTATATTAGACGGAGCAAGAGCTTCAACGCCTCATGGTCTTCTCCCCAGATTGTCTACCAGAGCCCGCCGGAAAATGGCCATGAATTCCCCGCCATAGAAATCGACGGCAATGAAACTCCTCATCTCATCTGGATGCTCCGCGTCCACCCCGACTCTTATGACCGATGGACAGCCTATTCCTACTGGACGGGATCCGGCTGGACCTCTCCCCAATTGATTTCCTCCCAAGCATTGCTCCACTATCCTTCTCTTCATGAAAGAGGCAATAACCTTTACGCGGCCTGGCAATGGGGAGCTTGGTCAAACGGCGTGGCCGGCCTCTATAACACAAGGATTGGCGGCACGTGGACAGGGGTTGGGCAGGTAGCCGATTCGAGCGGGATCACCTATATCGACGTATCTACCAGCCCATCTCAGGATAAGATTTATTTTGTCTGGGATGGCCGAGGCGAAGTATGGTGCAACATGGGCGCCACCGGTCCGCCTCCGCCACCGCCATCCGGATATCCTGTGGCCAGTTTTGTTTTTTCTCCAACATCAGGCACCGCCCCATTAACTGTCACCTTTGACGCATCAGGCTCTTACGACCCTGACGGTTATATCGTCGACTATCGCTGGAATTTTGGAGACGGGTCGACTGGCTCGGGTCGAACAACAAGCCATACTTATACCGTGCCTGGCACATTTACGATAACTTTAACAGTTACGGATAATGAACAGAAGTCGGGCAGTACGAGCCGGTCGATCACGGTCATTCGAGTTAACGATCCGCCCATCGCCGAATTCAGTTTTTCGCCGACAACGGGTATTTTCCCCCTCAGTGTCACCTTTGACGCTTCAGCTTCCTGGGACCCGGATGGGAGTGTCGTCTATTATGGCTGGGATTTTGGCGATGGCTCGACGGGCTCGGGCAGAGTTGTCTCTCATACCTACAATAGATGGGGGACTTTTTCCGTTAGGCTAACCGTTCGGGACAATTATAACGCTTCGGCAACGAAAATCCGGACGATTGAGGTCCTGCGGCTTTTCCAGCCGCTTAACATCCGGTGGCAGACCCATGTCGACGAAAGCCTCTTCCAGACTCGCTATGTCAACGAAGTGAAATGGGACCGCAACCCGCAGAATGACCAGCTCGGCGCCCAATTAGGCTTCCAGATAATTCTCTACCGCGTCTGGCGCAAGAAGACCGCTGAGCTGTACAGCGCATTTGTCCCGATTGCTGAAGTCTCAGGGGATAATTATACCTATCTTGACAAAAAAGCGGGCGGCAAAGACATCTATGCCTATACGGTAACAGCCGTGGACAACAAAGGCCATGAAAGCCCGATTGTTGAAGCGAACCTCAGCCAGCAGTCCGATGTTAAGGACAATCGAAGTCCTAACCGCATCCGAGGAGTAATCAAGAAAACAGCCAACTGAAAAGCCCCGACAGTCATTAAATTTCTAAAAAGGCGACACGGGGAAAGAAAATACAATCAAGTCCCGAAGTCAGCGACTAAAATAATGCCCATGCGCATTCGGGTGTGCTTTCTTCTTCTTACGCTCTTCATCGCCGAAGCTTGCACCACCCCCCCGACCTCTCCCGAGCCGGAAGAAGAGGGGGGCATCCTCCAAATCAACTCCTCACCTTCGGGCGCAGAGATATGGCTCAACGGCTCCAATACCGGCAAGGTGACCAATGCCGTGTTGACCAATGTCTCCCCCGGAACACACACCCTCAAGCTCATCAAGGAAGGCTATCAGGACTACGAGCAGAAAGTCACGGTCAGCCCCAGAACGACCGTTCAGGTTAATGCCGTTCTCTCCGGATACAAAATAACTATCACCTCCCCGACGAGCAGTTCCCTCTGGGTCGCCCAGAAAAAAGGAACTATCCGATGGTCGACTAGCCCTGTCCTCGCCGAGGCGGGGGAGGCTGTTCGTCGGCAGGGCCTGACCAACGTCCAGCTCGACCTTTACGAGGACAGTGGCTGGAAAATGGGAATCATCTCCTCAACGCCCAACAGTGGCCAGTACGAATGGACAATTCCCAAGGAGGTTGGCGGCGGACGGGAATATCGGGTCCGGGTGTCTATTCCCGGCCAGTCCAATCATGCCGATAGCGAAGCTTTCTCTATCTGCTATAACGTCGAGGGGACTTATCAGGGAACAATCACCATCACCCAGGGGTCAAACTCCCAGACTCTTCCCGTCACTTACGTCCAGTCCCAGGATGGAAAAAATGTCACCGGCACATGGACGGCCACCCCCTATTCGGGAACAGTCACAGGAACAATCAGCCAGTCCAGGATTTCTGTCCTCGTCACTCTGCAAAGCACCCCGCCTTCGCAGTTCGCCGGGACCATGGATATCGAAAACAGTGGCGACCGGCTCAGGCTTGTTTTCAGCGGTTACACTTCAGTCGGCTTCCTGACGGCAGAGTTCGTCGTCACCCGCATCTGAAACCGAGGCTGGACTCTTTTCTCTTCTCCGAATGAGGACTTTATCGACGTAAAGGACGGCATTTCCCCGGCTCAAAACCCTAAGCCCAATCTCCGTGGTTTCTTTTAAAGCCATAAGGGGAAGTCGGAAGCTTGAATAACCCGCTGAGCCAGAAAAATCCGGCCCGGAGAGCTTCCTTGAGGCGAGAATTCTTCCCGTCTCCGCTTCGTAAATTTCGACTCTCGCCAGTGTCTCGGCCGGCGGATGGCCCATCGTTTTTAAGAAGAAAAAGATTTCGTATTCGCCGGGCTGTTTGCGGATCTGACCGAGTTCAATCCGGTTGTTAGGGGTTCTTTCCATCACTCGGGCATATTTTCCTGACGCGTCGGGGTCATAACGGGGAATCCCGGTCCCCCAGTAAAAGAGTTCCCCCTCATAGGTGGACGCGCCGTCTTCCTCTTCAACTGCCTGCGCCGGGTTTAGCTCCCATAATTCAAAGTGGGTCTTCCAGAGAGGATAGCGGACGATGACGCGAGCCTTTTTCATCGCCTCCGGGTAATACTCCCAATAAAATCTTCCCTCCTTGAAATACGGAATGAGGAATAAGTGCGTAACATGGTATTGGCTGAGGAAATCCCTTCGCTCGTGGATGTAGTAATCGTAGCCATGGCCGATGTGCTCATTCTCCATGACCATCAGGGGTGCGCTCAGCCCACCGATGGACATTTTCTCAAAAGCCCGCCCCAGGTCTCGGGAGATGTCCCTGACGTCGTAACGAGGAGAAAGGGCCCAGGCAAGATAGGGTTTCAAGTTGAGGAAAAGATAAACCACCACGATTCCACCGATAAGGACATATCTGACCACCGCTGGCAATGGAATCTGCGAGCGACGGGGCATGAATTTGAAAAAAATGGCTAACAGAACGGTAACGGCAAGGCTGAAGAGAAGAAAGCGGATAGTCTCGGCCTGCATGGCGGGATACGAAGGCAACCGCCTGCGCCAGAGGAAGATGTCCGTCGACGTATAGAACACCCAGCCAAAGAAAAAAACATAAAAGGGCAGTGGTAGTTTATCGGGCTTGTGGATTCGTTCTGTTCGTCCCAGTTGGTGGAGGGCAAGTGTGGTCAAACAGATGCTGGGAAACAGAAGTGGGAGGTCATGCCGGAGGGGCCGATAGTAAACGCAAGACAAGTAAGCATAATTCGAAACAATCCAGAGGCCGGATAGCCATCCGAGAAGAGGAACCCGGCTCGGCTGCCTGAAGATGGCATAAGCGAGGAAAAGGAGGAAAACAGCGGTCACCGTCGTGATCACGGGCTCCTCGAACCAATGGTAGAGCGGCCTATCCCAGAAATTGCGGACAACCCAATAGAATCGGCCTGGCGTGAGGCGGCGGATGTTGTCAGCGCTAATGTCACGGAAGAGTTTCAGGTTGGGAAGGTAAAGGAGAAAAATCCAGGGGATCAAAGCCACCCCAACGCCCAAGCTGAAGAGGCCGGCTCGCTCCAAGGTTTTCTTCAACCCATGGCCCGTTTGAAAGAAGGTGTGGAGCAGAAACCCCAGAACAACAGCTGGCAAAATCAAGAGGAAGGTCGCTTTTGCCGTGAAGGTAATAAAACACGATATTCCCGCCAGAAAATAATAAACAGCTTTCTTCCTTTCCGCCACCATCAGCAGGTAAAAAGTCAAACAGGTGAAGAAGAGCATGGGCATGATCCGGTTAGCCACACGGCTAAACATGGTGAATTCGTAACTTGTGCCGAGGATAAGGACACCCACGACAGCAAAGCGTATCCCGACGGTCCGCTGGAGGAGGAGGTAAAAAAGGATGAGGAGGAGTGAGCTGAAAAGAGCGGGCACGACGTTCATTTGGGCAATACCGACGCCGAAGAGCCGGAAAACGAGGTAAGTAACGTAGTGAGGGATGGGTGTAATGTAGATGTAGTTGAGCGCCCAATCGTCAATTTTCCACTGGCCGGTGAGAATCTTCAGCCGCGCGTTGAAAGCGTAGTTTCCCGGGTCGCAGATGTAACCAGGGCTCAAGGGGTCAAGGTCTTTGGGCGCATCCGCGGCCAAATGGATGAAGCGCATGAGGAAAAGGATAGAGAAAAGAAGAAAAAGAAGGACAAAGCGGGAGGTTCTTTTTGGCTGGCTGGCCATTTTTCCTATCTATTAGCATACACCCCCGAATGAGTCAACGACAGACTGGCTCCGTAACGGATCCAAAAGGGCAAGGCAGAAAATTCAACAAATAGGCAACCGACCTCCACCTTTGACCATCTTGCTTAAAGCGAAAGCATGCGTTTCTGGGCTTTCTTCTCCCTATAGGTTCGGGGGACATAAACGGAAATCCCCGTCACGGGGTCAACACCAGTGTAATACATGCAGGTCGAGCGCGTCATCGGCGTCGGCGTAAAAACTTGAACGCCTTCAACGGGCTTCTCCCCTTCTCTCCGGAGCTTGCTCAGGTAGACAGCCAGCTCGCGGGCCTCTTTTTCCGTTGTTCCCGGATGGGCAACCATGAAATAAAACTTGAGATGCTGGCGCTTGCCTTGATTGATGCTCTTGAAGAGGCGGCGGAAGTCTTCGAGGCGCTGTCGGCCTTTGTTCATGAGCCGGAGGACCTGGGGAGAAACATGCTCCGGAGCAATCTTGAGCCACCCAGAGACATGGTGCTCGCAAAGCTCTCGAATATACTCGGGACTTTCCATGGCCAGGTCGTAGCGGATGCCGCTGCGGACAAAGACTTTTCTTACTCCCGGAACTCGTCTCGCTTCTTTCATCAGGCGGAGGAGGCGCTCATGGCTCCGGTCGAGCTTTGGGCAAAGCAAACATTGCCCTTCCGGACAGGGTTGAGGACAATCCATCCCGTACATGTTAGCCGTTGGGCCACCCAAGTCATCGACGTAGCCCTTGAATTCGGGGTGCTCAACGAGACTTCGGACTTCCGTGAGGATGGATTCTTCACTCCGCGAGATGACCCGATCCCCCTGATGAAGGGCCAAAGCGCAAAAGGAGCAATTTCCGATGCACCCCCGGTGGGTGACCACCGAAAAGCGCGCCATCGCCAATTCGGGAAAACTCTCCGGGATGTGACGGGTGAAAGGCAACCCGTAGACCCAATCGAGGAATTCCGGCGTATACTCGGGCATGGGAAATTGAAGGACAAAGCGACCAGCATGGGCCTGGGCTAGATAGCGACGGTTAGAAAAGAGACGTTGGGCTCGGCAAAATTTTTCTTTGTCCTGGCTCACCTCCTCGAAGGAAGGAAGGGATACGAAACCCGGCGGCAATTCCCTTCGAACGACGCATGTCCCGGGTATATTGGTCAGGTCTTTCCCGCCCTCCAGGCGGCGGGCTATCTCGATCACCTGGAGCTCGCCCGGTCCATAAACGAGGATATCGGCCCGTGAATCGAGGAGGAGGCTCCGACGAACCGTGTCCTCCCAGTAATCATAATGGGCGAAGCGCCGGAGCGAGGCCTCGATTCCACCCAAGACGATGACTGCACCGGGGAAAAAATGCCGGACCTTGTTGGCGTAGACAAGCAGGGCTCGATCGGGAATTCCCGAAAGATGGCGCCGATGAGGGTCTCGAGCCCGTTCTCTTCTTAACGGCGTATAATTAACGAGCATGCTATCCATGGCTCCTGAGGTGAGACCAAAAAAAAGACGCGGCCGGCCCAGCTTGAGAAAATCTTCGTCCTTCTTCCAGTTCGGCCGGTCGATAATTCCGACCCTGTATCCCCTCGCCTCGAGCACCCGAGCAATCACTCCAGAGGGAGAAAGAGGATGGTCAGCATAAGGTTCCCCGCTGACGAGAATGACATCAAAATTTTTTCCTTCTCTCGCAATCATCCTTCCCATTATACTTCAAACATTCGCCGCTTGCTTCGAGCTAAGATAAGGTGCCTTGGCCTTTTCTTTCGAAATCAAGCCGGGCCTGAAGGCCGAACCCCCCTTCCCCGGGCTTCTCAACAAAGCCTCAGGCTTGAGAGTAAATCAAGCTGTCGGTTCGTCCCAAAATTTCCGATGGAGAATTATCATCAAACGAAAATGCTTGATCTTCTACAAATTATCACGATAGCGAGTGCACCCGAGGGGTGGCGTGGTTCGGGGGCCGACCTTACCCGAGACGCTGACCATTTTCCCCCTCCGGCCTGCTCGAAAGACGCCCTCCTTTTCTCAGGCCCCCTTTGATTGCTCAAAGGGGGTAGGGGGATTTAATGGCTAAGAAAGAATTCCTGGGCGCGTCTTTCGCTTAAAGGGGTAGGGGTGGTTAATATACAAAAAACAAAGCTCTCGATAGCGTCTCGGAACGTCCACCCGAGCGTTTGATGCCAGGGGGGTACAGGCGAGGGGTTTGGGTGAGGAAGCCCGTCGAAGCCTGAGCGGGCATGGTTTCTCGAGCGAAGCGAGAGAAGAGCGAAGGCTGAGTCGGAGCGAGTTTCCTCGCTGGGGAAACGAGCGGGCTTCGCAATCCCAACCCCGAGCCCGGCCGGGGGTGAACCACGACAGGACCCATCGAGTGGTTCTATCGGCAATCCTGGGTTCGCCCAAGAACCGGGCTCAATCGTGGGACCGGCGATGCGACAACAAGAGACAGCTCAAAGCTAATCTCCCCTTAAAAAAGCGGCGAGAAAGGGTCAATCGGCATGCCGAACCACAGGTTGAAAGAAAAGAAAACCAAGCCCGTAGACGAGCGCCGCGAGGTAAAAGACCATCTGGAATCCCAGCATCATACTGAGGAAGATACAGAAGAGCGAACCGAATACCGTCAGGAAGGAATTCGCCGCCCAGGCCCACGGAACGAGGTTCGGCTCATAGCGGCTAAGCAGCCGGATCCCGGAAGGAAAGGGCATGCCCATGACAAAAGCCAAAGGAGCCAAGACAAGCACAGCCAGTCCAGCCCGAACGGGTAAGCTGAAACCGAGCCAGTGCGGAACGGCCAGCGAAAGCGCCTGACTCACTCCGACGGAAAGCAAAACGAGGACCAGGGGAAGGGTGAGGAAGATTTTTTTCGGCTCCAGATTCAGCCATCCCGTGAAATAGCTCCCTAAACCAGAGAACAGGAGGATGGAAAAAAGGGTGATGGAGAAGGAATAGGTCGGTCCGCCGAGGAAGACCATGAGCTTTTGGATGAGGGCGATCTCGATGAAGATGAACCCGAGCCCCAAGGCACCAAAATAACAGACGACGGCCAGCTTGCCTCGCTTGGCGGTGAGCGCCTCTTTCAGCTTGAGATGCGGGTAAAGGATGCCGAAGATAGCCAGAAGAAGTATCTGGATAAGGCTAAAAAGGAGCGTCCACAGACTCAGAGGCATGCTGGTGGCAATAAAGCCATACTTGCCGGTCTCCTTCCTGAAAAGATGTTTCCATTTGTAGTAATCGAAGAAGAAGGGGCGGTCATCGCTGGCTGGCCGGACATTGTAAACATAACGGTCAAAAAACTCTTCCCTATCGCGACCTGAGGAGCGGAGGACAGCATCGAACTCAGAATCCATCACCACATAAGGGTCGTACATGAGCTCAAAACGATTTTCTCTGGCCCATGTCCGGAGCACCTCCATCTCTTCGGGCGAAAAAGGCGTTTTCTTGAGAAGCGTCTCTGCCCAGCTGGCGCCGTTAACAATGGCGATGTGGCGCGAAGGCTCAGGGATGCCCATTTCCTCCAAAGCCTGGACCATCATCGCCGCCAGCCGGAGCGTTTCCCGGGGAGGCCTGAAATACCAGCGAGAAAAAGAGAGAATTCCTCCATCATGGAGGTGGTTCCAGTATTCCTTGATCGCTTCGGTAGTGTACAGATAAGTTTCGGTGAGGGCGTAAGCGCCCGAGGCAAGGGCGGTAAAGGTGTCGACACCGCTCAACTGAATGAGGTCGTAACAATCCTTGGTCCGAGAAAGATAATGACGGCCCTCAGCGACGATGATTTTGACATCAGGACGGTTAAAGATGCGGCCCGTGTAGCGGTCGTACCGCCGAGTGATGGCCTCAGTGATGAAGCGGTTAATATCAACACCCACCACCTCCGTGGCTCCGTGGGCGAGGGCAATCAAGCCATCGACCCCGCCGCCAATGCCAATGACGAGGACCTTTGGATTCCTCTGGAGGGCATAAGGTGCAGCCTGGAGATAGTTCCTCAGGAAGGGCATCTTGCTCAGGTTTCCGTCTGTTTTGAGAATCCCTGTCGGCGCCTGGCCGTCCTGGTAAATGAAAACATGCTCCCATTGGATATCGCGAACGCGGGAGCTCACTTCCCCGCCGAAAGCAGAGAGTTGCCGCCGAATCGGCCGGGTGATATCGATCCGACCGACTACACTCCACCGACTCAAAACCAAATCGCTATCCGTTTTCCACGGGTTAACTCCATAGAAGAGGGGCTTGGAAGGGGGGACATGGACTAGATAGGGGTCAAAATAGAGTCCAGCCGCCAGACAGAGCCCCAAGAAGGTCACCTGGAGCCAGTTCTTAACGTTGCCAAAACCTTTTTCCAAAGAATCCATGACCAGACCGGCACAGGCTCCCAGGAGGCCTACCCCGATGACAAGATTGGTGACCCCCAGTGTCGGGATAGCCCAGACACTGACCAGGCTGCCCGTGCTGGCGCCGAGGAGGTCGGAAAAATAGACGCGGCTGATATCCGTCTGGAAAAGAAAGATGATTCCACCAAGGGCCAACCCAGCAAAAAAGAAGGGAATGGTAAGCAGAACATAATAGCTGAACAAGCTCAAGAGCTGAGTCCAGTCCCGGGTGATGGCCAGGGGCTCAAAATGGATGCGGGTGATAAGGAGGACGGAGAGAATCGTGGCGAACCCGAACCGGAAAGCGTGGCGAGAGACAAATCCCAAAGTCACCGCCCCTGAGCCCGACCTGTTCCGCAGCGTTAGCGAGGCGCCAGCCATGCCGAACCCCAGCAGAGCCATGCTGACGATCATCGGCGTGAAGTGATGCCAGGTCAGCACCGAGAAAATCCGGGTGAGTCCGATCTCAAAGAGGAGAGTAGAGAAGGTCAGGAGGAATGTGCTGATATAAATCCTCGCCTCCGGCCGGACGGACATCGGGCCTCCTCGCACAATGAAGCCAATTTTGAACGGGTAATATACGAAGAGAGAGACCCTGTGTCAAGAAAACGGGGACGAAGGTTCCTCGCGAAGAACAGCTCCGATGACCTTCCTCCCGAAGAAAGCGTCGGCGACGAGGAGAAGACCACCAATATAGAAAGGATAAGCCAGCCCATAACGAAAGCCAATGGTGGCGAAGGACAGAGAACCCACCACCTGACCGAGCGTCATCACGGTCAGAAGGATGGCGGCGCCGCCACCGATGCTCGTCTTCTCGAAAAGCCGGGACACAAAAAGCCAGAGCAAAGCGCCCAGGAAACCGTCCCCGACCTCATGGATGAGCCGGAAAAAGAAGGACAGAAAAAGATGCCGGTTGACCATGAGGATGAGCCCCATTCCGGAGAGGAACATGGAGAAAAGGAAAATCCTCATGTTGAGACGAGGGTTATGGCGGATGAGCCCGATCAAGAAGGCGCTGAAAGCCAGACCGAAAAGGGATAGGGAAATATAGAGGGACAGGGAAGTCAAACCGAGGTTAAAATATTCCCTCAGGAATGGGCTGTAGACCGTCCCCTCGACACCCCAGTGCAGCCCGATGAAGAAAATCATGACCGAAAAGAGAATCAGCCTCCGGTTGAGGATGCGGCGCTTGTAGATTTTCAACGGCACAGAAACGAACGGGACTGACCGCAGCCGAGCGGCCAAAGCCTGAAAGAGGAGGATAAAGAATGCCAGCACGATGAAGAGCAGCTCGAAATCGGTGACGGCGACGAGAATTCCGCCAAGCAAAGTCCCGAAGGCTGCTCCCAGCGACTGCCAGAAAGCCAGGCGGCTGTACCGGCGGTTGAGATCGTGAGCTGTCTCTGTTTTGAAATAAAGGCTATTGAGGGAGACGTCGAGGGCGTTGTTGGCCACGCCGAGAAGGAGAAAAATCAGGGCGACAGGCAAAAAATGCTGGACACGCCAGAGAAGAAAAAACGCCAGGCTCGTCGCGGCCAGAGCAGCGTGGACGATCTCCCGAATAGAAAGACGGTCGTTGAGCCACCCCGTGGGAAAAGAAAAAAGGAGGGGGGCAAAGGCAAACAGGGACACGGCCAACCCAATCTGCCACCCCTTGTAACCGATTTTTAAGAAATGGAGAGGAATGAGGAAAAAAACGGCGTTAACGCACAACTTGCGGCCGAAGTTGAGGGCGTGAACACATCTCGCGTTGTCCATGGCAGGAACTGAAGCGAGCTATTATAGTCGTCTTACCCTTTTGATGGCAACTGGACGGAAGGATGGGTAACCATCCTTAATTCGGTAATGAAAATGGGTCCTGCCCTCTTGCGTCCCCGTCGGCCCTCGCGTCACCCATCCCCCGCGGGGACCTCCTGCTACATCTTTGGCTTAGCTTTTGATGAGCTTGATATCGCCACTGAAGGAGGATATGCGGAGGCTCGCGCCCCCGTTATTGACGACACCGCTTATCTCCCGCGGCGAAATCTTTCCCGTCATCTTGATCTCGAAATCCATCTCGATGCTCCCGCTAAACGTCTCCGCCTCCAAATCGAAGGCCGAGCTGGCGGGAAGATAGAGAGTGATGCTCCCGCTATGGGATTTCAGGTTATAATTTCCGGCCGGGTTGATGCTTCCTCGGTAGATAACCTCGCCGCTCAGCGCTTTGACGCGCACTTTGTTCGCCTCAGTAACCTCCATGAGCTCGATATCGCCGCTCACGGTTTCAGCATCGACACCACCCTTGAGCCCTTTCGCCTTGATATCCCCAGATACAGATTTAAGGAAGACATCTCCGACAATGTCTGCAGCTTCTATGTCTCCACTGACCGCGTTACACTCCACCTGGCCCCGACCCTTCCGGATAAGGATATCGCCGCTGACGGCACTGAGGTTAACCGCTCCCCCCGTTCCCTCAACATCGATATCGCCGCTGACGTTTTTCGCTCTGAAGCTGGCCTGGTCAGGAATCCAGAGCCAGTAGTCGACGCTCACATTGGCGGAATGTCGACCCCAGAATCGGTCGCTGCGAGGATAATTCGTCTCGATGCGGAGGAGATTCCCTTCCTCGACAATTTCGATGTTCACTCGCGCCGCGTTTTCCTTTGCCTCGGCAAAGGAAGAAGCACGCGACCTCTTCACAGCTTTGATCTTGACCCGGGTTTCACCCCACGTCCTCACCTCGATCTCGCCTGACACATTGCTGATTTGAACCTTGCCGTCTCGAGCCAGAGCAACCGTCTTTTCAAACGGCTCCTCGTATGTTTGTCGATCGGCCGCCCCGATCGCTGGCCAAGTGAAAATCATAAGCCACAACCCTAAAAGCAAGATTATGCGCATGGCTAACCGTTTCATGGTAAACCTCCTTGTTTCTTAATTCTTTTTCTTTTGTTCCTCATAGGGATATTCCTGCAGGCTTCCCGGCTGAGCTTCTCTTAATGCCCATGCACTCGTCAAGGAAGCTGACTTTCTCTTGATAGGCGGTCAGAAGGTAAGTCCGGGCCGTCACGTTATCAGGGTCCAGGCTGACCATTTGCTGGCAAGCCTGGATGGTCTCATCCAGGGCTTTGAGATTACTCCGGAACACTTCAGACAATTGCGGGTCCAGATCATTTCCCTGGGCTCCCACCGCCTCTTCGAGAGAAGCGATGGCCTTTTCATAATAGCGTTGAGCCTCCTTCAGTTTGGCCATTGTAAAGGCAAGGGATTTCTCTTCTGGCGAGACATACCCCCTCCCCATTTTGAGCCCGACGACAAGCCCGCCGACGAGGATCAAGGCGAGCACGCTCACCATCGCATAGCGAAGGACAGGCTGGGGCCAGAGCCAGGGAAGCCAGCGCCGCCTTCGCCCCGGGGCCAAGCCTGTTTCTGGCTGCGCTCTCTTCATTCCCGTGGCGATGGCTTCCCAGGTAGCCGGAGACGGCTCGAGAGAGGGGACTTTTTTAGCGACGCGAGATATTTTCTGGAAATCCTCGAGAAGCTCCCGGCAAGCCGCGCAGCCAGAGAGATGGCGCTCCAGCATTTTTTCCTGCTCGCCGTCGAGCTCGCCGTCGAGATGATCGCCAATCCATTTTCGGGCGGTCGAGCATTTCATCTTCTTTCTCCTTTAAAGAGCCTGCTTTCTCTTAAGAAAGTCGCGGATCCTGAGCCTGGCCTTGAAAAGCTGGGACTTGGAAGTACCCACCTCGATGCCGAGTATGGCGGCCACTTCCTCATGCTTGAACCCCTGGACATCGTGAAGGAAGAAAATAGCTCGCAGTCGGTCGGGAAGCTCCTGGATAGCCTCCTCCAGGGACAGACGAAGGCTCTTCTCGTGGGAATCGTAGACCGCCTCTTCCTCGCGCCCTTCGACCGAGCTCAGAGCGACTGTTCGGCGGTCACGACCCCTTTTGCTCCGCAAATAGGAGTAGCAGACGTTTACGGCAATCCGGTACATCCAGGCGATAAAAGTCTCTTCTTTATCCACATCCCGGAGGTGGGTAAATATCTTGATGAAGATATCCTGGAGAAGGTCCTCCGCTTCCACTCGGTCATACGTGTAGCGATAAGCCAGGTTAAAAAAGGTCCTCTTGTAGCGCTCATAGATTTGCTCCATCGCCTGTTGGTCCCCGGCTTGGCCTCTCCGGAGGAGGCTCAAGAGCATGGGGTCGAGAGGCGTGAGTTCTCGAGCGGGTTTTTCTTCGTCTGAGGGCACGAGCTTCGCTTCTCCTGGAGTAGCCGGGAAAATAAGCTGCTTGCCATTATCGCCCAACCGGAAGGCCATAGCAAGAGGGGAAGCGACAATTTCGAGGCTCATTTCTTCCTCAATGGGTATAGATGACGGAAAAGGCAAAAAGGTTGCTCACGCCGGCTATTTTTTTTTACGCCGAGCCTGTGCGTTCCAGGGGCAACCAATCTTGCTAAAGAAAGTTCGACCGACCCTGGTCAGTCCATCCTCTTTTAAGAGTCAACGCCGCTTGAGCTGTCCAACTGTGAAGGGGTTAAAAAAAGCGCCGTATTTCGGACATCACCGCGACGCCCGTGTTCGTCCCCCCCAATCACCCCCCTCTCATAAGAATCAAAAAGACGACAGAGGAGGGGAAATCCAGAAGAATAGCCGGGGAACTGGAAGCGCCGGAAAAGCGAACGCCGCTTCTTCATTCGACCTCCGAAGCGATTATCTTAACCACCCCGGCATCGGCTTTTCAAGCTTTTTTGGCTTCTGTTATCAGCCAAGAGCCGACTAACCGTGGAAAGCTTAACCTTCCTCCAATGCTTTTCGAGACGACCTTTCTTTTTGCCCTCGCCGGGGGTGATGGAAAGGGGGAGGAAAATCCCCCCGGGAATCATCGTCATGGGTTATTGCTAACGCCTCTCCATCTCCTTAGAGTGTTATTGACCAGAAAAGAAGAAACGCGGACGGATAAAAGGTAATCGAGTACTATCAAAGTTCAGGCGCTCCAGAGGGTCGAGGTTTAAGATGCAGGCACTTGGCGCAAGAAGAGGCAATGGCTAAGAGCGAAAGATTAGCGGTTCGAAAAGCAACCATCCGGGAAAAATCAAAACACGTCTTCCGCTATCAATCAGCCCTTCTCGATTTAGCCAAGCTGAGCTTTTCGAGTTTGGGTTCGGCCTTCGAGCTCATCACGGAAATCGATGCTCGAACCCTCGATGTCGACCGGGTCAGCATCTGGCTTTTTTCCCCGGACCACCAGTCCATCATTTGCCAGGACCTTTTTCTCATGCCAGAATCCCGCCATGAGCGGGGTTTGCGCCTCGAGATGAAAGACTACCCCCGCTATTTCCAGGCTCTCGAGGAGAATCGAGTTGTCGCCGCCGACGACGTTTTTTCTGACGTTCGAACAAACGAGTTCTCCGAGAATTACCTGAAACCCCTGGGCATCAGTTCGATGATGGATGTCCCCATCCATCGTCACGGAGAAGTCATCGGAATCGTCTGCCACGAGCACAGAGGTCCGGCCAGAAAATGGACGCTGGAAGAACAAAATTTTGGCATTTCCGTGAGCGACATCGTCGCCACCACCTTGGAAGCTTGGGAGCGCCAGCGGACAGAGAAAATCAACCGGAGCATCTTCAAGATTTCGGAAGCGGCCATCTCCTCACGGAACCTGGAATCCCTCTATCGCTCCATCCATCGGATTATCGCCGAGCTCATGCCGGCTCAGAATTTCTACATCGCCCTTTACGACTCCGACCAGAACATCCTCAGTTTTCCCTATTTTGTGGACGAATTCGACTCTCCTCCCGGACCCAAGCCTTTGGGTAAAGGCTTGACCGAATATGTCCTCAGGACAGGAAAACCGCTGCTGGCCTCGCCCGAGGTCTTCGCCGAGCTCGAAAGGCGAGGCGAAGTGGAATCCATCGGCGCGCCCTCCATCGACTGGCTCGGCGTCCCTTTGAACATCGATGGCCAGACCATCGGGGTGCTTGTCGTCCAGAGCTACACGGAGGGAGTCCGGTATGGCGAGGAAGAAAAAAACCTCCTCAAGTTCGTCTCTGACCAGGTTGCCATGGCCATCCACCGCCAGAAATCGGCCGAGGAGGTGGAAGAGAGGGAGCGCTTCCTGAGCAGCATCTTCGAAAGCATCCAAGACGGCATCTCCATCCTCGACAAGGACTACCGTATTATCCGCGTCAACCCGGCCATCGAAAAATGGTACGCCCACGCCATGCCGTTGCGCGGCAAGAAATGTTTCGAGGCCTATCATCTACGGAGCGAGAGGTGCACTGTCTGCCCGACGCGAAAAACCCTTGAAACCGGGACCGCCGCTTATGAGGTCGTGCCCCGAATCGGCCGGCATGGCAAGGTGACTGGCTGGATCGACCTCTTCAGCTTTCCTCTCATCGATAAGACGACAGGCCAGATGGAGGGCGTCATCGAATACGTCCGCGACATTACCGAGAGAAAACAGGCTGAGGACCGTCTTCAGACATCCCTGCGCGAAAAAGAAGTCTTGTTGCGCGAGATCCACCATCGGGTCAAGAACAACATGCAGGTCATCTCCTCCCTCCTCAACCTCCAGGCCCGCCGCATCGCCGACCCCACCGTCCTCGAAATGTTCAAGGACTCCCAGCGCCGCATCCGCTCCATGGCCCTCGTCCACGAGCGCCTCTACCAGTCCGCCGACCTCTCCCGCATCGAATTCTCCTCCTACCTCAACCACCTCGCCACCCACCTCTTCCACTCCTGCCAGGCCGACTCCTCCCGCATCCGCCTCTCCCTCCACACCGAAAAACTCTACCTCAACATCAATACCGCCATCCCCTGCGGCCTCATCGTCAACGAGCTCGTCTCCAACGCCTTCAAGCATGCCTTCCCCGAAGGAAGAAGCGGCGAGGTCGAGATAAGCTTCCGGCGGCTGGCC
>CAYUKK010000111.1:0-5722 GCA_964445305.1 uncultured Eubacteriales bacterium
TGTTTGGCCAGGCGGGCTGTATCGTAGGCATACTCGAAGAAAATCGTCGGCTCCGTATAGGTGTAGGAAATGCTCCGGCAGCCGCGCTCTCGCGCTTGCCTGACGATCTCCTCTGGCGGAAGCTCGTATCCGTCTTCAAAACCCCGGTCTTCCTTTGTCACTTGAGAAATCTGCCAGTTCTGGCAGAAAGGGCATCGGAAATTGCAGCCCACGGTGGCGATGGAGAAAGAGGTCGAACCGGGCAGGAAATGGTAGAGGGGCTTCTTTTCGATAGGGTCGATGTGAGCTGCGATGACCTTCCCGTAAACATGGGTGACGAGCTTCCCGTGCCTGTTTTCCCGCACGCCGCAAACGCCAAATTTTCCCGGAGCAATGAGACAGCGATGGGCGCAGAGGAAGCACTCGACCTTTTGCCCCTCTCCTGGGCGATAGAGCATGGCTTCGCGAATCACCGTCTCTTGCTCCGCTGGCGACGTCTTCCCTTCAACCTTGCGCCGTCGCTTTAAGCTCCGGATAGAACTCGCTCGCTCCTGGGCAGAGCTTCTGCAAAGCACACTCCGGGCAGCGCGGGCGACGCGCTGGACAGATTTTGCGGCCGTGGTTGACGAGCATGTAGTTGAAATCGAGCCAGTCTTTTCGAGGAACGATGGCCATCAAATCCCTTTCGATTTTCCCCGGGTCGCTTTCCTGACTCAAGCCCAACCGGCCAGCCAGCCTTCGAACGTGCGTGTCAACAGCGATTCCGGCCGCTTTCTTGAAAGCAGAAGAAAGGACAATGTTGGCTGTTTTCCGAGCCACGCCGGGTATGGTGATGAGGTCCTCCATCCGGTCGGGAACCTCGCCTCCGAAATCCTCGACGATTTTCCTGGCGGCGGCAACGATGTTCTTGGCCTTGTTGCGGAAAAAGCCAGTCGGCCGGATGATTTTCTCCAGTTCCTGCCTGTCCGCACGGGCCAGGTCCGCCACGGTCGGGTACCGCTCAAACAACTTCGGCGTAATCTGGTTGACTCGCTCATCCGTGCACTGAGCAGCCAGGATGGTGGCCACCAGGATCTGGAGTGGCGTCTCGAACCAGAGGGCGGTGCGGCTGGCTGGATATTCCCGCCTGAGAATCTGGATTATCTGTCGAATCCTTTTCTCTGCTGGCTCCATCGTCGTCCTCCCTTCTTCAAGGCCTCCGGAGTTCTTCCTTCTGGCTCTGGGGCCACGAGCGCCACTCGTGACCATCCCTTTGTCCCCTTAGCAGCGAGGGGATTCCAACTTAAAATATGACGCCTGGGCCAAACTTCAGAACCTTACCTCATGCCCGGTCATGGACCGACGTGGACGAGTTCGTGACCGAGGTGAAAATCCTCGACATCATAATAATCGGGAAATCTGGCCAGCAAGTCAATCTCTGATTTAATCAGAAAATAGTGGCTTCTTTCCACCCGCGCCAAATAACTCAGGATTTTCTGGCTCCCCTCGTCTGTCGCGGCGTCTCGGGCCTGCCGATAGAATTCTTCAGCTGTCTTTTCGGCGGCCAGGGCTATTTTGAACAGGTCAAGGATACTGCTTTTCTCATCCAGCATGACCGCGGGCCGGGAGCGAGCCGGGCGGTCAGGCAGCTCGAGTTTTCTCTCCGGAAACCTCTGGCCATAGAGCCTCTCCAAGAGGCTCCGGTGCTTCTTTTCTTCAAAAACAAGAAACTTGAGCTTTTGCTGGAGAAGGATGTTCTTGACCCGTTCGAGAAGGCGGGCATAGAATGCGGCCGCCTCGATTTCGGCGCGAATGGCTTCGGCCAGGATTTCATAGGGCTTCAAGCGCACGTCCAGGGGCAATTTCGGTCCGCCTTTCAGAACTTGACAAATTTTTCTCTGGGCGCGCCGCAGATGGGGCATTTTTCGGGGGCCTCACCCTCGACCGTAAACCCACACATCGAGCAAACATGGATGGGGAAAAACTCCAGGTCTTTTCCCTTCTCCACGGATTCTTTGGCCCTCTTATAGAGCCGGGCATGAACTCTTTCCGACTCCATGGCTGCATGGAACATTATCCCGGCTGTTTTTTCACCCTGGTTCTCGGCGACAAGCTTATAAGCCGGGTACATCTCTTCGACCTCAAAATTTTCTCCCTCCATGGCTGCGCCGAGGTTCTCGGCAGTCTTCCCAATAGCGCCGAGAGTCCGGAGATGGTTGATGGCATGGATCTGCTCGGCGAAACTGTTGGCCCTAAAAAGGCGGGCCACATTGGCCAGCTTTTCTTTGTCTGCGGCGTCAGCAAAAGCCAGGTATTTCATATGGGCTTGGCTTTCGCCCGCATAGGCATACTTGAGGTTTTCCTCCGTCATTTTTCTCATCGTCTTTCCTCCTTTCGATAAGAAAATATTATCGCTTTTATAATGCTCGCTCTAAATGGCCATCATCCTCTCGATGGCTTCCCTGGCTCGCTGGCTGATATCAGGTGGAACTTCGACCCGGAATTTCATTTCCTCAAGGGCCAGCCAGACCTTCCTCAAATTGATCTTCTTCATGTTGGAGCAAAGAGCGAGCTCTTTAACTGGAAAGAAGTTCGTCTTCGGGTTTTCTTTCTTAAGCCGGTAAATGATACCCGCCTCTGTTCCGATAATGACCTCCCGGCAAGCTGTCTCGCGGGCGGCTTTGACCATGGAGCCTGTGGACAAGACTTTGTCGGCTAAATCAATTACCTCGGGCCGGCACTCTGGGTGCACCCAGACTTCGGCTTCCGGGTAAAGGCGCTTCTTGCTCAAGACATCCTGGGCATAAATCCTGTTGTGGACGTAGCAGTACCCATTCCAGGCAAGGATTCTCTTGCCTGTCTGCCGGGCGACGTATGCGGCCAGGTTCCTGTCGGGGACGAAGAGAATCTCGTTATCGGGAATGGAGTTGACAACCCGAACGGCGTTCGAGGAGGTGCAGCAAACATCGGCTTCGGCTTTGACTTCCGCCGTCGTGTTGACATAGCAAACGACCGGACGGCCGGGATATTTCTTCTTCCAGTCGCGAAGCTCCTCGGCCGTAATCATCGCCGCCATCGGACAACCGGCTTTGATGTCGGGAAGAAGGACCGTCTTTTGGGGAGAGAGAATGGCCGCGGTCTCGGCCATGAAATGAACACCGCAAAAGACGATCGTCTCCGCCTCAACCTTGGCTGCTTCCTGACTCAGGCCCAGGGAATCGCCCGTAAAGTCGGCTATGTCCTGGACTTCGCCCATCTGATAATTATGGGCCAGAATGACAGCTTTCCTTTCTTTCTTCAGCTCCTGGATTCGGGCTAAAACTCTGTCTTTGGTCATCCGCCGCGACTTCCTTCAAGCCTTGATCTTCCTGACGAAGACACGGTAGATGTCTCCATTTTCTTCGAAGCCGAGGAATTCCTGGCCGGTCATTTTGCACCAAGCGGGCATGTCCGACTTGATGCCCTCGTCAGTGGCGATGACTTCCAGCACTTGACCGACCTCCATCTCCTTGATCTTCTTCGCGGTCTGGATGATGGGCACCGGGCAAAGAAGCCCGTAACAATCCAAAGTGACGTCAGCTTTCATCGCGCTCCGCTCCGCAGCTCGGACATTTTTCCTCGCCTTTTTTCATCAGGCTCCCGCAATGGGGACATTCCTCGAGCTCAATCTGGCATCGCTGGCAATATTCTTCCAACCCATCGATTGGCCCCTCGCAATACGGACAATAGCACTTGTCCGGGTGAGGAGAAGATGACTCCGCTGTTTCCCCCGAAGCCGCCCGTTTTTTCCTGTAGTCCTCGATGGCCGCGTGGAGCGCATCGGCTCCCAGGTTGGAGCAGTGGAGCTTGTTCTTGGGAAGCCCACCCAGCTCTTCGGCCACGGCTTCGTTGGTGATCTTCATCGCTTCCTCGAGAGTCTTCCCCATGGCCATTTCGCTGACGATGCTGGAAACGGCGATGGCTGCCCCACAGCCGAACGTCTGGAACTTGATATCGGTCAGGCGATCATCCTTGACTTTGATGTAGAACGTCATCATATCTCCGCAAACGGGGTTTCCGACCTGGCCCACGCCATCGGCATCCGGGATGACCCCCACGTTGCGGGGATTCTGGAAGTGGTCCATCACCTTTTCGCTGTAAATCATTTTTTGCTCTCCTCCAAGAATTTCGTGTACAGAGGCGACATCCGGCGGAGCCTGTCGACAATGGGCGGGAAAACCTCAAGCAGGTAGGCGATATCTTCCTTGTCCGTCTCTTCGATGAGGCTAAAAACTAAGGAGCCCTGGGCCAGGGCATGGTCGATGCCCATGGCCAGAAGGACGTGGGAAGCTTTGAGAGCCCGGGAGGTGCAGGCCGAGCCGCTCGACGCCGCTATCCCCTTCATGTCCAGGTTGAGGAGCATGGCTTCGCCCTCGATGAACTCGACGCAGAAGCTCGCATGGTGGGGAAGTCTTTTCTTCCGGTCGCCGGTAAGAAAAATGTGGTCTACCCGCTCCAGCATGCCCTGGATGAGCATATCGCGGAGCCCTATGGCTTTCTCGGCGCGAAATTCCATTTTTTCCCCGGCGATTTCCGCTGCCTTCCCCAGCCCGACGATGGCCGCTACGTTCTCCGTCCCAGCCCTTCGTCCACCCTCTTGAATGCCGCCATCGATGAGCGGCAAAATCCTCGTTCCCTTCCTCAGAAAAAGGGCGGCGCTTCCCTTAGGTCCATAAAACTGGTCCCCAGCCAGGCTGAGGGCATCGACGCCCAGAGCATCGACGTCGACGGGTATGTTGCCCACAGCCGCCACAGCGTCCGTGTGGACGGTGATACCCGCCTCCCGGCAAACGCGTGCCACCTCCGCCACGGGCTCAATCGTCCCCACTTCGCTGTTGGCGAGCATGACCGAAACGAGGGTGGTCTCTCTCTGGATAGCTTTCTTCACATCTTCGGGGTCGATAAGCCCTTCTCTCGAGACGGGGACGAGCGTTGAAGAAAAGCCAAATTTTTCCAGAGCCTTGGCGGCGTGAAGGACAGATTGATGTTCAATGGCTGAAAGGACCAGATGCTTGCCCTTGTCCCGCTTGGCCAACGCTATTCCTTTGATGGCCATGTTATTGGCTTCCGAGCCAGAGGAGGTAAAAAAGATTTCCTCGGGGCGAGCGCCGATGAGTTTGGCCACCTTAGCCCTCGCCTCCTCTACTGCCTCGAGGACGAGCTGCCCGTCGGAATGCAGGCTCTGGGGATTGCCAAATTTATCCCGAAGAAAGGGGAGCATGGCTTCCACCACCGCTTCCTCAACAGGGGTAGCAGCGATGTGGTCCAAATAGATTCTTTTCACCCTCTCACCTCTCAGAAGCAAGCGGCCCGTTGCCCGCCCGTGTCAACTCAAAGGTTATTCGGCCATTCACTCAGCCATTCACTCAGATAGCCACGACTTCTTTGATCTCAGGCACTTCCTTCTTCAGAAACCTCTCGATTCCCATTTTCAGCGTCATCTGGGACATCGGGCAGCCGCCACATGCGCCCGTCAGCCTGACTCTGACGACACCGCTCTCGTCGACATCGACAAGCTCGACATTGCCGCCATCGGCCATGAGGGCGGGACGGACTTTATTCAAAGCCGCCTCCACTTTTTCTTTCATTTGTTTCTCCTTTAAATCAATAATATATCCCGATCAGCGAAAATTTTCCATGATTTTTTCGAGCTCTTCCCGCCTCACACTCAAGGGTTCCAGAGCAAGCGGCCTGCTTTTGTCGAGGCCAAGAAGGTCCTCCCAGC
>CAYUKK010000112.1:0-6045 GCA_964445305.1 uncultured Eubacteriales bacterium
TCCTCCCCGGGCTCTCCTCCTCGCGCCGCCTTCCTCCTTGGCTCATTTGGAGCTTGAGTCGGCCGATTTTGAGAAGGGCTTTCTTCGTTTGTCTTTCCGTCGGGCGGGGAGCAAGATAGAGGAGGAGTTTCGGCTCATTGCCTCGATCCCCGGCTTCAGCCGGCAGGAAAAGCTCTTCACCGCCACCGAGGAGAGCATCCAGATGATGATTCCCTGTCCCTCTCAACAGTCCTTTCCCCTTCGCTACCATCTCGATTATCGGGGAGTCACTATTCCCCGCTCTGAGCGCGAAGAGGAGATGACTCTCCCCGCAGGAGCCCAACTCCGACGCGAAGCCCCTGTCGTTTTCTTGCAGGGGACTGGTCCCGAGGTCGACTACAGGGGAAAGAAGTGCCGCATCTGGGAGAAGAGCGTCGCCCTCGAGTATAACCCTCCTCCCGGAAGCGATGGCCGCCTTCGCCTGTTTTTTTATTCGCCGTTCGAGTTCTCAAGCTGGAGATGGTATGGGAAGTACAGGCAGAGCGTTCGCGTCGAAGTAAATGGCCAAAGCTTGGGCGAATTTGGAGTTAAAGACGGCGAAAACAGGCTCGAGCTTTCTATTCCACCATCACTCTTCCGAGAAAACGGCAACCTTGTTCGCCTCGAGTTTCGCTACCAGACGTGGTTCTTTTCCTATCCTTTCTGGCGTGTTGCTGCTTTTCTGGACAGGGTCGAAGTGGTGGAATAGATAGACAGAAGAAGGCTGGGCGAGCGAGAACAGCCGGCTATTTGAGCTCTTTTTCCACCCGCTCGATAAGCTCCCGGATAACGCTCTGCTCCGGGTTCAAGCGGAGCGAGGCCTGGAGGGCTTCCAGGGCTTCCTTTTTCTTTCCCGTCTTGTAATAGCAGAAGCCAAGGGAATTGAGGAGCCGAGTGTCGCTGTTATAGATTTTGTTCCCCTCGAGGAGGTTCTGGATAGCCTCCCCATACTTTCCCCGGCCCTCGAGGGCTTTCCCCTTGATGAGATAATAATCAAAACGGTGGGCCTCATCCGCGCCGATTCTCTCAATGAGCTCCGCGGCCCGGTCGAATTTATGGGTCTTCAAAAGGAAGTTGGCGTAATCAATGATTCCCTGTTTCTCTTCGGGGTTGGAGGCGATAGCCTTTTCAAAGAAAGCCTGAGCTTTTAGCTCATTCCCGACTCTTTCATACTGATGGGCCAGAGAAAAGAGATAAAGGCTGGCGCTCCGCCGCGGAAGCGAGCGCGAGAGGATGACAGGGTGGGGAAGAAAGTCCTGGGGCGAGATGATAAAATTCGAGCTCGTCCGGGCAAGACTTTCCCCCCTGCCGTTCCGGAGCTCCAGGCTGAGCTCGTAGTAGTCAGGGGCAAAGGATGAAGCAGCGATCGAAAGGGCCAGGTTCATCCTCGCGTCATAAGAAAAATTGGCCAGGGGGAAAGAGAACCTCTTTGAGGCTGGCTCTTTCTCGCGCAGGCCCTGGATGTGGACGACTATTTCTCCTTCCTTCCAGAGCTCCGGGCTCACGGGAAAGACGGAGCAGAAAAGAGCGACCTCCTCTTTTGGGGATAGGGTCCTCGATGGGTCGACGGAAAGGACCTTGCCCAGGGTCTTGAATGGCGCGTAAGTCGGCGCGGGATGGTCCTCGAGCTTGTATCCAAGGACACAGCCCAGAATCTCCGGCGCCTCGCCAGTTTCGTTGAAAGTGATCTCCTTCTCGAACAGGCTAAATTCTTTGCCGACAGCATTCTGGAGAAGGACAGTCAGGTTGTATTTTCCCTCGATGATGGGGAAGGAATCCTGGATGCAAACGCCATTGGCTCGAATCGTTTCGACCCTGTCGGGGGGAAAATAGAGGGGGAAATCCTTGGCGTACTGGTAGATGATGGTCTCGCCTTGTCTCAAGCTCACGTCGATGCGGAAATTGCAGTAGTACTGGTCCCTGGAGGCGAAATAGTCAATGGACACACTCTTCGGGGCGATGGCGAAGTGAACAAAAGCCGTTTCGAGTGCCGGGTCGAGAAAAAGAGAAGCTTCGGCATTGCTTTCGACGTAGTTCGTCAGATATTCTGTGCTGACAATTCCCTTATAGCGGAGAAAATGGGTGGCATAGGCAGGGCTGACATCATGCTTGGGGAAATCAAAGATATTGGCCAGGATGATGTTATTCTGGGGAGAGGGCTGGTAGCCAAAAGGATACTGACCGGGAATGAGGGACAGAGAAACGCCCGCCAAGGTAGGCGCTAACTCCCTGATTTTGTTGTAGACACTCTCATAGTCGGTGACATCCACGCCCTTAGTGTCGATGAGGAGACTGGCCGGGCCATCGGAGGCCGGGTTATAGAGCTTATATTCCCCAGCCCCGCCGCGCTGGAAAAAAACGAGGGCGAAATGAGGCGGCAGTTTTTTTGCCGTGTCGCCGTAATAATACCATACCTGACAGGGATGGATTCCGGCAACTCCCTCGAAGCGCTCGATGCTCTTGGGCGGGCCGAGGAGGATGTGGATTCTCCCCATATCGGTCATCCATCCCTCGCGGGGAGTGCCGCGAGAAAAATGCTTATTCGCGTATTGGAAACGCTTGATGTGTTCTTCCTGGTACTCATTCTGGGGTGTCCCCGGCGTCGGGTCTCTCTGTTTCCAGAAGGATTGGATGAAAATATCCCTGTCCCGGTCGTTGGTGAGAAGGAAGAAGACTTCCTTCTCCTGGGGAAGAATGATGTAGGAGACAAGTTTGAGCCACTCCTCATACTTTTCTGACAGGCTCTTCTCCTTGTCCATAGCCAGCTTCAGTCCAGGCTTAGCCAGCAGGACCAAGCACGCAACGAGGAAGAAGGAGCCTGCTCTTTTCATGGATTTTTCCGACAATTTTCGATGAGCCGATCGAGCTTGTTTTTTTCCTCAACGGATAAAGAATCGTAAAACCCTGTTTTGTATCTCATGAAGTAAACGAGGGCCTGGCTCTTTAGCCCTTTGGCCAGGTAGGTCAAGCCGAGGTTATAGAGCGCATAACCATAATCGGGCTTTAGCTCAACCGCCTTTTCCCAGTTCTCAATCGCCCCGTCCAAATCCCCGACGAATTTCAGGGCCGCGCCGAGGCCGTTGTAAGCTGAAGCGTATTTGGGGTCAAATTGGATGGCCTGGCGAAAATTCGCGATGGCCGTTTGATTCGCCTTTGGGTCTCTCGTCTTGAGATAGATGGATAAATACAGGGAGCCGAGGTTATTGAAGACAACGGGATAATTGTTATCCAGGGTTAACGCCTGGGTATAAGCGTGAAGAGCTCGCTCATAATCCCCTCTTTGCCAGTGAGCGACGCCGATATAGTTCCAAACTTCAGGGTCGTAATCGACGAGCGATTTGGCTTTTTCGAGAAGGAGGAGTGCATCATCATACTTTCCCCTATCAATGAGGAAAATAGCGTAAGCAACGAGGATGCGAAAACTTTGCGGGTTGTAACGATAAGCTTCCTCGAGGATATCTTGTGCCTCCTTGAATTTCTTCTGGTCCTTATAATAATTGCCAAGATAAGTGTAAGCCAGGTCGAAATCTTTCCTTTGAGCGATGATGTCCCGGAGGAGGGCAATGGCCTGTTCCGTCTTTCCTTGCTGGTGGAGGACCATCGCTCGCATCCATTTGGAGTGGAAGGGGAGAAGGACTTTGAGGTCATCCTCGCGAGTGAAGGCTTTTTTAGCCGGAGCTGGCAAAGAGGCGATGTATCCAAGACTGCGCAGTTTCTCCCGGGTTTCCCTATCCGATGGAGTCTTTGCTTCGCTCTTCCCGGGCGGAGAGAGAGCCGCCATAAGACGGTCGAATTTTAGTTGGAAAGGCCGGACATCCTCTTTTTCCGCCAGATTCTTAGCCTCATGGAAATCGTTGGTTAGGTCATAGATTTCAGGAATGGGTGAGTCGATATACTTCAAGCTGCCTTCGATGTACCCCCGAACAGGGGCCCAACCCCGGTTACAGTAGGCAGTCAGGGATTCAAAATAGATGGGGCGGGGCGAAAATTTTTTTCCCTCCATGAGTGGCAACATCGAGGAACCCTGGACATGAGCCGGCGTTTCCAGGCCGAGGATGTCGCAAACCGTGGGGAAGATGTCGACATGACTGACGTTTTCGGCTATGGACTGGGGCTTTACCCTGGGATAATAAATGAGGAGGGGCACCCAGAGCGTCGAGTTGTAAGCGAAATAGCCGTGGGTCATCTCGCCGTGCTCGCCCAGGGACTCGCCGTGGTCGCCGGTGAAGACAACAAGAGTCGATTCTTGCCCTTTGCTTTCCTCAAGGAAGGAGAAAAGCCGACCGAGCGCAAAATCTACGTAGGCGACCTCCCCAGCGTAGAGGTTGTCCCTGTATTGAGTGCGGAAAGGCTCTGGCGGGTCGTAGCGCTGGTGAGGGTCAAAGCAGTGAACCCAGCAGAACCAGGGCCCGTCTTGCTGGCGCAGCCAGGCGAGCGCCTGGTCGATAACGACTTCAGCCCTTCTCTCGACGAAAACGACATCCTGGGGACCCTGGGTGCCGTAGTTATCGTCATAGACATCAAAACCTTGATGGAGACCGAATCGGGAGTCCAGAGGGAAAGCTCCGACAAAGGCGGCCGTCGCATAACCACGCTCTTTGAGCCATTCGGCCAGGGTGATGAACTCTGCCCTGACCAAGAAGTTGGCGTTGTCGTGAACGCCGTGGAAAGGGGGGCTCGCTCCGAGGAGGATGTTGGTGTGGGAGGGGAGGGTCGTTGGCGTGTGGGCAAAAGCGCGGGAAAACTGGACTCCCCGTGCCGCCAGGGCGTTGATGTTGGGAGTGGCAGGGGCCTTCGAGCTATAACAACCCAGGAAATCGGGCCGTAAAGTATCGATGGTGATGAGAAGGAGGTTGAGTTTTCTGGCTTTGCCCAGCGTGACAAGAGAAAGGGTAAGGAGAAGCGTCAGTCCGGCGAAGCCCATAATGAAGGGAAGATAGCGGCCTTTGGCCATTTCCAGCTTATTTTTTCCGCAAGAATTCGAGAAATTCCCTGACTTGATTGGCTCTTCCGGATGCGCTATCCAGTTTAAGGTAATTTTCGAGAGTCTCCCTGGCTTCGGTGTACTGACCGAGGGCAATGTGGGTCAGCCCAAGCTGATAGATAGCGTCGAGAAAATCTTTCTTGATTTCGACAGCGCGGCGGTAGTACTTGAGCGCCTCGTCGAGCCTGGATTGACTGTAGAATTGGGACCCCAAATTGAAAAGGACGGTTGGGTCGGAGATCTTCTCAAACTCAATCCGGCCGTAATATTCCATGGCCTTCTCGTTCTGGCCGCGATTGGCGTAACAATTGCCGATGAGGAGGAGGGCTTCGGCGTTACCAGGCTCCTGGTCGAGAATTTTCTGATAATATTTTTCGGCGACGTCATACTTTTCGAGCTTGAAATAGGCATTCCCGATGTTCTTGTTGAGGATATAAAGGTCCGGGTTCTGAGCCAGCAAATTTTCGTAGATGGCAATCGCTTCCTCAAGCCTGTTCTCTTCGTAAAGCTTGTTCCCCTCGTTCAGGGCCTTCCGAAGTTCATCCGTGATGACCAAGCCTTCAACCTTTTGGAGCCTGATCTCGAGGGGTGGGTTGTTGGTGACTTCCTGGATGTTCGTCGTTATCCTTTTGGGCGCATAACCAGCCTTTTCAAAATCGAGGTTCCAGCCGCCACCCCGGATGTAATTCGCTTTCCACTCGCCCTTGGCGTCCGTGACGAGCTCAAACCCTGATTGCCCCCGCAGAGAAAAAAGCTTAACTTTGACTCCTTCCAAAGGGCGGCCATCCTGGTCGAGGACGACGCCTGTTAGCCGGCCCTGGCCACGCCAGCCCTGGGAGAAAGCGGGCACAGCGAGAAAAAAAAGGATAAGGGCAAAAGAAAAAGACGATTTCTTTATTTTCATCGCTCTCCACCCGGGTTCATTTTATCACCCTCGAGGCGAAAGGGGAAGGGATGCTCAAGGAAAACGACCGTTTCTGCCTCTCCAATGGGCGCTTGGGGTAAGCATTCACGGTGACCCTCGACGGGCTGCCAATTCGCTG
>CAYUKK010000113.1:0-12651 GCA_964445305.1 uncultured Eubacteriales bacterium
GGTGACTCAGCCCGTGCCCGCCGATTTTCCAGCGACAGAGCGGAGCGTTTCAACGCCAGCCGATGTCCGCCGCTGGCCAGGGTTCGAGCCGCCTTCCCTCGATTCCCTGCTCAACGCCGTGGCTAAGTTTGAGCATAGCAGGAATGAAGAAGTAGTCTATCGCCTGCGCGATTATGTCCGGGCTCATAAGGACACGCCAGAATCGAGGCGAGAAATGGAAGACAGGTTCCTCGCTTTCCTTGATTCGAGCGCATCTTTGGCGGCCAAGATGGAAGTTTGCCGGCATCTCCGGCTCATCGGCAGTAATAGGTCAATTCCCGTCCTGGAAAAGATGCTTGTCTCGGCGGAGACTACGGACCTGGCCCGCTACGCCCTGGAAAAAATCCCCGGCCAGGCCGTTGACGAAGCTCTCCTCAAGGCCTTATCCCAAACCGAAGGGGAGGTGAGGATTGGAATCATCTCTTCTCTGGGGAGGCGTCGCGCGTCGAGCGCGGTCCAAGAGCTTGCCGGGCTTCTTATGGGCCAGGATTCAGAGGCGGCGGCTGCTGCCGCCATAGCTCTGGGTCAAATCGGCGGCGATGAGGCCACAAGAGCTCTCCTTGAGAAGTTTGATAAAGGCCCGGCCGGGCTGAGGGAGGTACTGGCTTCTTCGCTCCTCAAGTGCGCCGAGCAGATGCCGGCCCAGGAGGGGTCCGGGCAAGCTTTTCGAGTCTACGACAAAATTTTTTCCTCCGACCTTCCCCTTCATCTCCGCCAGGCGGCCCTTAAGGGAAAAATTCGGGCCTCCGGCGAAGAGGAAGCCCGGCGCCTTATCCTTTCGGCGATCGAGAGTCCTTCTCTTGAAGACGATGAACCAGCGATTGGCCTCGTCCACGATTTCTTCGACGCCGATTCTATCGCCTCTGTCGCCTCCCTTTTGAAGAAGCTTCCCGAGCCGAGCCAGATCCAGCTTTTGGCCTCGCTGGCTGAGTATCCGGCGCCGGCTGTTCTTCCGGCTATCCTCGAAGGGGCCAAGGCAAACACGTTGTCGGTTCGGCTGGCCGCCCTGAAAGCGCTGGCGACAACGGCCGACGCTTCTCTCGTTTCCTTTTTGGCCGACCGCGCCGCGACGAGCCGTGGGCAAGAAAAGGAGGCGGCCCGCGCAAGCCTCTGGTCTCTCCGCGGCCAAGAGGTCGATGAAGCCATCAGGTTTGGCCTTTTAGCTGCGCCGAGTGAGGCGGTCAAGCTCGAGCTCATCCAGGCTGTGGAAGCCAGGCGCATGGACGATGAGAAGCCCCTTCTCTTTGAGCTCGCGCGTTCAGGCTCCTCTCCTCTCCGGGTTGCCGCTTCGCGGGCCTTACGCCATCTCACCAGTCGTCAAGACGTGGCGCCTTTCCTTGGCCTCTTCCTCCAGGTTGAAGACGAGACGGTTCAGGCGGAAATCGCTTCGTCGATTGCTGCCGCCTGTCAGAAGATTCCCGACCCTTTAGAGCGCACCAGGTTGATCGAACAAAGATTAGAGCCAGGCCCAGGCTCGAAAGAGTCAAGAGTTCAAGCATCAGCCCAGCGCTCCCGCCTTTATGCGCTTCTCGGTCGAATTGGCAACGACAGTTCCCTTCCCCTCCTTCGAGCCGGGCTTGGCGAAGGCGACCCGGCCATCGTTGACGCTGTTGTGCGAAGCTTGGCTGAATGGCCAACTCCAACGCCGCGCCATGACCTTCTCTTCATCGCCCGGACATCGCCGAACCTTACCCATCGCGTCCTCTCCGTCCGGGGGTATGTGAGGATGATTGGACTTGAAAAGTACCAGTCGCCGGCCGGAGCCATAAGCAGTCTTGAGCTCGTGCTGCCCGTTGTCGAAAGACCAGAAGAGGTCAAGCTCGTTCTGGCCACGGCGGCAGAGTTCCCCTGCCCCGAAGCTCTCCAGCTTGCCCAATCTTATCTTCAGGTTAAGGAAGTGGAGGCGGAAGCGCAGGTGGCCGTTCGGGCCATCGAGGAGAAGCTGGCCACTCGTCCCAAATAACCCTGAACCCAGACAGCTGCTTAAGAGCGAAAATGCAATCTATACCAGACGACGAAGTTGAGAAGCCCCCACAATTCCCGGCCTCGATCGCGTCTCCTCTTGAGGTGCTCATCGATGACCGCCTCGACAAAGGGAGCGCAAAGAAAAGGGATGGAACGGAGGGAAGCGGGGGAAAGATAATCGAGGAGGAGCTCGCGGAGCTCACCACAGAACCACTCCGAGTACGGCATCTCCAGCCCAATCTTCTTTTTGCCAAGAATCTCGCGCGGCAGGTCAAGGCCCATCGCCTCCTTGAGCAGGTATTTTAGGTTGAACGCCGGCACTTTGGCCTCGCCGGAGAGCTGGGCCAGGTACTCGAACAAGCGGAGGTCAGTAAAGGGAACCCGTGCCTCCAGGGAATGGGCCATGGTCATGCGGTCGTTTTTGATCATCAAATCATCCGGCAGATGGAAGGTGCAATCGATGCTGAGGAGCTTGTTCAGTTCATCCCCTCCAGAAGCGAGAGCAAAGTGCTGGGTAAAAAAGCGAGCCGAATCCCCGAAACGCTTCCGAAGTTCAGGCCCATCCACAAAAAGCTTCTCCTTTTCCGCCTCGGAAAAAACCTCCCGCCACTTGAAATGGCTGGTTGGCACATCGTGCTCTGCGGCCTGGACAAAGCGCTTGACTTTGAAATCGAGGCTGAGCTTCTTGTGAGAGACGGGAAGTAACCGCGAGAGTCGCCTGAGCAGCTGGCGGGCGAATGCGGGCGAGTGCCGGTAGATTTTCCTCACCTTATAAGCCAGATAAGTTTCATACCCGGCGAAGACTTCATCTCCGCCTTCTCCGGACAGAAGGACGGTGACATAGTTCTTTGCTTCCTGAGCGAGCAAGTAGGTGGGAATGGCTGAGCCATCAGCGTACGGCTCGTCGATGAACCGAGATTGGTTCTCCAAGTTCTGGGCGACGAGACGGGGTTCCACGGTCACATGATGATGGATGGTCCCGACCTTTTCAGCCACCAGCCGGGCTGATTTCGATTCGTCAAAGGATTTCTCCCGGAAACCGATAGAAAAAGTGTGGAAACCCGAATCCCCCCTGATTCGGCTCATCAAGACGGTCATCGTGCTGGAATCCAGGCCTCCCGAGAGCATGACGCCGATGGGGACATCGGAGATGAGTTGAGAGCGAACCGCTCCTTCAAGGAGAGAACGAACTTCGTCTTTTGCCTTCCTCAAATCGACCATCCTGGATTCGCCATAACGGGGCTGCCAGTATTTTCTCGGGCGAACCGAAAAGTTAGACCCGGCGCGCATTTCTAACCAGTGACCCGGTCGAACTTCCTTGATTTCTTCGAACGCCGTCAGCTCGCCGGGAATATAATCGAAGCTGAAATAATGGTAGAGCGCCTCAAGGCAAGGTCTCTTGATCAGCCCGGGAACGCGAAGCAGGGCCTTGATTTCTGAAGCAAACCAGATGGAATCCTGGAAAACGACGTAAAAAAGGGGCTTGATGCCGAACCTGTCCCGGATGAGATAGAGGCTTTTCTGCCGACTGTCCCAGATAGCCATGGCAAACATGCCGTTGAGTTCCTCGACGAAATCGATGCCGAGGAGTTCGTAGAGATAGAGGAGGACCTCCGTGTCGGTCCGGCTCTTGAATGGAAACTTCCCGGCTAAAGCGTATTTGTCCTTGAGCTCGAGAAAATTGTAGACTTCGCCGTTATAAGCGATAGAGATGGTCCCCGAGAGATTCTGCATCGGCTGGCGACCTCGCTCTGTCAAGTCGATGATTTTCAAGCGGCGGTGGCTGACCGCATAAGGCCCATCGGCAAAAGAACCCGCATCATCGGGCCCGCGATGCTTCAAGCATTCGGCGAGGGATTCGACGAGCTCGAGGTTGGCCGCTTTTCCGATATCGCTGTTGAGCGTCCCGACGAAACCGCACATATCAATCTCGGAGCTTCATGTTGTGGAAGGAGTCGAGTCGGAGGAGCCAATCCGAGGGAGAAAGACCCTCCAGGATATCGTCGGCCAGGACAAGCCCAATTTCTATGCTGTGGTCAATGTTATTATGGAGAAACAACCCGGGTTTTCCGCTCGAGTAGATGAAGGGAAATTTCTGGGCGGCAAAAAAGAGCAGGTCTTTGATGAGTCCATCCCAACCAATCTGGTAGACGGGATAAATTTTGGGGAGGCGGAGGCTAAAGCTTTTCGCGACCAAAGCCTTTTGGTTTTGGCCAATCAACTCAGCCTGACGCAGACTCTCCCAGCACATTTCGAACACGGGGCCATCGGGCGCCGCCCAGAGACCATCGTCCTCCGAGCAGGGAATTTCACAGGTAAAGGCTGTCTCCCCAGAATCAGGTTGCATGGAGGGGTCAAAGCGCTTGGGCACAGAGACGCGGCCAAAGACATAGCTTAGCTCCGGGAAATAGAAGGATTCTCCCTCAAGGCGAGGCTCTCCTTCGACGTGGAGAAAGACGAGCCGTAAACCCCGCCAACGGACGGATTCAACTCGGCGACGAACGCCCTCCGGCAAATCTATTTTTAACAGAAACTCATCAAGGGGGATGGTGGTGATGAGAGTTTCAAATTCAACCTCAGTAGCGGAATCGGATTTGAGCCGGCAGATTCTCCTGCCTTGATGCAAGTCCAGCCAAAAATCTTTAACGCCCACGACGACCTCGCCCCCGCTCTCGTTCACCTGCCGCGCCAGAGATTCGGGAAGACGGCTTATCCCCCCCCTGAGATAATAATAATACTGGCTCGGGGAACGGCCAGCATAATGGGCAATCATGTCCTTCAAGAAAAGGGTAGGGCTGAGCATGGAGATTCTTTTTTTTACGGCCGTCGTCGAGATGAGGGAAGGCTCACCCCCCCATACCTTTCGGGCATAGGGTTCGTAAAAGAGCTGGTAGGCGCGCTTTCCCGCCCGCCGGACAAGATAGCTCTCATAATTGTCGTTCTCCCGGATCCGGCCCTCTCCCCGCAAGCTCGAGCCAAGACGGTACCGGACAAGGGATAAGCCACAGAGAGCCGATTCCAGAAGCCCAATCCCCCGGAACATCTGGAAAGAAGTAATGGGATAGTTGACATAGGATTTTTTTAGCCGGAGCTTGCCGCCCCGCTCTTTCTTGAGCAGCTCTTCCCCGCAAACCTCCTGGATGAGGCGGAAAGCGCGCTGCGAGGGAGATTGATGGATGCGGTGGGAACCGAGGTCGTAGCGGGCGCTGTTCCTGGTGAGAGTTCTCAGCAAGCCGCCAACGGTCTGCTCCTTCTCCAAGACAAGCACTTCCCCGGGGAATTTGTGACTGAGGGCCAAAGCGGTTGTTAATCCGCTGACGCCAGCACCAATAATCAAGAACCTGGTCTTCTTTCTCTTCATATCCGGCTTCCGTAAAGGCTAAATATCATATGCGGAAAAGGGGGAAAATTCCAGTTTTAAGAATTCTCCGAGAAGGAAACCTCAGCCTCTCCGAGAAAATGACCCATCGTCTTACATGCTCGCCCGGTGTCGGCAGAGCCAATCCCCAACTTGCCGGCCGAGAAAGAAAATGGCTCCGTAGAGAACGAGCAAAATGAGCGGTTCCACAGGAACCCTGTACCTGAGGTTATTGATCCCGCCCGGTGTAAGCAAAATGGTGATAAAAAAATTGTAATGAATTGTGCCCTCAAGAAGAAAGACAGGATGGAATAAATTCCTTCTCTTTCGAACGGCAACGAGGAAAATTACGGGAATGACCAGGACGGCCATCACCAGGACCATCGTCTTCTTGAAAATCCAAGCGTAGACATGAGAAAAGAACCTCAGGGGAGGGGCGAGAAAGGGGAATCTTTCAAAAATTACTCTGTCCTGAAGCTCTGTCCAGTACCAGGAGTAATCATAATAATGGGCAGCCGCCGTGGGAAGAAGCCGAAGATAATCGCCGGGGTTATCCCGGATGAGCCTAAGGTTGAAGCGAAGGAGAAGCCGAGAAATCTCGACTTCCGGCATCTGCCAGTCCTCGATGAGCCGCCAGGTCACTCGAAAGGGCTGACCCTTCTCTTCGAAAACAATGCTGGCCAGCCTGTCGAGCTCGGTGTCGCTTCCCGGCTTATACTTCCAGTAAAAATGCTGGGTAAAATAGCCAAGCTGGAAGGGGAGGATTGTTGATACACCAAAATAATCGTGTTTGACCTTGTTCCGAAGAGACCAGGAAAGGAGGCCCACGAAATTGAGAAGGAGAAAAATGGCCAGAGGTCGAAGCCACGCTCTCAACCCTCCGCCCTTTCCCTTTCTGGGCCAATGGACAAGAGCACTCGCGGCCGCGAGACAAAGAAAAAGAGCGACAAAGCTTGGCCGCGTCAGCAAAAGTCCAACCGAAAGGAGGCCGGCCAGATAAGGAGCTGATTTTTTTTGCTCGAAGATTTTCAGATAAAAAAGGAGCGTTAGCCCGAGAAGCGTCAGGCTCAGCGTTTCCGTAAGGACGAGGTATTCAAAGCCGATAACAAAATAATCAAGGTTATAGATAACGCCCATGAACAGCGCGAAGCCCTCGCTCCCGGAAATCCTCCTGGCCAGGAGGTAAATAAGATAGCTGTTGAGCAGACCGAGGATAAACATCTGCCCAAAGACGATCACATGAAGATACCGAGGCGTGAGGGAAAAGAGGTCGTTAAAAAACTGGAGGAGGGCAATGAAGACGGGATAACCGGGCGTCCGGACCGGATTGAGGTCGGACAGAACAAGATAGGTTACCGAATCGATATGAGCTCGGGGGACAAGGCTCGAATAAAGAAGCGCGCGAAGGAGCAGACAGGCGAGCAAGAAAAGAAGAAGCGGTCCCCTTCGCTTGAGAAACCTCAGCCTCCTCTTGACGCAGGGAGCTGTTTTGGGTTTCGCCATTTCCCTCCTCACTGCTCCCTAAAGCGCCCTCCATCCTCCCGTTTCGGTGAATAGAATTCCCCGGCGGCGTTCAGGCTTTTTCTGATGAAAAAAATGAAGGATGAGGGAAGATTTCAATCTCGCTCTCTCCTGTCCAATGAAGTAGGCGACCAAACGGCCAGAGTCAAAAATAACGGTCAAACCTGGCGTGGCAACGGCAATTCTCTTCCCATAAGGGAAGACCGCTTGCTCCTGCCAACCGCCCTCCCGACCGGGATGGGAGACAGAGACTCGATAATTCTCCTTCTCGAATTGAATCCGATAAGCGCAGCCCCGGTGGAGGGATAGCTCACGGTACCTCAACAGGCGCATCCAAACAAGCCGGACATGCTTGTTCAATTCATACGATTCGCGGTTGACAAGATAAGCCCCCGCAACAAGAATAAGAGGAATCAGGCCGAGCCCGATGAGCCAGCCTTTCTTCGGTGGGGAATCCATCTTTTGCCTCCACGCGCCGCTGAGCGCAGATTATATCTTCGCCCAGCTCGCCCTGTCAATTTACACTCAGCTCTCCATGAGCATCTCCCGCCATGGGATGTCCTTCTCAAACAACAATGGCGATGCCTCTGGCCTGCCGAAAAAATTTCGGGGGGAGGTATTTCGCCCAGAGGATGGGGAGAGGCCCATGCATAGAACAGCACCGAATGGGGGGAGAAAAACCGAGCGATGGTATAATACCGTAGCAAGGAAAATGAGAAAAATCGACGACGGAAAAAAGCTGGAGGAACGTTTCCGCCGTAGGCCCCTCGTCCATTACCCACCTTCCTTGCCCATTACGGCTCGCCGCCATGATATTGTCCAGGCTATCAAGCGACATCCCGTCATCATCATCGCCGGCGAAACCGGCTGCGGCAAGAGCACACAGCTTCCCAAGATGTGTCTTGAAGCTGGCCGCGGCATGACGGGCATGATTGGCTGCACCCAACCGCGCCGCATCGCGGCCATCACCATCGCTCATCGCATCGCCGAGGAGCTTGGTGAACCGTTTGGCCGCTCGGTAGGCTATAAAATCCGCTTCCAAGACAAGACTCCCCCTGATGCCTACATCAAGGTCATGACCGACGGCATGCTCCTCGCCGAAACCCAATCAGACCGCTGGCTTCGCCAATACGACACCCTGATTATCGACGAAGCTCACGAACGTAGCCTGAACATCGATTTCCTGCTTGGACTCCTGCGCCGGCTCCTCGTCACCAGGCCCGAGCTTAAAGTCCTCCTCGCCTCAGCCACCCTGGATACGGAAAAGTTCGCCGAGGCATTCGACGGCGCACCGGTCATCGAGGTTAGCGGCCGGACCTACCCTGTCGCCATCGAGTACAAGCCGGCTGATTATTTCGGCCCCACCGCCGACCCTGGCGATTATGTCGACCTGGCCCTCCGCGCTGTCGAGGAGCTCAAGGCGAAGCGAGACAGCGGTGATATCCTCATCTTCATGCCGACCGAGCAGGACATCCTCGAGACGTGCGGGAGACTCGAGGGCAAAAAGTATGCCCGGACGTCCATCCTTCCCCTCTACGCTCGCCTGCCGGCTTCCCATCAGGGCCGAGTTTATTCTGTGGCCGGTCCGAAGATCGTCGTTGCCACCAATGTCGCCGAGACTTCCCTGACCATCCCCGGCATTCGCTATGTCATCGATACAGGGCTCGCTCGCATCGCCCAGTACCAGCCTGGAACTCGCATCAACAGCCTCCCCATCACCCCGATTTCTCGGGCCAGCTCTGACCAGCGCCGGGGCCGCTGCGGCCGGGTTCAGGCAGGCATTTGCATCCGGCTCTACTCGGAAGAGGACTACCAGAGCCGGCCAGCTTTCACCCCGCCCGAAATCCTTCGTTCCAACCTGGCCGAAGTCCTTCTTCGTATGCTTTACCTTAACCTCGGCCATCCATCAGACTTCCCTTTTATCGACAGGCCCCACCCGAGGGCCGTCAGGGATGGCTTCGAAACTCTCCTTGAGCTCGGAGCTGCAACAGGCCGGGGTCGGGATTACGAACTCACGCCGTTGGGCCGCCGGATGGCGGCGATGCCCCTCGACCCCCGGCTTTCGCGGATGCTCCTTGAGGCATCAAACCAGGATTGCCTCCCCGAAGTGGCGGTCATTGTCGCGGCGCTGAGCATTCGTGACCCCCGGGAAAGGCCGCCGGATAAGGCCGGCCTCGCCGACAGGGCCCAGGCTCTCTTCACCCATCCTGAATCGGATTTCCTGACCCTGCTCAACCTCTGGGAGCGTTTCCACGATAGCGGAGCAGGCCCGAACAACTGGGCCGCCAGGAAAAAGTTCTGCCAGGAGCATTTCCTCTCTTTTTCCCGGATGCGCGAGTGGGTCTTCACCCACGACCAGATTGTGGCCATCCTGAACGAGCAAAAGATTCCCTTGCCTCGTCACCAAAAGAAGGGAATATCCGCCGACCTCTATGCCCGGGTTCACAAAGCCATTCTGAGCGGTTTCCTCTCCCACGTGGCTACCCTCAAGGAAAAAAATATTTACCGCATGGCCAGGGGCCGGGAGGTCGTCATCTTCCCCGGCTCGACGCTCTTCAAGAAGTCACGACCATGGATCGTCGCGGCCGAGGTCGTCCGGACGTCTCGACTCTATGCCCGGACAGTGGCCAGAGTCGAACCTGGCTGGGTTGAAGAGGTCGGCCGTCACCTCTGCGAGTACAGCTATTCAGACGCTTACTGGAACGAGGAGGGGGGCGAGGTCAAAGCCAAAGAGAGAGTGAGCTTGTTCGGCCTCGAGCTCATCTCCAACCGCGATGTCGATTACGGCGCCAAGAAGGCCGATGAAGCCCATCACGTTTTCGTCCGTCAGGCCCTTATCGAGGGCCGCCTCAAGAACCCTCCCGCCTTCCTCCAGCATAACCTCTCGCTCCTGGCCAGAGTCAGGACTATCGAAGAGAAGCTCCGCCGGCGCGATATCCTGGTCGACGAGGAGACACTGGCCAAGTTCTATTCGGAGCGATTGGCTGGAGTTTATAATCTGGCTGGTCTTCGAAGACACCTGGCCGTGGCCGGCACCGACTCTTTCCTCAGGCTCAACGAAAGGGACCTCTTCCTTTCTTTCCCGCCCGAGGAAGAGCTGGGCAGCTATCCTGATGAATGGAGCATGGCCGGCCGGACTTTCCGTCTCAGTTATCGCTTTGCCCCTGGCGATGCCGCCGATGGAGCGACTCTCCACGTTCCTTTCTCCGACCTCGCCTCCATTCCCGAAGAGGAACTCGAGTGGGCCATCCCGGGTTATCTCCGGCCAAAAGTGGCTGCCCTCCTCAAAGGTTTGCCCAAGGCCTACCGAAAGCAGCTCCAGCCTCTCTCCGAGGCCATCGATATCATCGTCAGGGAGATGAAGCGGACAGAGGCATCCTTCCTCAAAACACTTGCCTCATTCATCAACAGGAGGTTCGGCGTCGATATTCCGGAAGCCGAGTTGGCCAGGGTGGAAGTTCCTGCTCATTTACGCGTTCGCATCGCAGTTCTCGACAACAAGGGACGAGAAGTCGCCGCCAGTCGCAGCTTGAGTTTGCTCCGCCGCGAAAGCTCGGTCCCGTTTTCGCCCGAAGATTCACCCGAATGGAAGGAGGCCCGCGCTGAGTGGGAAAGAGAAGATATCCGCGACTGGAATTTTGGACCTCTCCCTGAAAGTGTTCTCATCGGTCCGTTCCAGAAGGCCTACCCTGGATTAAAATACCATCCGAAGGAAAGGAGCGTCAGCCTTCGCCTCTTTCGGACGAAGGAGGAGGCTCTGACCTCCCATGTCCGAGGCGTCGCGGCGCTCCTTGAGGCCCGGTTCGCCAAGGACATTGAGTTTCTCCAGCGTTACCTGGCCATCTTTGAAGAATACGAAAGAGCTACCCTTTATTTCGGGGGCCGGGCGATCCTGGAAAAAGCCATGCTGGAAAACATCAAGAAGGAGGTTTTTGAGAAGGACTTGCGGAGCCGGGAGGAATTCGAAGCCTATCAAGCAACGCTCCTCGGCCAGCTCTTCGAAAAAAGCCACCAGCTCCGCCAGACCACGTTCGCCATCCTGGCGCAGCATGAGCATACCCGCGCCGCCATCGGGGCGCTCGAGCGAGGCTCACGACCGGGACGGGAGCTTTCCCATTTCCTTTCCGAAATAAAAGCCCATATCGAGGCTTTGCTGCCCCGGAACTTCCTCGAAGTTTATGACCTCGAGCGGCTTCAGCACCTGGCCCGTTTTCTCAAGGCCATCGAGATAAGGGTCGAACGGGCCAGGGTTGATTTGGAAAAAGACCGCCGCAAAGTTAACCAGCTAAAGCCCTTTGTCGAAGCGTTCGAGCGCCTTCGCCACAAAGCCGGGCCCCGCGCTTGCGCGGAAAAAAAGCAAGCTCTCGAAGAACTCCGCTGGATGATAGAAGAGTTCAGGGTTTCCCTCTTCGCTCCCGAACTCGGCACCGCCATCACCATCTCCCCCCAGCGCCTCCTTTCCAAGCTCAGAAAAATCGAAGCATCGGATTAGACCATTTCCATGAAATCCCCGTCATGGGGGAGCCCGGGCAGCCAAAATATCCCCCCCGAAATCATCGCTTCTGGCGATTGAGGAAAAAGCGTCGCTCTGAATAAATAAGGTTGATGGATAATTCCGCAAGAAGCCACTCTTTGCCTTTCATGACTAAAGGTAAGGCTTACGACGGCTGGAAACAATCGCTGACTCTTGAAGCTCTGATCACGAAAATTTCCTCTCGGTTCATCAACCTGCCTGCCGAGAGGATAGAGAGTGGCATCCGCCGTGCTTTGGCAGAAATCGGAAGATTTGCCGGAGTCGATAGAGCCTTTTTTTATCTTAAAGCGAGAGGGGATAAGACAGCCAGAACATATGCCTGGGCGCGCCGAGGAATAAAACCCTGGGTCCACAACTGGCGAAACCTCTGTGTTGAATCCTTCCCCTGGTGGAAGGATAAACTCAGTCGGTTCGAACCCATTCTCATCTCGAGGCTCACCGATTTGTCTTCCCGTGAGCCAGCCAGAAAGGAGTTCTTAAGAGCCCATCGCATCCGCTCTTTCATCGCCGTGCCCGTCGAAAAGAGCCGAATCGTTTCGGGCTTCTTAGGGATGGATTCTGGCCGCAAGGAAATGGATTGGCCAGCCGAGCTCATCCCTCAACTCAAGCTCGTCGGAGAAATCTTCCTCAACGCTCTCGAGCGCCAGCAGGCCGAGGAGATCATCCGGAGAAGGAATACCCAGCTCGAGCTCATCCAGCACATCCAGAAAGAAATTCCTCTCGAAGAAAGCCTGGAGAAGATTCTCCAGGCGACAGCAGACAGCATCTGCCACGCTTTCGGCTACTACAAACTCTCCATCAACCTCTTCGACCCGAAAACCCAGGAAATCGTCTATCTTCTTGGCTGGAACAAAACCGGCCTCCCCCTGCCTCGCGGGCACCGACAGAAACTGGGCGAGGGTCTGATTGGAAAGGCGGCTCTCCGCCGCCAGACCATAGTCGCCAACGATGTCTCCATCGAGCCTGATTTTATTCGCTTCCATCTCAGCCAGACCAAAGCAGAGCTCGTCATCCCCCTCCTCGTTCAGGAAAGGCTGGTGGGCGTTCTCGATATCCAGGATAACAAGACGGGCGTTTTCAACTCGGAGGACGTCGCTGTTCTTCAATCCCTGGCTCGTTACATCGCCCACGTTCTTGACAGCCGACAAAAAGAACTGGCTCTGCGGGAGAGCCTGGAGAAATACCGGACCATCATCGAAAATATCCAGGAGGGCTATTACGAGGTCGACCTGGC
>CAYUKK010000114.1:0-19700 GCA_964445305.1 uncultured Eubacteriales bacterium
ACGGTGATTCGCGAAGCGATGCTCTATCGCCCAGGAGAGGGGCAAAAGGTCGAGTGTTTCCTCTGTGCCCATCGCTGTCTCATTGCTCCGGGAAAATTTGGCATTTGCGGCGTGCGGGAAAACAGGCAAGAGAAGCTCGTCACCCATGTTTATGGGAAGGTCATCGCGGCTCACATCGACCCTATTGAAAAGAAGCCCCTCTACCATTTTCTGCCCGGTTCGACCTCTTTCTCTATTGCCACTGTGGGCTGCAATTTCCGATGCCCTTTCTGCCAGAACTGGCAAATTTCTCAAGTGACAAAGGAAGACCGGGGGTTTGAAGACGGATACGAGCTTCCGCCAGAGGAGATCGTCAGGCAAGCGCGAGAGCGCGGCTGCCGGAGCATTTCCTACACCTATACGGAGCCGACGATTTTCTTCGAGTATGCCTACGATACAGCCCGCCTGGCCAAACAAGAAGGCTTGGCTAATGTTTTTGTTACCAACGGATACATGACCGAGGAGGCGCTCCAGACCATCCGTCCCTACCTCGATGCTGCCAATGTCGACCTCAAGGCGTGGCGAGAGGAAACCTATAAAAAGGTCTGCGGCGCCAGGCTCGAGCCCGTGCTCGATTCCATCCGGCGGATGAAAGAGTTCGGCATTTGGGTTGAGGTGACGACTCTCGTCGTGCCCGGCCTCAACGATACAGAAGAAGAGCTCCGGGCGATCGCCCGGTTTATCGCCGGTGTTTCAACTGATATCCCCTGGCACGTCAGCCGATTTCATCCGGACTACAAGTACACGGACGCGAGGCCGACGCCCGTGGCGACTTTAAAAAAAGCTCTCTCCTTCGGCCAGGCAGCAGGCCTCCTCTATGTTTATATCGGGAATGTCTGGGGAGAATCGGAGGATACGCATTGCCCTGAATGCCAGCGCACCATCCTCCGTCGGAGTGGCTTTTTCGTCGAGGAGAACAGGGTCAAAGATGGTCGGTGCCCCCACTGTGGCGCCTCCATCGCTGGCATTTTTTAGGCTCGGTCAAGTTTTAGCCGGGGTTTGAGCCTGCGGCCGGCCTCGAAAGAGGAAGAGAACAAGAGATGAAGCAATCTGGGCAGCAAAAAAGAAAAACATGGAAGAGGGCCAATGGCGACCAAGCCCTCGGCTTGCTCACCGACCTTTACGAGCTCACCATGGCGGCCGCCTATTTTGAAAACCGGATGTTCGACAGGGCCGCATTCAGCCTCTTCATCCGCGATTATCCGCCCTCTCGCCGCTATTTCATTGCCGCCGGCCTAGAGGATTCGCTCCGTTATCTTGAGAGCTTGAGGTTCAGAGCCGACGAGCTGGCCTACCTTCGCCGGCTCGGATTGTTCAAAGAGGAATTCCTTTCTTTTCTCTCCGGGTTGCGGTTCACCGGAGATGTCTGGGCCATCCCTGAGGGCCGAATTTTTTTCGCCAACGAGCCGATTCTTGAAGTCGAGGCGCCATTGATAGAAGCCCAGCTCGTTGAGACATTCCTCATCAATGCCCTTAGCTTTCAGACCATGATCGCGACCAAGGCAGCGCGCTGTTTTTGCGCGGCCGACGGCCGAAAGCTCGTTGATTTTTCTTTGCGTCGGACGCAGGGAATCGACGCTGGACTCAAGGTTGCGCGGGCAAGCTTCATCGGCGGGTTCATCGGGACGAGCAATGTCCTGGCAGGCAAGCTCTACGGCCTTCCCGTTTTTGGGACGATGGCGCATTCTTTCGTCACCAGTTTCGAGCGAGAGGCAGATGCTTTCCGCGCTTTTGCCCGGACGTTTCCCGCCCATACCGTTCTTCTTGTTGACACCTACGACACCCTGACCGGAGCGCGTCGAGCAGCGGCCCTCGGAAAAGAGATGGCCGAGAGAGGGGAAGAATTGCGAGGTGTCCGTCTCGATAGCGGGGACATCGCGGGGTTGAGCAAGAAAGTCCGGCGCATCCTCGATGAGGCTGGGCTTAAAAGAGCGACCATTTTCGCCAGCGGCGCTTTCGACGAGATGAAAATCTTGAAGGTTCTCCGCCGGGGCGGGGTCGTCGATGCCTTCGGCGTCGGGACCAAGATGGGTGTGTCGGCTGACGCCCCTTACCTTGATATGGCCTATAAGATGGTCGAATACGCGGGCCGGCCAGTCCTGAAATTGAGTTCGGGCAAGGAGACGTTGGCCGGGAAGAAACAGGTTTTCCGTTTTTTTTCAGCCTCTGGCTTGATGCAGCGGGACATCATCGGCCTGCGGGATGACCGGCTCGCCGGTGGGGAGCCGATTCTCCGAAAGGTTATGGGCCGGGGACGTATCCTGGGAAAGCTCCCGTCGTTGCGTTCCATCCGGGAACGTTTCCTCGATGAATTTTCGAGGTTGGACGTGAGGTACAAGGCTTTCGAGCGGGGGGCGCCCTTTTTTCCCGTCCAGCTTTCCCCGCGCCTGCGTCGCCTCCAGACACAAGTTAGGCAGAGGGTCATGCGCCAGGAACTGGGCGAAAGCTAAGCTTGGCCAGGGCAGCCTCGCCACATCAGATTCGATAAATGGCATAAAGCTAACCATCGGCCCCCGCCCCCGGGAACCAGTCCCGTCAGTTCCCCCCTCCGCTACGGGGCTTTAGGTAAGCCTCCTGCTCCCATTATGAAAATTAAAGGGCGGAAAGGGAAGAATTCCCCGAGTTTGGTGGCGAAGAGCGAGACCACGTGGTAAAATAAAAATCGATGGCCTTTAGAGACGAAAGATTCCGTTATCTCGACCACACGGCGGACGCTAAATTCCAGGCTTTTGGCCGAACTCTCGAGGAGGCTTTTTCCAATGCCGCTCTGGCCACGGCCTCGTTGATGTGGAATGTCGATGCCGTGGAAAGAAGGAAGTGCCGGAAGGTTGAGGTCAAAGGCCGGGATCTCGAGCAATTGCTCCTCCATTTTCTTGGGGAAGTTATCTATGCTTTTGAGGTGGGCTCCTTTTACTTAGCCGCCGTCGAGGGAGCCAGAATCGAACGCCAAGAGGATGGCAGCTATCGATTCGAGGCCATCTTGGTTGGGGATGATACTCCTTCAAGGTACCCTCTCCACGGAGAGGTTAAGGCTATTACCTATAACGAGATGAAAATCGAGACGAAGGACCCGGTCATGGTCCAGGTGGTCGTCGATATATGAGGTGAGCTCATGGAAATTCGCCAGGTCAATGAATTCATTTGGGAAATTCCCAAGCAGGGGAATATGCGCGTTCCCGCTGTCCTCTACGCTTCGGCCAAGCTTCTCGAGAGCGTCAAGCGTGACATGACTCTTGACCAAGCCAGGAACGTCGCCTGTTTGCCGGGTATTCAGCGGATGTCCTATGTCATGCCGGATGCCCATCAGGGTTACGGTTTTCCTATTGGTGGCGTGGCTGCTTTTGACATGGACGAAGGCATTATCTCACCCGGCGGGGTAGGGTATGACATCAATTGTGGCGTCCGGGTGCTGCGGACGGATTTCACGGAGAAGGACGTCGACGTTAAACGGAAAGAATTGCTGGCTGAGATTTTCAAGGAGGTGCCCGCCGGTGTAGGCAAGGGAGGCATCACCAAGCTCAGCCGGAATGTTCTCATGGAGATATTGACCAAGGGGGCCGAATGGGCGGTCGAGAATGGCTTCGGGACGAAAGAGGATCTCCTCATGACGGAGGAGGGAGGCCGCATGAAGGACGCTGACCCGCGGTTTCTCTCCGAGCGAGCCCTGGAACGTGGGGTTCCCCAGCTCGGCACTCTCGGTGCGGGCAATCATTTTCTTGAAATCCAAAAAGTCTCCCATATCTACGACCCGGTCGTGGCGCGGGCTTTCGGGATCGAGGCGGAGGGCCAGATTCTGGTCATGATCCACTGCGGAAGTCGCGGGCTCGGCCATCAAGTGGCTTCAGATTATATCGAAAAAATGGAAAACGCCTTCGGGACCAAGGGGCTGCCCGATAGAGAACTCATCAACGCCCCCATCCGCTCCTCGCTCGGCCAGGAGTATTATAAGTCCATGTGCGCCGCCGTCAATTACGCATTCGCCAATCGACAGATGATTGCTCACTGGGTCAGGGACGTTTTCGCCAAGGTCATGGGGAGCTCCCGCGGCATGAGGCAGGTCTATGATGTCTGCCACAATGTCGCCAAGGTCGAGAGACACATGATTGATGGAAAGATGCGGGAGGTTTGCATCCACCGCAAAGGGGCAACGCGAAGCTTTGGCCCGGGCCGCCCGGAAATCCCTGAGGCTTATCGGGATTATGGTCAGCCGGTCATCATCCCCGGCAGCATGGGCACAGCTTCCTACATCCTCGTCGGGACAAGAGAAGCCGAGGACCTGAGCTTCAGCTCAACCGCCCATGGAGCGGGACGGGTGATGAGCCGGCACGAGGCCCTGCGGCGTTTCCGGGGCGAGCAAATCCGGGATGAGCTCCAGAAGAAGGGGATTGAGCTTCGCTCGACAAGCTGGAAGGGAGTAGCCGAGGAAGCTTCTGCCGCCTACAAGGACGTGGATGAAGTCGTCAGGGTCTCCCATGAAGTCGGGATTGGGCGCCTGGTCGCGCGGGTGGTGCCCGTGGGCGTCATGAAAGGCTAAATGAGGAACAGGGCTTTTTGCCCTCCTCTTCCGCTTTTTCAGAGCCCTGCCCTAAGCTGATTATGACGATACCCTCCCTCGGGGGGGAAAGTTCACCCCTGAAATCCTCTCCAGAGAGTATGGCAACCCTCCAGCTTTCCCCTCAAAATGAGAATCCGGAGAAGGATTCCAGAGGACAAACTCCGAGGGAATGGGGACCATTGGCGTGGCTAAGTTGGCAGGAAATAGGGGATTGAGGGCAGGAACTCGATTGAGTTATGGGCTCTGAAGGAAGGGAAGGCCTTCGCTCTCCAGCGGCGGGTCCATCGGCTGGCACTCCGAGCGACACGCTCATCCTCGATTTCCTGAAAATTCTTCGTGTCGCTTTCAAGATGGCGACCATCTATAACCTGGACCATCCAGCTTTCAAGAAAACAGTGGAGGACTTGATGGCCAGCCTGGACTCGCTCTTCCCATTCTTCAACCCTTTTGTCATCGGTTTTACTCCTCATTCTCTCCTGATCGGTGAACGATTCTGGGAGGGAGAGAGGACGACGACAGACCTGGCCCGTCTCTTCCATTTCCGAAAAATCAAGCGGCTGGAGATTCGCCGGGGCATCCCAACCCACGAATTGCTCCGATTCATCTCCCGCATCACTCGGCCCATCCAGGAATTCATCCGCCAGGGAGGCGTCCAGGCACTCCTCCGCCAAGAAAAGTTCGCCCATATCAGCCTCGAGCTCCTCGATTATTCCCAGCTGCTGCGCGGCGAGGGAGAGGAAATCAAGGACATCTGGCCCTACCTGCTGATGGAGGCTGTGGCCGAAGACGACCGGGAGAAGCTCGATCAACTGGCCGGAACATTTGATAAAGTAGTCGGCCGGTTCAACACAGAGGACCTGATCCAGAACGAGGAACTCCACAAAAATTTCATCCACTTTTTTAGCCATCTCAGGGAGACAGCGAAAGAAAAATACAGCCGCTGTGCCAAGGATTTTCTCAAATCGGTAATGAAGGCGCGCAAGATGCCAGCCGAATCCAAGTTCGAGAGTCTCAAACTCCTCGTCTCTGATTTGAATGAGGAAGACATGGCCTCGACGCTGTGGGAAGAAATGATCAGCAATGACAAGTTTGACTCCTTGAGCTTCTCCATCTTTACAAAGATCATCGACCGTGACCGGCATGAGAGAGTATCCGCTTCGCTGAAGGAACTTTTTCATTCCGATGAACCCCGGAACAGGCGACCCGAAGTGGAGAAGAAGATCAAGGCTTTGCTCTCCGGGACTTCAGGCCAACTTCTTACGGATATCTACCGCCAGACCCTGGCCACTCTTCTCTCCGAAATCACTTTCGACAAACAGATTACTTTTGACCATCAGCAGCTGAGAAGGAACTATCGGTTTATCCACCTTAACCTCTTGGTTCAAGATAAGGAGAAAGAGGTGGCTATCCAACACCTGGAGCGAATTTTAGAGGAATGGAAGACGATTACAGAGGAGAAAGACCTTGAGTTTCTCCTGAGCTTCTTAACCGCACTCCAGGATAAGGCGGGTGACTTCGCCGACGACCCGGTCTATCAAAAGGCTTGCTCTTCTCTTTCCAGATACATTGAGGATTCTATTCTTCAGGGGGAAGGCCAGTCCGAGATGGAGGCTTTCCTCCCCCGGCTCCATCAAAGCATCTACGAGCCGGGCGTCTACCTGAAGAGGATTTTTCTCGAAAAGAAGGTTTCTTCCACCCTCATCAAGGCCTATTTTACGTTTTTCCCGGATCATCTTCCCGATTTTCTCGAGCACCTTAAACGGAAGGCAGCTGATTGCCCTCTCATGGAGAAAGTGGTCGCCAGCCTCAAGTGGGTGGACACCCTTTCCTCCTTATCTGCCTTGAAAAAAATCTTCCTTGTTGCCGACCCGAAGGTCAAAGTCCAAGCCCTCAAGGCCATGCAAAACCTGAGCGAGTTCGAAGAGGGATTCCTGTTTCCCATTCTCGATTCCAAGGACCAGCGGCTTAAAGCTGAAGCGCTTGTCCTGTTGATGAGGTATGAGCGGACCAAGCATGTTGCTTTCACCAAGCTGCTCAACTTGACATCTCCGTACGGGCTGCGGAACAAAAAGCTCATCCGTCACATCCACATCGTCGAGGAAAAAGACCTGAGGGATGCATGCCCCTTCCTCCAGAGCCTGGCCCAGCGCAAGGATTTCTGGAATCGCCGGGTCCGTCAGGAAGCAGCGCGCGTTCTGGAGAACTGGAGTGAGGGATAAAATCAAGGTTTGTTTCGTCACCCTGATGAACGCCATCCAGGCCGGCAAGATTTACTCCACCGACCATCCCAAATTCCGAGAGTTCCTGGACAGGCTCTATGCCATCCTCCAGGACATCCTCGAGCACCGTAAAGAACTGACGCTCGGCATCGTCAGTGGTGAGTTAGCTTGGGAGGAGGAAATCTTTTTTGACCTGACTCAAAAACTCGGCGCGCTCATCGCCTTCTTAGAGGAGAGCCGCATCGAAAGGATCATCTTCTCCCAGGGGTTGCGATGGGAGGAGCTTCGCCAGTTCCTCGTCTTCCTGACCAAAGCCAAGAAACTGGGCAAGGTGGAGGAAAAGGAATACTTCTCCCAGCATGGCATCCAGAACATCCGGGCCGGTCGACTCCGCGCTCTGGCCCGGAGCGGAGACATCGACCAGGAGAGCGAAGAGCTCAAAAGGAAATACGAGACCTCGGTCCAGGCTGTCTCCCAATCGCTCAACCTCGTCCTCGACGAGGAAGAGGTGGATTACCTGGACTTACGGTTCAACATCCTTAACATCATGGAGGACTTTATCGGTCGGCATCAGGAGCTCCTCAACCTGGTTTCGGTCAAAGAGCGGGACATCATCACCTTTGTTCATCTTCTCAACGTTGCGCTCCTGGTCATGTTTTTCTCCTCCCGGCTCGGGTTTGCCAAAGAAGATGTCCTCGACTTGGGCATCGCCGCCCTTTACCACGACATAGGCAAGCTTTATATTTCCAGGAAAATCATCAAAAAAAAGGGCCGTCTGAGCGAGACGGAATTCCTTCAAATCAAGGATCATCCGCTCCTCGGGGTGAGGATTCTTGAAGGATACAAGGATGCGCTGGGCTATCTGCCTATCGTGGTTGCCTATGAGCATCATCTCCGCTACGACCTCACCGGTTATCCCAGAATGCCCTTCCCTCAGAAGCCACACCTTGCCTCGATGATGATTTCCATATGTGATGTCTATGACGCCCTGGCCCTTAAGCGTTCCTATAAAAGGGATTATCCTCCGGACAAAATCTATGAGGTAATGATGATGGAGAAGGGGAAGATGTTCGCACCCGAGCTTCTGGATAAGTTCTTTCAATTTGTTGGCTTGTGGCCAGTCGGGACCATCGTCGCTTTGAGTGATGGAAGGGTGGGAGTCGTCCGCCGGGTTAACGAACAGGATATAAGCCGCCCGGCCGTTGAAATCCTCGAGCCTCAAAATGAGGGCGAGCTGGTTGATTTGACCAAAAACGGCGGGCTTTCCATCGTTGAGGCCCTCAACCCTCATGGGAAGGGGAAGAAATACATGGCCTTGATCCGGCCCTCGAACTCTGCCCTCTAAATTTTGAACCCCTCCCTGTCAGGTAACGACTTTATCGATATCCTTTTCGCCATAATCCTCGAATTGTTGGGCCATGGCGTACTCACTTCGGAGCATGAGATAGTGGCTTTTCTCCACCTTGCTCAGATACTCGAGAATTCTCTTCTTGGGGGGCCGAACGCGCCTGGCCAGAGTGGCGTAAAAACTTTCAGCCGATTTTTCTGCGGCCATGGCTTGGTAGAGAATGTCGAGGAGCGAGGAACTCGGCTTCACCAGAACTGCAGGCAGGAGTCTTTCATCCACCTTGTCGGGGACCTCGATTTTCTCTCCCCGGTACAGGCTGTCGAAGAGATTTTCGAGGATCTCCCTGTGCTTCTTTTCCTCGAAGGCAAGGACCTTGAACTTCTCTTGAAGCAGGGGATTCTTGACTTTTCTGGCCATGCGGAGGTAGACCCGGTTAGAATCGATCTCCGCCCGAACCGCGTAGCCGAGGAGCTTTCGGATTGGCTCTCTGGCGATGCTCTTCATGGGCAACTCCTTTCTTTTCTTACCATACACGAACGGCCGATATCATTCAAATATCCCGGGTTGACTTTTTCCTGGTCTGCTCTTATCGTAGGAAAGCGTGAAAGTCCTTCTCGCCGGGTATAACATCGACACGAGTGTCATCGAAGAACTCAAGCGCCACGCCCCACCCCGCCAGGATATCACCCCCGAAACGCTCTCCGCCGCCTATGCCCGCATATCCAGGGACCCCCGACCGGTCGATGAGCTCCGGGCTGCTGCCCGCCAGGAGGTGGAGAAAGCGCGGCGGTCGAACCAGACCATCATCTTCCAGATGGGACACCATTCGGTGGCCGAGCACGCGGTTTTCAACTTTGACATCATGGGCATCAGCCGCTTGGCCCTCGAAGAGGTGGAGAGATTCAGGCTCTGTTCTTTTACCGAAAAATCTCAGCGTTATATCACGCTCGGGGAAGATTTCTTGCTGCCGGAAGAAGTGCGTCGCGCCGGACTGGAGGATGTGTTCCTCGACGTGATCAAGGCTCAAAATAACCTCTATCACCGTCTCTATGAAAAGTTGAAGCCTCACATTTTTCAAAAATATCCGGCCATTGCCCAAAACCGCAAGAATCATCCCGTCCTGGAAGGGTGGGCGAAAGAGGATGCCCGTTATATCGTCAGCCTGGCCACCCTTGGACAGGTGGGGATGACGGCGAATGCTCGAAACCTTGAGCTCCTCCTTCGCCGCTTTGCAGCCAAGGAGCTGGCCGAGCTCCAGGAGCTCAACCGGCGGCTTTACGCCGCTGCCAAAGAAGTAGCCCCTTCCGTCCTCCTCTTCACCGAGGCGAGCGAGTTTGATGCAAAAACTTACCCGGAGCTCGAAGAATGGGCTGGCCAGCTTTTCTTGGAAGAAAAAAGGGGTCAACGGGACTCAGCTGAGGCCGACCAGCCGGTCCGTCTCGTTGCCTATACTCTGGATGGCGATGACCGGATTCTGGCCGCACTCCTCCACACCGTCTCTGGCCTGTCTTATGATTTGTGCCTCGGGAAGGCGCGTCAGATGACCGAAAACGAAAAAAGGGAATTTCTGAAGACTTCTTTCCAGCACATGGAGTTTTATGACTTTCCACTCCGCGAGTTTGAGCATGCCGACTTGACCTTTGAGCTTGTCGTCTCAGCTGCCTGTTTTGCCCAACTTAAACGGCACCGCATGGCCACTTTGACCCGACAGGATTATGACCCAGCTCTCGGCGTTACAGTTCCGGAGTCGATCGAAGAAATCGGCGCCGCTGCGCAATTCCGCGAGGTCATCGACAAGACAGAGGAGGCTTATCGAAAATTAAAAAAGAAAATAGGGGAGGCGGCCAATTATGTCTTGACCAATGCTCACCGCCGGCGCGTTCTTCTCAAGCTCAACGTCCGAGAGCTCTACCATATTTCCAGACTCCGGGAGGACCCGACCGCCCAGTGGGATATCCGACGCATGGCCGGGTCGATGGCCGAGAAGGCGAGGGCCGTCATGCCGCTGAGCCTGATGCTTCTTGGAGGAAAAGATGTCTACCCGTCCCTTTACCAGAAAATCTTCGGCCGCGAGCCAGGCCTTAAACCTCCAGAATTCTTGAAATAGCGCCAGAAGAGGCAGGGATGGCAGTCAGAGAGAGTGTGTTTGTCAGTGATTGATTGATAGATTGATTGAGTCAGTCAGTCTTGGAGCCGCAACTTGTAGAATTTTCTTTTACCTATCTTCAGGATGTGATCCCCCTTGTCAGATAGCCCGAGGCGGAGGGAAATGTCTTCGATACGCTTGCCATTAAGGGAGACGCCTCCCTGACGGATGACCCGCTTGGCCTCGCCTCGGGAGGGGAAAATGCCCTTATTTACAAGTATATCTATAAAATCTATAGATAAAGTAGGCTTTAATTCGAAATCTTTCGCCTCAACCCTCTCTGTTTCACCCCATTGGCGAGCCATCTCTCCCAAAGAGACAACGACGAGGTTCTCGTCGATGTCGGCTGGAACTTCCCGGCGCTTGTGAACGCGGTCGAAATCCTCGGCCGCTTGCTCTGCCCTTCGACCTCCCCAGAAATCCGTGACGATCATCCTGGCCAGCTGCGCTTTGAGGTCGCGCGGGTTGAGGTGGCCAGCCGCGGCCTTTCTTTTCCAGGCCTCGATTTCAGCCGAGGGAACGTCTGTCAGGAGTTCATAGTACCGGTACATCAATGTGTCGGAGACGGACATGATTTTGCCGTAAATTTCTTTGGGCGGCTCGGTGATGCCGACATAGTTGCCGAGTGACTTGCTCATTTTTTCAACGCCGTCCAAACCCTCGAGGAGGGGCATGGTGATGACGACCTGGGGCTCCTGGTTGAACTCCCGCTGGATTTCCCGGCCGACGAGAAGGTTGAATTTCTGGTCGGTTCCGCCGAGCTCGACATCAGCCCGCAGGGCGACAGAATCGTAGGCCTGCATGAGGGGATAAAGAATCTCATGAACAGAAATGGGCAAGCCCTTTTTCAGCCGCTCGGTAAAATCGTCCCTTTCCAGCAGACGGGCGACTGTGTACTTGGCCGTGAGGTTGATGATGTCGAAGCTGGAGAGCGCGCCCAGCCAGCGGGAGTTGAAATCGATGACCGTTTTTTCCGGGCTGAGGATTTTGAAGATTTGGGCCTTATAGGTTTCCGCGTTGGTCAGGATTTCTTCTCGGCTCATCGGCGGCCGGGTCGAACTCCTGCCCGAGGGGTCGCCGATGAGGCCGGTAAAATCGCCGATGAGGAAGATGACCTCGTGACCGAGATCCTGGAAGTGCTTCATCTTGCGCAGCAGGACCGTATGACCGAGATGGATATCGGGCGCGGTGGGGTCGAACCCGACTTTGACCCGGAGCGGTCTTCCTTCTTGACGTGACCGGCTCAGTTTTGCCCGGAGCTCTTCCTCGTGGATGATTTCGACCGTTCCCTTCTTGATAAGGGCGAGTTGTTCGTCGACTGGCTTAAACATGATTCCTGATGAAAACCCGACGGCCGCGTACCTCCAGCCTTCCCTCGAAAAATAGCCGGACGGCTTCGGGATAAATCCTGTGCTCCTCCTTGAGGATGCGTTCGCTGAGCGTTTCTTCAGTATCATCCTGGAGCACCGGGACGACGGCCTGAAGGATGATCGGGCCCATATCTACCTCTTCGGAGACAAAATGAACGGTGGCTCCCGAAAACTTGACTCCCCACTCGAGGGCTTTTTTCTGGACATGAAGGCCCGGGAACGAGGGTAGGAGCGCTGGATGGATGTTCATGATGCGGTGCTTGAACTCCCGACAGAACAAAGGGGTGAGGATCCGCATATAACCGGCCAGGCAGATCAAATCCACTTCCCTTTTCCGAACTTCCTTGAGGATTTCCTTATCGTACTCCTCCCGGCTGGGGTAAAGCTTGGGGTTGAGGTAGAGCGTTTCGAGATGGCGCTCCCGGGCTGATTGAAGTCCCGGCGCGTTATCGACGTTGCTGAACACGAGAACGATATCGGCGTTGATGTTTCCGGCCAGAATGGCGTCGTGGATGGCTCGAAAATTGGAGCCACGGCCGGATAGGAAAACGGCGATTCTGCCTCTTTTTTTCGGGCTGATGAAGTACTCTTCGGCCATGGGCTGACCTCTCTTCAACGGAAACTGAACAGCGCTCCTATTTTAGCCAAATCTTTTTTTAAATCAATCAGCAAGTGGGTTCTTAAAAATGGGAAGAAACCGGAAGCATCGTCAAGCGGAAAAAAAACGGGGGATGCCGTTCTTCCAGGCCCTCCAGCCGGTTTCTACGGGCAGGTTGACGACCTCGTTCTCTAAGTGACGGATGATGAGTCTGTCACCCTCGACCCTGCCGACGACAGTCGCCTTGACGCCATTCTCGGCAGCGAGAGCGAGAACAGCAGCGAGCTTATCCGGCCGCGTGCTGACGAGAATTCTCGATTGACTTTCGCCGAAAAGGAGGGCGTCTGCCCGGAAAGAATCGTTGAGGTCGAGAACAAAACCCATTCTCCTCGAGCCGTGGAAGGCGCATTCCGCGGCACACACAGCCAGACCGCCCTCGGAGACATCATGGGCTGAGCTCAGGAGCCCTTGAGAAATCGCCTCTCGGCATACCTCTTGGACTCTCTTCTCTTCGTTCAGGTCGATGAGGGGCGTGTCACCCTTTTCGAGTTGAAGGAGCACTTTCAAGTACTGGGAGCCGCCGAGTTCTTCCCTGTTCTCCCCGAGGAGGATGATGACATCCCCTTCTTCCCTAAAACCCGGTCTGATGACCCGGCTTATGTCCCCGACGAGGCCGACAATGCCCAGAACCGGAGTCGGGTGGATGGATACACCCTCCGTTTCGTTATAGAAACTGACGTTGCCACCCGTCACTGGGATGGCAAAGGCGCGGCAGGCCTCGGCCATGCCGGCGATGACCTGCTTGAATTGCCACATGACCTCGGGTTTTTCCGGGTTCCCGAAGTTCAGACAGTTGGTCACACCGATGGGGACCGCACCGACGCAAGCGAGGTTTCGGCAGGCCTCGGCCACAGCAATTTTTCCCCCCGCTCTCGGGTTGAGGTAAGCATAAAGGGAGTTCCCATCGACGGTCAGGGCCAGCCCCTTTTTCCTTCCCTTGAGCCGAAGCACGGCTGCGTCAGCTCCGGGCCAGACCACAGTGTTGACCTGTACCATGTGGTCATATTGCCGGTAGACCCATTCCTTATCAGCGATGCTCGGCGAGGCAAGGAGCTTGAGCAAAGCTTCGTCCAGTCGGGGAGGGGGAAGGGGGATTTCCAGGGGACGAACGGACCTGAGGTAAAGGGGCTTGCGACTGGAACGGCGGTAGGAGGGGCAGAGGTTGACGATGGCCTCGACAGGAAGGTCGACAACCTCCTGTCCATGCCACCTCACTCGGAGCTTTCCCCCGGCTGTTACTTCGCCAATCTGGACAGCATCGAGGTCCCAATTGGCAAATATTCTTTGAATTTCGGGCACTTTCTGCGGCCGAGCAATGATGAGCATCCGCTCCTGGGATTCGGAGAGCATGATTTCATACGGCGTCATGCCTTCTTCCCGTTGGGGTACCCGGTCCAGGTCGATGGAGATTCCTGTGCCCGACTTGGCGGCCATCTCCGATGTCGAGCAGGTCAGACCAGCAGCGCCCATGTCCTGGATGCCGACGATGAGGTCTTTCTCCATGACTTCCAGGCAGGCTTCGAGGAGCAGTTTTTCTTTGAATGGATCCCCCACCTGAACGTTGGGTCTTTTTTGTTCTGTCTCTTTGCCAAATTCGGCCGAGGCCATGGTCGCTCCGTGGATGCCGTCGCGTCCCGTTTTGGAGCCAACATAGAGGACAGCGTGACCGGGGCTTTTGGTCCGGGCCAAAAATATCCTATCTTTTTTAGCCAGGCCCAAGCAGAACACATTCACAAGAGGATTGCGAGTGAAGCTCTCGTGGACGTGGACTTCGCCGCCGACCGTGGGCACGCCAATGGAATTCCCGTAGGACGAGATGCCCGCCACCACTCCTTCCATGATGGACCTGTTCTTGGGGTTTTCGAGCGGTCCGAAGCGGAGCGAGTCGAGGAGGGCAATCGGCCGGGCGCCCATGGTAAAGATGTCACGCAGGATTCCGCCGACGCCGGTGGCCGCTCCCTGGAACGGCTCGATGAAAGAGGGGTGGTTATGGGATTCGATTTTGAAGACTAAGACATCGCCGTCGCCGATGTCCAGGACACCCGCATTCTCACCCGGCCCCTGGACGACGTGCTTTCCTCGGGTGGGAAGCTTTCTGAGGTGAATTCTTGAACTCTTGTAGCTGCAGTGCTCGGACCACATCAACGAGAAGATACCGAGTTCGGTCAAGTTCGGAGGGCGGCCGATCAACCGGACAATCCGTTCGTATTCTTCAGGCGTGAGGTTGTGTTCTTCGAGGAGCTTCGCATCGACCATGTTCAAGCCTTTCCTCAGCTATCTCGCTGCGCACCAATGGATCATCGATTCAAAAATGAGATAGCCGTCTTCACTCCCCAGGATAGCTTCGGAGGCGCGCTCGGGATGGGGCATCATTCCCATCACGTTGCCCCGGGGGTTCACCACCCCAGCGATATTGGCGACCGAACCGTTGATATTAGCTTGCTCTGTTGCTATGCCCCTTTCGTCCACATAGCGGAAGACAACCCCGCCTCTCGCTTCTAAATCTTTAAGAACTTCGGCTGGCGCATAATAGTTCCCATCAAAATGGGCGATGGGGATGCGGAGGATCTGTCCGGGTCTGGCCCTGTTGCTGAAAGGGGTATCGGCGTTGTCCACTCGAAGATGGACAAACTGGCAGAGGAACTTAAGATTTTTATTTCTAAGCATAGCGCCAGGCAAGAGGCCGAGCTCGAGGAGGATTTGGAAGCCGTTACAGATGCCAAGGACGAGACCGCCCCGGGCAGCGAATTCTTGGACCTCCTGCATCAGCGGGGAAAACTTGGCGATGGCTCCGGGCCGAAGATAATCGCCGTAAGAGAAACCACCCGGCAGAATGACGCAGTCCGAATTCCTCAGGTCATGGTCCTTGTGCCAGAGGAAAACGGCCTCCTGATGGAGGACATCCCGGAGGACATAGAGAGTGTCGTAGTCGCAATTGGAGCCAGGGAAGACAACGACGCCGAACCTCAATTGGATGGGCCCTTTTTTTCGTCGCCGAGGAATTCCCAGGAGAATTGTTCGATGATCGGGTTGGCCAGAACCTTGTCGGCGATTTCGGGGATGAGGCGGCTTGCTTCCTCCCTGTCCACTCCTTCGAGTTCCACTTCGAAGACTCGGCCCTGTCGGACATCCTCGATGCATCGATAGCCCAGAGTGTGGAGGGCATTCTTGACCGTCTGCCCTTGGGGGTCAAGGACACTCTCTTTGAGAGCGACGAGGATTCTAACTTTCATCGCCGAGGACCTTTTGGAAGATATGGTCGATCTTATCCAGATAGCGGTTGAGGTCGAAGCAGGATTCTATCTCCGAGGCGGAGAGCACGGCCAGAACATCAGGGTCGTCGAGGAGGAGCTCCCGGAGCGATCGGTTTTCTTCCCAGACGCGCAGGCTGTTGCGCTGGACGAGCTCGTAAGCCCTGGAACGGGGCAGGTTTTTTTCAGTCAGGGCGAGCAACACAGCCTGGGAAAAAATGAGCCCCCGGGTCAGGTTCAGGTTCTCTTTCATTCTTTCTTCATGAACGACCAGGTGGCTGACGATATCCGTCATCTCTGCCAACATGAAATCCATCAGGATGAAGGAGTCGGGGAAAAGGACTCTTTCGGCCGAAGAATGGGAGATATCCCTTTCGTGCCAGAGACCAATGTTTTCAAGAGCCACCTGAAGGTAGCCGCGCAGCAATCGGGACAAGCCCGAAATCCTTTCGGCGCGAACCGGGTTTTTCTTGTGCGGCATGGAAGAGGAGCCCTTCTGGCCAGGGGTAAAAGGCTCCTCCACCTCCAGCACTTCCGTCCTCTGGAGGTGGCGGATTTCGAGAGCAAATTTGTCCAGGCTGGACCCCAAGAGAGTTAAGGCAGCAATGACTTCGGCATGCCGGTCCCGCTGAAGAACCTGGGTGGAGACCCGGGCAGGCTTGAGGCCGATTTTTTCGAGCGCGATTTCCTCAACCCTCGGGTCGAGATGGATGTACGTCCCGACAGAACCGGAAATCCGACCCCAGCTGATTACCTCGTGAGCTCTTTTCAAGCGGTCCAGATGGCGGCCCATCTCTTCCACCCAGACCAGGAGTTTGACCCCGAAAGAGATGGGTTCAGCGTGGACACCATGGGTTCGGCCAATCATGGGAGTTTTCTTGTAGCGGCGCGCTTTTTCTTTGAGAACTTCGCGCAGGTGAGTTGCATCCCGGATGATTTTTTCCAGGGATTCCCTGATCAGAAGGGACAGGGCGGTGTCCACGATATCGTAGGAAGTGAGACCCATGTGGATAAAGCGAGCCTCTTCCCCGACGTTTTCGGCAACCGCTTCGAGGAAGGCGACCACATCATGCTTGACGACCTTCTCGATCTCCTCAATCCGGCTCACTGAAAAAGTGGCCTTCTCTTTGATCTGGCGGAGAGAAGAGGGAGGGATACGGCCGAGCTGTTCCCAGGCTTCGCAGACAGCCAGTTCGATGTCGAGCCATTTGCGGTACCGATTCTCGTCCGACCAGATGGCCCCCATCTCCGGCAGGGTGTAGCGTTCAATCATAAGAGATTCCTTGTTTCGAGGAGGCCAAATCATAACAAGTGCCCGGCGCCTTGTCAATTCAGTGGGCACATCCCGAAATTGCCGATTGAAGCACCCGACGGGTCCTGTCGTGGTTCACCCCCGGCGCCCCCGAGCGGTCTATCTTGTTTATAATCAGTCAAGAAGATGGATGGCATCAAACGCTCGGGTCGGCGGGGGGCCCCGAACCACGCCACCCCTCGGGTGCACTCGCTATCGTGATAATTTGTCACAAGATCAAGCACGTTCGCTTGATGATAATTTTCTATCGGCAAATCAGGGGCACATTCTGCCTCGCCTGGGTTTCCAAATAGAGACCAGGAGAAATGGCAACAAGACAGGAGAGGACGAAGAATTATGAGCTGACCATAGGGGGACAATATCCGCAACGTACTCCCGATGCCAATGGTTTTGTATAATAATTGTCTAATAAAATGAACACCTTGAGGAGCCATGGGCCTGAAGAAGAACTCGTTGCGCGAGCTCAGAAGGGCGACTTGGATGCCTACTCGGAGCTGGTTCGGCGGTACCGGGAAACAATCTACCGCACCATCTTCCGCTACACGAAGAACCATAGCGACACAGATGATTTGGCTCAGGAGACTTTTCTGCGAGCTTTCCGAGGTCTCAAGCATTTTAAGAGGCAAGCGGGCTTTTCCACCTGGGTCTTTCGAATTGCTGTTAACCAGAGCTTGAATTTCTTGAAAAAAAGAAAAAGAGAAAAGCAGATGAGGCCGGTCGAGGAGAGAACGATCGGGGAAGAGGCAGCAAGCATCTCTTCTCCCGACTCCAACATGGGTTTCCATGAGCTCGGAGAAAAGCTCGATGAGGCAATTGATTCGCTCCCCTTGCTTTATCGGTCGACGTTCATTCTGGTTGTGCTCGAAGGAATGAATCACCGCCAGGCGGCACGAGTCCTGGGGTGTTCGGAGAACACAGTCGCCTGGCGGGTGCATAAAGCTAGGAAGATGCTCCAGGCTAAGCTTGGATCTTATTTGGGAGAATCAAGAGATGAGCTGTGAGAGGTATCGGAAGTTCATTTCAGATGAGCTAGATGGGGAACTCGATGCGCAAAAGGCTTTTCGTCTTGCCGCCCATCTTGAGAAGTGCTCGTCCTGTCGTCTTTATAAGGCAAAGCTCATCGACCTCCAGCATAAGGCTGGCTGGCTTAAAGGGCCTTCTTGTTCAGAAAGTTACTGGGAGGATTTTTCCGCTCGCCTCAAGGCCAAATTACGGGTCGAGACAGGCGAGAAGCGGCAAGAAGTGTCAGCGTGGCAAGGCTGGCGATTCGCTTGGGCAGCTGGCGCGGCCCTTCTTGCGGTTGGCCTTGGTCTTGCCGCTTTTCTGCTCTTTCGACCGGCGAAGGATGGTCAGGAAATGCATTTTCTCTCCTTCGAAAGCTTCATCGACCGCGTTTATCAGGAAATTGGCCCGGATGAGCGCTTGGTCGATTTTTTTAACCTGGCCGTGATGGATTTTGTCGCCGAGGAGATGGATACAGGCCAACCCGCCTTAAGGCTCTATTTTCCCGAGGACCCTCTTTTTATCGAGAGCTTGGGGGAGGAAGAGGTCGAATTCATCGGTCAGGAAATCGAGAGAGAGACAAAATCTCAGCGAGGATGAACATGGAAAAGAAAATAACGGTAACTCTTGGCGTTTGCCTTATCCTTTGTTTAGCCATGCCCGTTAGAGGGCAGTGGAGGGATCAGGATATCGCGGCTCGGGAGAGGATCCGGGAAAACCTCAACCGACTCCGCTTGCTCAGGATGACAGAAGAGTTGGAGCTCCGGCATGACCAGACAGCCGTCATCTTTCCCGCCGCGGCGCGACTGGAAAAAGAGAAAGCAGAAATCTCCCGGAAAATCGGCCAGGAAATCCGGGAGCTAAGGACCCTGCTGAGGAGTGAATCTCCCGATTCCCAGGAATTAGGGCGAAAAATTGACACAATCAAGAAGCTGCGGCGGAGCTTGCAAGAGAAAGACTTGGAGTTTGAGAAGATCCTCGAGGAAAACCTGGATGAGGTTCAGAAGGCCAAGTATCTTCTTTTCACGCTCGACTTTTACCGGATGCTGGGAGAAAAGCTGGACAGGGCTCGAAAAATCTACAGAAACAAAAGGGAATTTTAAAGGGGATGGCCCTTGACAAAAAAGGTCATTTCCTCTAAGATTAGGACTGTATAAATTTATTTTTATCATAATTTTGAAGACTTTTCTCTTTCCTCCTGAATTCAAAATTGAGTTCCAGGACCCCGAGAGAGTCAATTATGCCAGCGTAGCTCAGTTGGTAGAGCGGCTGATTTGTAATCAGCGGGTCGGGGGTTCGAATCCCTTCGCTGGCTTTGCCGGGAAGAAGCTCGGCAAGAGAACCAGCTTGCTGGGCTGGCCGAAGAGCCGCTGGGCTGCCGGGCGGGCAGGTACCAAAGTGGCCAAATGGGGCGGGCTGTAAACCCGCTGCGGAAACGCTTCGGAGGTTCGAATCCTTCCCTGCCCATCCAAGCGGGAATAGCTCAGCGGTAGAGCATCGGCCTTCCAAGCCGTTGGTCGCGGGTTCGAATCCCGTTTCCCGCTGACCCGAGGGTTGGGAGGCCCACGTAGCTCAGTTGGTAGAGCACATCCTTGGTAAGGATGGGGTCACCAGTTCAAATCTGGTCGTGGGCTAAAAGATAAAAGTTGCCTGGAATTCAGCCGCAAGGAGGTAAGGAATGGCGAAGGCAAAGTTTGAGCGGACGAAGCCGCATTTGAATGTTGGGACGATCGGGCATGTCGACCATGGGAAGACGACGTTGACGTCGGCGATTACGAAGGTATTGCATCGGGTAAACCC